>CALXXQ010000133.1 GCA_944392715.1 uncultured Brachyspira sp.
TAGGTGCTGTTCAAAACAGAATGGAATCTATGGTAAAAAGCTTAATGATAGCTACTGAAAACACTATCGCTTCTGAAAGTGTTATTCGTGATGCTGATATGGCTTCTGCTATGGTTGCTTATACTCGTGAGCAAATCTTACAACAAACAGGCGCTGCTATGTTAGCTAATGCTAATATGAAAAACCAATCTATAATGAGAATTATTGGATAATTTTCTTTAAGCGACTTATTACAAATGTAGATATTAAAAAGCCTATTAATAGAAATATTAGTGGGCTTTTATTTTTTAACAATTACTTACTAAAAAATTATTTGGTGATTTTATGCGTGAAATAGATGTAAATCTTATAACAGAAACTGTGGCTCAATTATGTATAGATGCCAATATTTATTTGAATGAAGATATTAAAAAATCTCTCATTGAAAATGCAAAAAAAGAAGAAAATGAAATAGCAAGAAATATTTTAAATGTGTTAATAGAAAATGCTGATATAGCGTCAAAAGAATTAAAACCTATATGTCAAGATACAGGAATGGCAATTATATATATGGATATAGGAATGGATGTACATTTTACAGGAGGTAATTTAACTGATGCCATTAATAAAGGTGTGGCATTAGGTTATACTAAAGGATATTTGAGGAAGTCTGTATTAAATGACCCAATAGATAGAAAAAACACAAATGATAATACTCCTGCAATAATACATTATAATATAGTGGATGGGGATAAAGTAAAAATTACAGCTGCTCCTAAAGGGTTTGGAAGTGAGAATATGAGCAGGATAAAAATGCTTCCGCCTTCTGCTGGAATAGAGGGAGTAAAAGACTTTGTATATGAAACTATAAAATTAGCTGCTTCTAATGCATGTCCTCCTATGATTATAGGAATAGGTTTGGGCGGAAGCATGGAGAAATGTGCTGATATTGCTAAGAGGGCTTTGCTTAGAGAGATAGGTACAAAAAATGAAGATATTCGTTTACAAAAATTAGAGGAAGAACTTCTTGATAATATCAATAAAATGAATATAGGACCTTCAGGATTCGGGGGAAAAACAACTGCTTTAGCTGTTCATATTAATATGTACGCAGCTCATATAACTTCGCTTCCTGTATGTGTATGCACAGGTTGTCATGTAACAAGACATAAAGAAATTATATTGTAGAGTTTATATTATGGAAATAAAGAAATTAAATACTCCATTAACAAAAGAAAAATTATTAGATTTGAAAGCTGGTGATATGGTAAGTTTGACAGGTACTATTTATACTGCTAGAGATGCCGCTCATAAAAGATTAATTGACATGATAAATAGTAATGAGAAGCTTCCTTTCAATATAGAAAATCAAACTATTTTTTATGCAGGTCCTTCACCTGCTAAACCTAATGAAGTTATGGGAAGTATTGGACCTACTACTAGCTACAGAATGGATGCTTATTCTCCAAAACTTTTAGAGCTTGGTCTTTTATCTATGATAGGTAAGGGTAAAAGAAATAAGGAAGTGATAGATGCTATAATAAAATATGGCGGTATTTATTTTGCGGCTATTGGAGGAGCTGCGGCTTATATGTCTAATTGTGTTAAGTCTTCTAAAATCATAGCATTTGAGGATTTAGGAACAGAGGCTATTAGAGAGCTTTATGTTGAAGATATGCCTTTGATTGTAGCTATAGATTCTAAAGGAAACAATGCTCTTACTGCATAACAAATTTAAAAAAAACTTGGGCGGGTGCTGAAATTTCTAATTTAGTAATTAGTATAATTAAAATTATAATTTTGAAATAGATTAAAAATATAAAGGGCGGGGTATGTAAGTAAGTTTAAAAGAATTTTATTTTTTGCTTTATTTTTAATCCCACCCTATATGTTTATTGTTTATTTTAGAATTAATAGTAAATTTATTTTTATAGCTTATTTAAAAATTATAAAAACCCACCCTAAATTTTATTTAGAGTTATAATATTATTAACGCACGCAGAATAAAATTTATATTGTTAATCAATTAATAATATAATATTAATTATATAAAAAATTAGTTAACCGTGCGCTTAATTAATTACTATTAATTAAAACAATATGTCTGTATGCTTCATATGCGATTATAGCTGCAGTATTTGATACATTTATAGAACGTATATTATCACTCATAGGTATATATACAGAGTTTTCTAAATCATTTTCCCATAGTGATTCTCTAAGTCCAGTTGACTCTCTTCCAAATAGTAGTATGTCATTATTAGAATATTGAAATTCATCGTATCTGTTTTCACCGAATTTTGTAATGGGCACTATTCTTTTGTTATTATTGTTGCAGTATTCTAAAAATGTATTTTCATTTTCATGTTTTATTAAATTGAGATGCTTCCAATAATCAAGACCTGCACGCTTTACTTCTTTTGAGCTTATTATGAAAGATGGTTTTGAAACTATATGCAGATCTATATTAAGTCCTACGCATAATCTTCCGATATTTCCAGTATTGGCAGGTATTTCAGGCCTATATAATGCTATACTTATATTAAAATTGTTATTTATTTTTTTATTCATATAAAAATAATGCTTTTTTAATTTTGATAAATTGTATTATTTTTTTATTTTAGTATAGATTATATTTTTTTCAATATGGTTTATAATATACTATTGATTTTTTTTGTTTATAAGTTAAAGTAATAATTATGTGTTTTCTATAAAATAAGGTAAGAGGAAAAAAGTGAATAAAATAGGAGAATACAATCAATCCACTTCTAAATATGAATTATATACTCATTTAAGTGAAAAAATAGTATCAGGCGAAATAAAAACATTTTCTGAAATTTTCACATATGCTAAAAATGTTAATTTTGAAAAAATACATGATCATAAATCAATATTAAAGGGTTTGTTTGATCTTATACGAAAAATTAATTGGGGTTTTTTCAATAATTTAGATAAAGAATCATATCCTAAATTATGGAATATGTTTGTTACAGAAAATCAAAAATACAATTTTGCTGGGGATTTAAAATTAAGTTTATCGATAGCTGATATTTATATAGCAATGCTTGATATACATGGTTATACAAAGTTTTGCGAAGAGAATAAAAATAATCTTTCAAAAATGCATGCTTTAGATGATTTGATGCAAAATAAGGTAAGTGAAGTAACAAAATTTTATAATGTTATCTCTCATAGAAAGCAGGGTGATGAAATAATTATGGTATGTCCTTCAGCAACAGATGCTTTAAGTGCTACAATTGCTGTAATAGGAGTATTAAGTAAGAAGAGATTATTAAATGAATATCCAAGTGTAGATACTTCTGGTTTGCCTGATTTTAAAATAAGTGCAGGTATATCTGGCGGTAATACTAATAGCTCTCTTATCATTACAGAAGATGGAGATTTATCAGGATTTTTAATCAATAATGCTGCAAGGATGCAGGCAAGAGCAAATACTTTAGCTCCTAAAGAAAATAAAGTAATAGTAACTAAAAATTTGCAGTTTAACTTTTTGAAGGAAAACAGTAAAGTTAAAAGCGAAATATTTGAGAAAAATATTATATCTTTTTATGATAATGGTATGATATCATTCAAAGGTACAGATATACCTATAGTAGAGGCAATATTTAATCCTGATGAAAAATATAAAGAATCATTCTTTAATGAGATGGAAGAACTTGTAAAAAGTGTTAAGGGTAATTTATGGAAACAGAGAATGTTTACAGCTATTTTGGATTTGATATCTAAAGTTGCCAAATCAATGCCTCCTTTCCAAATAGATGAGCAGGTTAATGAATATATATCAGGTTATACTAATAGTACTATATGCGATTTATGCGATAGGGCTAATGGTGCTTATGTAGTTAAAGAAAATTATAAAGAGGCAATAGACACTTTTGCTTTGATTATAAAATTATTAAAAACTATTCCTAATTTTGATAAAATGGTTTTGGAATATGCAGAAAGTATTTGTGCAGGATATGAAAAGGTTTTGCCTGTTTATGATGTTGTTATAAAGAAAGATATAGAAGCTAATATATCAGAGATATTCCCTGCCAATCATATACCTATATTTCAGAATGTTCAAAAGGCTAATGAAACTTATAATAAATTAATGAATATTGCTATGAGCAGTAAAACATTAAAAAGAAGAAAATCTATATGGTATGGAATATTGGAAAAAGAGCTTCCTAATTTGGTAATTAATATGTATTCTGGAAAAAAATAATATTTGTAAAAACAAATATTTTTTACTTGCAGAAATATTTATATATGATACACTATAAAACTATTAAACTGTTTTTTATTTTAAGGAGTATATATGAGTTTAAAAAATTTCAAAAAATTATTTTTGATAATATCATCATTCTCTATAATAGCTTGCTCTCAAAGTCAGGGATCAGGTTCTAAAGCTTCTTCAGATTCTTTAGCTTATTTAAACGGCGGTGCAGGAGAATGGGTTTTAAAAATAGATAATTTTACAATAAATCAAACTAATTTTAATAAAGATTATCAAGCATCATTAGTTCTTCAAGGAGCTACTCCAGAGGATTTAGCCATGTATGCTAATAATAGTCAGTATCAGCAATTATATGCAGATCAATTAATAAATTCTATTTTATTATTAAATAAAGCAGAAGAAGAAAAATTCTTTGAAACAGAAGAAGCAAAAGATTTTATTAATCTTTCAATCAGAAATATAAAATTCCAATATTATGTAACAAAACTTATGGCAGATGCTTCTAAGAATATCCCAGACCCAACTCCAGAACATGCTCAGGCATTCTTTGAACAAGCTAAGCAGCAGTTAACTCAAATGTATGGAATCACAGCATATAATACAGAAACAGCTCCTTATATTGCTCAATTATATAAAAATACTTATGCACAGCAATTAGTAGAAAGAGATATACAGGATTTAAAAGATAAAGCGGTAATAGAAAGAAATACAGCTATATTAGGCGAAGCAAGCATACTTCCTCCTCAAATAGGAGATACTAATGCTGCAGCTATACAAGGTACAAATAATCCAGCAGCTTTACCTCAGCAAGGCGTAGATAATAATTTATTACCAAGAACAAACAATTAAAATTTAATATAAATGGGAAAGGAAAATAATGTCTCAAAAAAATGAGAATAATGAAAAAAACTTAAATCAGGAAAGCCCTGCAGTTGATAATAAACCTAAAGTTATAATAAAAAAAAATAATAATTCATCTAATAATAATAACGATGATAATCAAGCTGCAGCAGCTGTTAAAAAAGTAAAAAAAGTTATAGTAAAAAAGAAAATAATAATACATAATAAACAAGAAAAGCCTGATGCTCATAAACAGGATAATAGCAGTAATAATACTGATAGAAATTTCTCAAAAGATACAGAAAGAGACGGTAAAGATAATAAGAATTATTCTCATGGCGGTAATAGAGAAAATAGAGCGCATAAAGAAAATAAATCATATAAAGATACTCAAATTTCTGCTCCTCCTGTAGAAGATGTTTCTTCTTTCAAAAAAGATAATAAGAAAGATAATAAAAAAAGAGATTATGAGAAAAAAGAGAAAGAGTATGATAAAAAATCATCTCAAAAAGACTCTAAAGCAGAAGCAGCTCAAAGACAGGAAAACAAAATATTCAATAAACTTCAGGCTAAAAAACGTCAGCAGGAACAGAGACTTGCAAGTGTTGAAAAAGAAATCAGCATAATGGAAACTATTACGGTTGGCGATTTGGCTAAAAAGATGAATTTAAGAGCATCTGATATAATATCCAAACTTATGGGTATGGGTACTATGGCTAGAGTTAATGATATAATAGATTCTGATACAGCTACTATTATTGCTGATGATTTCGGCTGTAAAGTTAATGTTATATCTTTGCAGGAAGAGGCTACTATTGAAATAAAAGAAGATAGAGAAGAAGATTTAAGACCTCGTCCTCCAGTTGTTACAATAATGGGGCATGTTGACCATGGTAAAACTTCTCTTCTTGATGCTATAAGACATAGTAATATCACATCAAAAGAAAGCGGCGGAATCACTCAAAATATTGGTGCTTATAAAGTAAAAATACCTAGCGGAGAAATAGCTTTTATTGATACTCCAGGTCACGCGGCATTTACTATGATGAGAGCAAGAGGGGCAAAAAGTACTGATATAGTAATACTTGTTGTTGCTTCAGATGACGGAGTTATGCCTCAGACAGTTGAAGCTTTAAATCATGCTAAAGAGGCTAATGTACCTATAATAGTTGCTGTTAATAAGATGGATTTACCTAACGCTACTATGGATAAGGTAAAGGCATCTTTATCAGAGTACGGACTTACTCCAGAAGAATGGGGTGGAGATACTCAATATATAGGTGTTAGTGCTTTGACAAAACAAGGTATTAATGATTTATTAGAAGCTATTATATTGCAGGCTGAAATGCTTGAATTAAAGGCTAATCCTAATAGAGAAGCTATAGGTATAGTATTAGAGGCTTCGCTTGATCCTGGAAGAGGTCCTGTTGGTACTGTACTTGTTCAAAATGGTACTTTGAAAATAGGTGATTATTTTGTATGCGGACTTTCTGTTGGTAAAGTACGTGCTATGGTTAATGATTTAGGACAGAGAGTTACTAAGGCTTTACCTTCTACTCCTGTTGAAGTTTTGGGTTTTGAAAAGACTCCTGAAGCTGGAGAATCATTCAATGTTATGCTTGATGAAAAAGAAGCAAAAGCTATAGCCGATAAGAGAGTTCAATTAAAACAGCAGGAAGCTTTAAAGGCTAATGTTAAAGTTACATTAGAAAATCTTTATGAAAAAATAGCTTCTGAATCTATGAAAGAGTTCAAAGTAATAATTAAAGCTGATGTTCAGGGAAGTGCTGAAGCTTTAAGAGATGCTTTAAATAAAATACAAAGTGATAAAATAAGATTTGTATCAATATATAGTGCATCAGGTGCTGTTACTGAAAGTGATGTAAACTTAGCTCATGCATCTAATGCCATTATTATAGCTTATAGAGTTCGTCCTTCTGGAAAGGCTAGAGAATTAGCTGAAAAATTAGGAATACCTATAGAGAGATATGATATCATTTATGAAGCAATAGAGGCTATTCAAGATGCTATGAAAGGTTCTCTTGAAAGACTTAAAAAAGAGGTTGATATTGGCACTGTTGAAGTTAGAGATGTATTCCATGTTCCTAAAGTAGGTACTATTGCTGGATGTTATGTTACTAGCGGTAAAATAGAGAGAAATGCTGGTGTTAGAGTTATGAGAGATAATGTTCTCATTTATACAAGCAAAATTTCAAGCTTAAGAAGAATAAAAGATGATGTTAAAGAAGTTGCTACTGGATATGAATGCGGTGCTTCTATAGAAAATTTCAATGATATTAAAAAGGGTGATCTCTTAGAGATATTCAAAATAGAAGAAATATCTCAGGATTTATAATAATTTATTCTGACTGTATATATAGAGTAATAGACTTTATTATAAGTTTATTACTCTTTTTTTGTCAAATAAAACACCTTGATTGAACAAAAAAATGAAATATTCAATTTTATTTATGTATAAAATGTTTTGTTTTCATACTTTATTCTAAGAATTTATTACTTTTTAATAATAAAATCTTAATAGGTATAAATTTTACAATTAATTATTTATTTTTTACATGTTATAAAAAAAATATATACCTATTAGGAATTTAATATGAAATTAAATATATCAATAATTTTTTTGTTTTTTATATCTTTTATTCTATTTACAAATATTTCATGTACAAAAAATTCTGGTATTACAATTTTAGAACCAACTCCAGATTTTATTTTGGATAAAATGAATAATGGTTCTTGGGAAAATGTTGAGGTATTAGGAAATAAAGTTATTATAAATAATAGTGATATTAGCGGTACTTATGTGTTTTTTAATAATATTTCAGCTTTAATAGGTATATATGAAAAAGAAAATACTGTTGATTATTTATTTGCTCTTCCTTTTGGACCTAATTTATATACTATGATGCTTTCTGAAAAATCAAGGAAATCTATTGAGAAAATAGGTAAATTAATTATAGAAGATAATGCTGGTATTATTATAAAAAATATATCAGATATAATATTGAAATATAGAAATGATGAAAATGCTAGTTTTGAGGCTAATGAAATATTTAAAGGTGTCAATATTACAGAAGAAGATAGAAAGGCTATAAGAGATGAATTAATATCATTAAGAGGCGAATTCAAAAGTCCTAAAGTTTTCTTTAAAAAATAATTTTAGAGTAATTGAATGTTTAAGTTCATCATATCAATATTTATTTTTATTAATTTATATTCCTCAATATTTGCAAAAGGACTTCCTTTATCAGTTGGAGCTGATACAGAAAATTATAGCTGGATAAAGGGAAGACAAATGATAAGTATAAATTTAAATCCTGGAATAACAGTTTTTACAGCGATGTTTTCTGATACTATTTTTAGACATGGTTTGCATACAGCTGGTTTTTTGGGTGTTGATTTAGGAATATCAACTAAATATCTTCAATATGCTGAAAATAATGCCAGTTCATGGTATATACCATCAATTCATTATTCATTATTTTTAGCAAACACAATAGCCATTGAAACTAGTATAGGTGTTTATTCAAGCACTTATGATTTTAGAATATCAAAAGATAATGTAAGAAAATTGATGGAAGAGCTTGGAAATCCTGATTATGCTAATATTGTAGTTACAGACAGCAGTATGAATGCTTCTTTCATAATAATGCCGATTAATTTTGGAATTAAATTTTATGGTAAGAAAAGACAATTTTATAATCTTTTTCGCCTTGGACTTGATGCATTTTTTTATACTGTTTCTACAGAAAATGGAGTAATAGGAACTAGGTCTTATCAAACTATTCAGGATTTAACTGTTTATGTTTCATATGAAATTGGCTGGAATATAGAATTATTTCCAAATAGAGAATGGAGAGTAAAGCCTACTATAGATATAGGATTACTTGAAATAGGTTATTATATAAGGCCATGGTCTGCAAATGTATACAATGCTTTTACAGGCGGTATAGGTGCTTTATTATTAGGAACTTCTAATATTAATATTCCTTCTTGGGATAATTTGCCTAATTGGGCTAAAATACTTTCTAATTTTAGAATAGGATTATTTCCAAGAATAGGTTTTAGTATAAGATTTTAATGGATTTATTTTATGAAAAAAGCGATGATATTAATATTAATAGTTGTATTTAATAGTTATGTATATGCTTTTAAACATTCTATAGGTGTAGATTTTGGTACCACTATTTTTTCTATGGTTACATTACCTATTATGGCTAATATATTATTCAAACCTCAAAATGGTGCTACAGAAGATTTATTTAAATCTTATTTTGGATTGAGGCTTTATTATAATTATAATTATTTACCTAAACAAAGTATAGATGCTTCATTTGGAATATATGCTTTCAGCGGTTATTATAATGGAAGCAAATCTATTAATGGAATAGTTGGATATGAAAAAATATACAATGCTGATGTTATAGCAATACCTGCCTCTATTGGAGTGAGATTTTATTTTAATAAAAGAGATAAAGATAATGGTTTTTTTCTGCTTCCAAAAATTGGAATGACAATACTTGCTATTAATGGAAGAGATTATCCTGCTAATATGAATAGAAAAACTGCTATAGCTAATTTTTATATATCAGGAGAAATGGGATTTAAGATAGATATGTTTAGTAAAATGGGTTCTGATTGGCCTGTAAGACCTTTTATAGATATATCTTTGCTTGATATAGGTT
The DNA here is from genome assembly GCA_944392715.1 of uncultured Brachyspira sp. GTDB lineage: Bacteria > Spirochaetota > Brachyspiria > Brachyspirales > Brachyspiraceae > Brachyspira. The sequence goes on from CALXXQ010000133.1 coordinate 9,763, forward strand.
ATTCTTTTACTCATATTGTAAGATTTGTACCATTACCTAGATTTTCTATAGGTATATCATTTTAGTTTTTTATTAGAAATAAGAAAATTTTTCTTGTAAATATAAAAAATATTGTTATACTTACTTACTATTCTTATAAAATTTAAGGGAATTATTTATGGGAATTTCTTATAAAGACAGCGGAGTCAGCAGAGAGGAGGGCTATAAAGCCGTTTCTCTTATGAAAGAAGTTGTAGCCAAGACTATGCATACTAATGTACTTAATAATATAGGCAGTTTTGGTGCTATGTATGAACTTGGAAAATATAATAATCCTGTATTGGTATCAGGAACTGATGGTGTAGGTACAAAATTAGAGATAGCATATTCTATGAAGAAGTATGATACTGTTGGAATAGATGCTGTTGCTATGTGCGTTAATGATGTACTTTGTCATGGTGCTAAACCTATTTTCTTTTTGGATTATCTTGCTTGCGGAAGATTAAATGGGGAGACTGCTGCTTTAATAGTAAAGGGTATTGCTGATGGATGTTATGATGCTGGTGCTGCTTTGATAGGAGGCGAAACAGCTGAAATGCCTGGTTTTTATAAAGACGGAGATTATGATATAGCTGGTTTTTGTGTTGGTGTTGTAGAAAAAGATAAAATTATTGACGGATCAAAGGTTAGTGAGGGAGATGCTGTTATAGGTATAGCTTCTTCAGGATTTCATAGTAATGGTTTTTCTCTTATAAGAAAGCTTGTAAGAGATTATAATGCTGTATATGAGGGTGAAAAAATAGGAGAAACTCTTCTAACTCCTACTAAAATATATGTAAAAAAGGTACTGCCTTTATTAGAAAAATATAATATTAAAGGTATGGCACATATTACAGGCGGCGGTTTAATAGAAAATGTTCCGCGATCTATTGCCAAAGGATATAAGGCTGTAATTAAAAAGGATAGTTTTGTTACTCCTAAAATATTTAATTATATTCAGTATCTTGGTAATATAAAAGAAGAAGAGATGTACAATACATTTAATATGGGCATTGGTTTTGTTATAATAGCTTCTAAAGAGGATAAGGATAATATTATAAATGATATAAAATCCCAAAATGAAGAAGCTTATAAGATAGGCTATATTACTAAAAATGATAAAGATGATGAGAGCGGTATATGTTTAGAATAGCTGTTTTAATTTCTGGAGGAGGAAGCAATTTAAAATCTTTAATAGAGTCTCAAGATAGTAATTATAAAATAGATATTGTTATTGCTGATAGAGATTGCGGGGGATTAAAGATTGCTGAAAATGCAGCAATAGAAGCTCTTTTAATAGATAGAAAAATATATAAAGATAAATTATTTCAAGAGATAGATAATAAACTTGTCAATATAGATTTAATAGTATTGGCTGGTTTTTTATCTATAGTTGATTCTTCTTTTATAAAAAAGTGGAGTAATAAAATTATTAATATTCATCCTTCGCTTCTTCCTAAATATGGAGGCAAGGGAATGTATGGAATCCATGTTCATGAGGCGGTTATAGAAAATAAAGAAAAAGAATCTGGCTGTACTGTGCATTATGTTACTGATACTATAGATGGCGGCGATATAATTATGCAGGCTAGAGTTGAGGTAAAGGAAGATGATACTCCTGAAGTTTTGCAAAAACGTGTATTAGTTGAGGAGCATAAATTACTTCCTTCTGCTGTTAAAAAATTATCTTTAAAAAATTGATTTATTATTTTCCCATATAATACATATAAGCAGACATTATTGATATTTCACTTTCAGTAGTTTTTTCTTCATCTTCTGCTTTAGTTTCTTCTGTATCATTAAAATCATTATAGCTGAAATAACTTGAAAGAGGAGCATAATCTTCTTCTTTTATCTGATAATCTATAATTGATGATGCAGTTATATCTGTTAAATCAGAAAGCATTAATTTAGCATTATCTCCAATACCGTTATTTTGATTATTATATATTGTTGATACTCCTGCAAATATTAATAATGCTGCAGCTATTGAACTTATAGATGCTATGATTCTTTTTTTAGTAAATATATTTGCTGGTTTTTTATTTATTGTAATATTTGACATACCCAAAAGTATAGATGACATAGAATCAAGCTCATCTTTAAATTTTTGGCATGATTTACAAGAAGACAAATGCTTTTCCATTTCAAAAATTTCATTAGTATCTAAATCATTATCTTTATATCTGCTGATAAGCATTTCATAATATTCATGATTTTTTTTCATAAGCTCACCCCCATTTTTTTCATAATAGATAAAAGTTTTTTTCTAGCTCTGAATATTCTAGTTCTAACAGTATTAACTGGTAAATCTAGCTTTTCAGATATCTCATTATAAGAATAATTTTCATATTCAGCCATCATTAAAGGTATACGAAAATCATCTTCCAATTTTGATAATGCATCAGCTAATATTATTTTATATATACTGTTATCATTATCCGATTCTTGTATTTCTGAATTTCTATATTCTTTTAATCTATATTTTTTTTCTCTTTCTTTTTTTCTTATATGATCAACAGCCCTATTAAAAGAGACCCTATAAAGCCAAGTGTATATTTTACTTCTTCCTTCAAAGCTTTCTCTTTTAATATAGAAACTTACAAAAACATCCTGCACTATCTCTTCAGCTTCATCCTTATTAGAAATCATAGAATAAACTAAATTAAATAAAGGTTTTTTATACATTTCTATAAGCTCTTTGTAAGCTTCTTCATTACCTATTTTAAATGCATCTATATTATCTTCATAAGCCATAATACTGCTCATATATATCCTTAATTTATATCATATATCTTTACCTATTTTGTCATACAGCTGTTCAGTTTAGATTTTTGCTCTGGAGTTAGAACATTTATTATATCCAAATCTCTTACTATTCTTAGATAATCTCTTAAAGCTTCCTGTTCTTTTTTCTGCCTTATCAATTCTTTTAATTTATTCCTATCAGTATTATCTCTCATTAATTCTAGTCTTATATTATTTTCTATTCTTTCTATCTCTAATCTGATAGGTTCTTCTTCTGTTATAAATTTTATAGCTATATCATACATTTTTTCAGCTTGTTCATCTGTTAAGATTATTCCTATTTTTCTAAAAAATTGTAAAGGATCATGTCCTAATCTTCTTTCAAATTCAGGTCCTCTTCCTCTATGTCCGCGATGACCAGGACCTTTAGGACCAGGCTGTGCAAAAATAGACAAAGATAATAATAATACCATAGATACAATGTAAAATATTTTTTTCATAAACTCTCCTTATCATACAATGATTTTTCTACATATTATTTATTATCTTTGCTATATTAGACGATAATGACAATAAAAAAGTTCCCTATTTTTTAAAAATAATGTAATATTTTATTCTTTTTATGTCATTATCAGAAAATAAAGATAAAATATCCAAATCACATGACATTATAATGTAGTCAAAATCTGCTTCCTTTTGTTTTTTCTCAAATATTAACTTTTTTATATTATCTAAATTAACATCGACTTTTTTATATTCATTATTTAGCTTTATATCAATGTCATGTATTTCAAACAGCACTTTTTTGGCATCATTTGAGTATTTTTTGGCTATTAAATTTATATTGTATTTCATTTCATCGGATACATTTATACCTGCATCTCTTAAAATTTTTAAAGAAGAATCGCTTATTATGAAATTCTCGTATGCATATAAATTATATATATTAGAAATTAATATAATAACTATTATTAGTTTTTTCATATTTAACCTCTTAATAATTACTTGTTATATGCTTTTTAGACGAATTAATTATTTGAAAAGTTCCTTAGGTTATTTTTTTATTTTTAGCTTTAAAAAAGAAAATTTTTATATTATAATTCATAAAGTTTCAATTAAATACTCGGATATAAAAATGTATAAAATACTTTCCTTAGATGAAAAATCAAAGACAATAAGATTTGTATATGATGATAAAAGCGATGATAATAATGCTATGTTTTCATTAATGAAGTATATAAAATCTAAAATAAATGCAGAAATTAAGCAGTTAGAAAATGGATTTTTATTATTTAATGATGAAAAAGAATATTTATTTTATATTATTGAAAATGATGCTATGTATATAGAGATATTAAAGCATGATGATAAAGTGGCTTTTTCTAATTTTAAATATATGGAAAGAGAATTCAAATCATATATAGAAAATATGAATTTAATAATAGCAAAAGAAAAAGTAAAAAATATGAATGATGCTATTAAAGATAATATGTGGCTTGATTTTATGATTTCTGAATATGGAAATGATTTGCATATAGTAGCTGGAAATGATTTAAGCTGCAGTCATATTTTGGAAGTGATTTTTAAAAATGCTTGTTTTGTGCAATGCTCTAAACATTTCAATGCTTGTCCTAATGAATATGATATCTTTTATGTTTGTAATGATGATGATATTGAATATATTAATAAGAGTTATAAAAATATAATAAATGATAAATATTCTATTATAATAAAAATTAAAGCTGATGATGCTAGGAATTATTTTTATATTGCTTGTGATGGTATTGAGTTTATAAATGAAGAGGTGAGATATGATTATGACTTTACTTCTTTATATACTTCAGATAAAGAGAATATAATAAAAAAATATGATCTTAAAAAAGAGGGTGATTCTTGGTATCAGGAAAAAGAGAATTCTCATAAAACATTAGTATTTACGGATAAGTTTTTTAACAGAAATGATACTATAGGAATATTATTTAGAATATATAAATTATGTTTTGCCAAAGTTAAGTATTTTAGAACTTATATTTTTAATTTTGAGCCTTATAAATATGATTATAAAAAAGGATTTATTCAAACAGAGCTTTGGGACGCTGAGTTTTTTAAGCATGTTGATTCTGGTTATATGCTTGATTTTAGATTTTTGCAGTCTATTACAGTTTATGAAGACTTTGTGAAGTTATGTAAAGAATTAGAATCTTTTGAAAAGCAATAGAATATTTTTTATGTTTTTTTGTTTAAAAAATAGTATATATATCTATAAATTTTATATTATATATTGTATAATATAAAATATTATAGTATTTAGGAGATGTTAAAATGAACAAAAAAATATTTTTTATTATGCTTTTTGTATTATTTTTAGCTGTAAGTTGTGCTAAGCCTTTAAATAAGTATAAAGGTGAGTACTATGAAGAAAATGATCCTTTTATGGGTACTTCTATGGTTATTAATGATAAAGGAGAATTTTTTTTGGTTGGAGAAGATGTTTCTATTAAACTAAAAGCTTCAAAATTTTTATGGGGATATAAATTAGAGTATGTAGACGGCAGTGTTATGTTTTTGAAGATGAAGGGAAGAAAAGCTACTTTGGCTGCTCCAGGAGGAAATGGAGAATTAGTATTTTATAGAAAATAATTTAAAAAATAGTTAAATACATATTTTTAGATGAAAGGTTATTAATAATATAACTTTTCATCTTTTTTATTATATAATAAATTATTTTTATATTATTATCATAATTATATTTCTAAATATTTTATTTGACAAAGTATATTTTTGGGTATAATCTAGAATATATGTATTTAATAATCTAAATGCTAAACTTTAATTATTTTTTAAAATAATAAAAAATATCATTTTAATATGCTTTTTATTTAAAACTTTTTTAAAACTTATTCGTCTAAATTAATGATTTTTTGTAAGAAATAGATTGTATGCGATGTATTATATAATAATTAGGGGTGAATTGAATGAGGAATTTTATAGAATTAGTAGTAAAAAGACCAGTAGCGGTTTTTATGTGTATGATAGCCGTTCTTATATTAGGATTTGTAAGTTTAAGTAAATTAGCTGTAGATTTTTTACCAGATATGGAGCTTCCTTATATAACTGTGAGAACTGAATATGAGAATGCAGGACCTGAAGAGGTAGAGAAATCTGTAACTAGAGTAATAGAAAATGCTGTTGCTACAGTAAGCGGAATTAATACAATAACTTCTACTTCAGAAGAGGGTATGTCAAGTGTTTTTATAGAATTCAATTGGGGAACGGATTTGGCTGTTGCAACTGCAGATATAAGAGAGGCTATAGATACGGCTAAAAATTCGCTTCCTGATGATGCAGAAAGTCCTACAGTATTTAAATTCTCTACAGATATGACTCCTATTATGGAAATAGCATTTTTCGGTACTGATAATTTAGGAGCATTATATACATTAATAGATAATCAAGTATTAAATAAAATAGAGCAGGCTTCAGGAGTAGCAAGAGCAGAAATAAGAGGCGGGCTTAAAACAGAAATGAAAGTTGATTTGGTTTTAAATAGACTTCATGCCTATGGAATAGATATTAACAGTATAGTTTCTCTTTTATCTTCAGAGAATCAAAATCTCTCTGGAGGTGAAACTTATGAAGGAGTTTATAAATATACATTAAGAACTATGGGAGAGTTTACAACTGTAGCTGATATAGAAAATACTGTTGTAGTTTTAAAAACTAATGATACTCCGATAAAATTAAAAGATATAGGAAGAGTATATCAGGGATATAGTGATGATTCTGAAATAGTAAAAATAAATGGAATGCCTGCTATATCTGTATCTGTTAATAAAGAATCTGGAGGAAATTCTGTTAATGTATCTAAGGCCGTAAAAAAACAATTATCTAATCTCAGTCTTCCAGAGGGAGTGGAATATGAGATATTATTTAATAGTGCAGATAATGTAAATGAATCTATAAAAGGAGTAATGGATACAGCTTGGCAGGGAGGATTATTCGCTGTTATAATACTGATGCTTTATTTATGGAATATTAAAACTGTTTCTATAATAGCTATTTCAATACCTATGTCTATTATCATTACATTTACTTTAATGTATTTTTTAGGAATAACATTAAATATTATTTCATTATCAGGACTTGTTTTGGGCATTGGTATGATGGTTGATAATTCCATTGTTGTACTTGAAAATATATTTTATTATAGGAATAATGGTTATGGTAAATATTCTTCTGCTATAAATGGAACCTCTACTGTAGCATTGGCAATATCAGCTTCAACACTTACAACAATTGCAGTATTCTTACCATTTCTTTTTGTTGAAGGTCAAACTGGTTAATTATTCAGAGACTTATGTATTACTGTTACAGTTTCTATGATAGGTTCTTTATTTGTTGCTCTTACTATAGTACCTATGCTTGGAGCTAGACTTGTTACTAATAAAAAAATAAAATTCTTAATACCAGCAGAGAATTTTGTTAATAAAAATATTCATAGTAAGATTAATGATTTTTATTTTTGTATTCTTAATTATTCTATAAAAAATAAAAAGAAAGTATTGATTTCATCTTTATCAGTTATATTGATAATAATAGTACTTGGAATTACTTTTATAGGTAAAGAGGGATTTCCTACATCCGATGAGGGACAATTTAAGATAGATGTAAAAATGCCTGTAGGTACAAAATCTGAACAGACAGGAACTTTTATATCTAGAATGGAAAAAGATATACAGGATGTTATAGGAGAAGATTTTGATAGAATGCAGTCTAGAATAAAATCAGGTTCTGAAGAAAATACTGCAGAAATAAGAGTTCAATTAAGAGAAAAGAGCGATGGAAGAAAAAAATCAGTTGATGAATATATAGAGATTACTAGAAATGCATTAATTTCTTATCCTGCACAAATAAATATATCTGCTATAACTACTTCAGCAATAGGAAGCAGCGGAAGAGATGGAGGAACAGGAGGCGAGGAAATAGAAATAGAATTAGTGGGAGATGATTTAGAAAAAGCTACTGAAATAGCTAATAGTATAATAAATGCGATATCTGATATAGAGGGTATAAGAGAGCCTAGACTTACAAGAGATGATTCTAATCCAGAATTAAAAATATATGTTAATAGAGAAATAGCAGCAAAAATGGGAGTTAATGTAAATACAATAGCGAATATTATTAAAACAAGTTTTGCAGGAACTACAGCTACAACAATGACTCCTGCAAATTCAGATGTTACAGATATAGATGTTAATGTTCAATTAGGAGAGCCTGACAGACTTCAGATAGATGATATATCAAGACTTATGATACCTACTTCAAGCGGCATAGTACCTATATCATCAATAGCAACTGTAGAAAAAAGTTATGGACCTACAGAGGTAGAAAGAAAAGATGGTACTAGAATAACAAGTATAAGAGCATCTGGTTATAATAGGGCTTTAAGTGAAATAATGCAGGATGTTCAGCAGAAAATTAAAAATGAAATATTTATTCCATCTGGTTTTAATATAAATTATACAGGTGATTTTGAAGATATGAATGAAGCTTTCTTACAGCTTTTACAGGCATTAATATTAGCATTGGTTTTGGTTTATGCTATTATGGCTAGCCAGTTTGAATCTTTTATAGCACCTTTTGTTATAGCATTGGCAATACCATTTGGATTTGCTGGTTCTTTGATAGCATTATTTATAGGAGGTCAGACTTTAAGTGTGTACAGCGGTATAGGATTTATAGTTTTAATTGGTATAGTTGTAAATAATGGTATTGTTCTTATAGATTATATGAATCAGCTTATGTATGAAAAGGGTATAAATGGAGATGAGTCTGCTTTAGAGTCTGGACCTAGGAGATTAAGACCTGTACTTATGACTACTTTTACTACTATATTGGGACTATTACCTATGGCATTATCTGGTGGAAGCGGAAATGAAATGTATCAGCCTTTATCTTTGGCTATACTTGGAGGACTTTTAGTTTCAACAGCATTTACACTTGTTATAGTTCCTACTGTTTATGCTGCTATAAGAAATAAAATACCTTTGAAAGATTATAATAAAAAAGATTTGGAAAGTAAAAATGATTTTTCTGATTATGATACTATAAACGTTACTGGTAAATAATATTTTTTCATGAGATTGTTTTATGGGCTTTATATTATAAATAAAGCCCATTTTTATATTTTATAAACAGAAATATACTGTTTATAGTAATTTTGACGCTTATTAAAAATTTGTAATTAATTGAAAATTGTATATACTATATATAGTATATAAAAAGAATAGGATATTAAGTGAAGAAAATATTTACAGATATACCGCGTCAAATAAAAGAAATAGCTAGAGTATTGCATGTAGAGGGGTTTCAGTGTTTTTTAGTAGGAGGAGCAGTTAGAGACTCAATAATGGGTATTACTCCTCATGAATATGATATAACTACAGATGCCAAGCCTGAAGATGTTCAAAGGATATTTAAATATACTATTCCTACTGGTATAAAGCATGGAACTATACTTGTTATTATAGATGATATGCATGTTGAAATAACCACTTTTAGAAGCGATGGAAATTATAGCGACGGCAGACATCCTGATAATGTTGAATATGCCTCTAATATAGAAGAAGATTTGCCTAGAAGAGATTTAACTATAAATGCTATGGCATATAATGTATTAGACGGTACTTTAATAGATATGTTTGATGGAATGAAAGACATTAAAAGAAAAATAGTTAAGTCTGTAGGCAATCCTTATGAGCGATTTAGGGAAGACGGACTTAGAATAATGCGTGCTGTAAGATTTGCTACTAAATTGAATTTTGATATAGAAAAAGAAACTTTTGAAGCTATAACACATTCTACTGGAATGCTGGCTTCAATTGCTGCTGAAAGAATTCGTGAAGAGTTTAATGGTATATTATTATCTAAAAATCCATATAGGGGTTTAGAACTTTTAAGAAAAACAGGAGTTCTTCCTTTAATATTACCTGAACTTATGCAAGGCTTTGGAGTAACTCAAAATAAATTTCATAAATATGATGTTTATTATCATATACTTCATACTGTACAGGAAGTTGATCCTTTAGAAACTGAGGAATTAACTTTATTGGTAAGGCTTGCAGCATTATTTCATGATATAGCAAAACCTATGGTTCAAAAAAAAGTATCCAAGCAGGATGATCCTGTTTATTATAATCATGAAGTTGTTGGTGCTAATGTAGCTAAAAAAATAATGAAAAGATTAAAATATTCTAATTCTGAAATAGATTTTGTAACTTTATTGGTACGTCAGCATATGTTTTATTATCAAGATGAATGGACTGACGGTGCTGTTAGAAGATTTATGCGTGCTATTGGCGTCGAGAACATAAAACCTCTTTTAAGACTTAGAGAAGCGGACAGACTTGGAAGCGGACATAGAAAGGATAAAGAGAGTAAGGCGATACCTAAATTATTATCTAGGATTGATAAGATAATAGAAGAAGAAAATGCAATTACTGTTAAAGATTTAAAGATAGATGGAAATGATTTGATTAATGAATTTAATTTAAAGCCTAGTCCTTTAATAGGCAAAATATTAAATTATCTGCTGGATTTGATATTGGATGAACCTGATTTGAATAATAGAGAATTTTTAATGGAAAAGACTAAGAATTTTTTAGAAAGTAATAATATAAAAAATGGGGTTTAAAAATGTATTTGCTTGCTGATATAGGTAATACAAGAGTTAAATTAGCATTATTTGAGAATAATAATAATATGCCTATATATTATAAAGCTATAGAACATAGTAATGCTTTGGATTTGATTAATGCATTAAATGATATAAAAAATAATTATAATAATATAGAAGGTGTATTTTACAGCAGTGTATCTTTGAAAGTTAATGATTTATTTGAGGGAAGCGTAGAAGATTGCTTTGATATGAAATCGCATAGGGTTATACATAGTGATATAAAATTAAAAGATAATTTATATGAGCCTAAAGATGCTGTTGGTATAGATAGAATTTTATCCACTTATGCTTCCATTAAACTTGAAGGCTATAATGATAAAGACAGATATGCTTCTATAGTTATAGATATGGGTACTGCTACAACAGTTAGTATTATGCTTTCTGATTTTACTTTTTTTGGCGGTATGATCATATCAGGTACAAAAACGAGCTATCAGGCTTTATCTAATATAACTTCCCTACCTTATTATGAAATAGGACCTATAGAGTCTATTCCAAATCCTGTTAATAATAATATAAAAGATGCTATTATGTCTGGAGCTATATATAATACCATAGGTACAGTAAATTATGCTGTATCAGAAACTAAAAAATATATAAAAAATAGGTATAATATAAAGTCTAAAATATTCTTAACAGGCGGAATATCTAATTTAAGATTATTAAAATGTAAAGTTTATCCTTTTTTAGTATTGCAGGGCATATATTTCAGTATGCTATGTAAAAAGTAATTATAGTTTAAAATTCCTATCTAGATTTATTATACTAAGAATATAGTTTATTGTACTAAAAAGTCTATTTTTAGTATATATAATTTGACAAATGGTAAAAAACTGATATACTTTAATTATATATATAAGAAAAGAATAGAGGAGTTGCCAATGACTACAGGAAAAGTTACTATACAAAATGATACAGGGCTTCATGCCAGACCTGGTAATGAATTCGTAACATTTATAAAATCATTAACAGGTTGTAAAATAGAAATAGAAAATGAAGGCGGTAAGAGAGTTAACGCTTCATCTCTTTTAAAAGTTTTATCTTTAGGAGTAAAAAAAGGTTCTGTTTTAACTGTTTATTGTGATGGAGACAATGAAGAGGAAAATCTAAAAAAAATAGAAGAATTTATAGCTAATTTAAAAGATTAATTAATTTTTTATTTATGGAATTTTAGTATGGAAAAAAGAATTACTGGAATAGGGGTTTCTCCCGGTATAGCTATAGGTAAAGTTTATCTATTATTAAAAAAAGAAATAACTGTTTCAAAATGTCCTTGTAAAGAAGTAGCATCAGAGCAGGCAAAATTATTAGAAGCTAGAAATAAGACTAAAGAACAGCTTATAAAAATAAGAGAAACTACAGCTAAAAAAGTTTCTGAGGAAAAAGCTGCAATATTTGATGCTCATATTACTTTGCTTGAAGATGAAGATTTACTTGAAGAGGTTAATAATATTATAGCTGATGATAAAGTTTGTGCTGAATATGCTTTATCACAGGGTATAGAAGTTTATACCAAAATTTTAAGCGAAGTAGAAGATGAATATTTAAGAGAAAGAGCTGGTGATTTAGTAGATATTTCTGACAGATGGATAAGAAATATACAAGGTGAAGAGATAGTAGATATTTCTAATCTTCCAAAGGATTCTATAGTAGTTGCTAGAGATTTAACTCCTTCAGATACGGCTAATTTGGATTTGGATAATACTCTTGCATTTATAACAGAGATAGGCGGAAGAACTTCGCATACATCTATTATGGCAAGATCTTTAGAGCTGCCTGCTGTTGTGGGTATAGGTGAAATTTTAAAAGATTTAAAAAATGATCAGATTATAATAGTTAATGGTAATACAGGAGCTGTTATAATAGATCCTTCTAAAGAATCTATAGATGAATGTTTAAAGCTTAAAGATGAATTTGATAAGAAAAGAGCTTTATTAAAAGAATATGCACATAGAGATGCTATATCCAAAGATGGTACTAAAATTAGAGTATATGCTAATATAGGTTCGCCTGCCGATTTGGGAGGGGCATTGAAAAATGGTGCTGATGGTATAGGACTTTATAGAACAGAGTTTCTTTTTATGGAAAATACTGATTTCCCTACAGAGGAAGAACAGTTTAAAGCATATAAAGAAGTTGCTGTTGCTATGAGCGGACATACTGTTACTATAAGAACTATGGATATAGGTGGAGATAAATATTTACCTTATTTGGAAATGCCTAAAGAAGAAAATCCTGCTCTTGGATGGAGAGCTTTAAGAATATGTTTGGATAAAACTGCTATTATTAAAACTCAATTTAGAGCATTACTTAGAGCTTCTGCTTTTGGTAAAATAAAAGTTATGCTTCCTATGATAGTTTCTTTAGAAGAGTTGAGAAAGGCTAAGGCTATATTTAATGAATGTAAATTGGAGCTTATTAAAGAAAATATTCCTTTTAATGAGGCTTTAGAATTAGGAATGATGATAGAAACTCCTTCTGTTGTATTTAGAGCTGAGTCTTTTGCAAGAGAATCTGATTTCTTTTCTATAGGTACTAATGATTTAACTCAGTATACTTTAGCTTCAGATAGAGGAAATGAAAAAATAGCTGCTATTTGTGATCCTTATAACCCTTCTGTGCTTATTGCTATAAAAATGGCTATAGAAGGAGCTCATTCGAGTGGTATTATAATATCTATGTGCGGTGAGCTTGCTGGGGATTTACTTGCTGTACCTTTGCTTTTCGGACTTGGATTGGATGTATTTTCTATGTCTGCTATATCTATTCCTGAAGTTAAGAAAATGATTATTTCTTTAGATAAGCCTGAATGTCAGATGTTAGCTAAGAGAGTATTATCTCTTGATACTGCTGAAGAGGTTAAAGCTGAATTATTAAGATTCTTAGAAGTACATGAAAAAGGCGGTACTATAAGTTATTAATAATATTAAAGTTTTGAATAAAATCAAGGGGCTAAGAGATTAGCTCCTTTTTTATTTTAAAATTATTTAGCAATGAAATCTTGCATATATTCCGCAAGGAAGAATTATATCAGAGTTTTCTATAGGAATGCCTATCTCACCGCTTTCAAAACTACCATCATGCTTTATAGAAGAAGATAGAATATTTTTTAATGATATATTAGAAAAGCTTGCAGTATAGCAATTGATTAAAAATAGAATAGGGGAGTTAGATAAAAGTTTAACGCATTCTTCCACTAATCTTGTTAAACTGGTTTCTATTTGCCAAAGCTCTCCATTTGGACCTCTTCCATATACAGGAGGATCCATAATTATTACATCGTATTTTCTTTCTCTTCTTACTTCTCTTAATACAAATTTGATAACATCTTCTATTATAAATCTTACTTTTTTATTTTGAAGATTATTAATTTCTATATTTTGTTTAGCATGCCCAACTATTTTTTTTGAAGCATCAACATGAACAATTTCATCACAATCAGCATAAGCACAAGCTACAGTTGCACCGCCTGTATATGCAAATAAATTTAATGCTTTTATTTCTTTATCTTTATGTGTAGAAGATTTTTTTTCTTTTATTTTATCAATAATGAATTGCCAATTGACAGCTTGTTCAGGAAAAAGTCCTATATGTTTGAAATTAGTAAATTCTATTTTGAAAGATAAATCTTGATATTTTATAATGAAATCATCTTTTGGTTTATTGATATATTGCCAATAACCGCCGCCTTTATCAGAGCGATGATATATAGCATCTAAATTATCCCATTTATTTAAATGCTTAGGCCAAATAACTTGAGAATCTGGACGTGATACCAAAAATCCGCCTATATTCTCAAGTTTTTCACCATTACCGCAATCTATAATTTTATAGTCTTTCCATTTATCAGCTAAGAGCATTTTATTTATATTTAGTATTACCTTTGATTATAATATGTAACATCATTTCTTACTATAACAATATCCACTCTTCTATTCAAAGCTCTGCCGTCAGGCAAATCATTAGAAGCCACAGGTCTTGTATCAGCATATCCAGCAATAGAGTATTTATTTCTATCTAATTTAGCAGTTTGATCATTTTCAAATATTTTTTCTAAAATAACCATAGCTCTCGCTGAAGAAAGTCCCCAGTTATTACTAAATTTCTGTTCGGTAATACTTCCGGGTATAATAGAACCTGAATCTG
>CALXXQ010000134.1 GCA_944392715.1 uncultured Brachyspira sp.
TTGTTGGTTGTTGGTTGTTGGTTGTTGGTTGTTGGTTGTTGGTTGTTGGTTGTTGGTTGTTGGTTGTTGGTTGTTGGTTGTTGGTTGTTGGTTGTTGGTTGTTGGTTGTTGGTTGTTGGTTCATATACAATTCCTAATTGCTATAATAATAACATATTATATTATCTTGTCAATATTATAATATTATTAACACTTAAATATTAAAATTTATTATTATAATAGCTATTTTAACTAGAATAATGAATAAAACTTATTTAATAATAAATTCAATGTCTAAATAATAATTAATTATATAATAGTTGATAATTTTAATTTTATAATATATCATTAATAGGAATTTCAAATCTTTTTTAAGGAAATATTATGCGTTTATCCAAACTATTTATGCCTACATTAAAAGAAGCTCCTAGTGATGCTATAATAGCTTCAAATAAATTAATGTTAAGAGCAGCACTTGCAAGAAAAATATCAAATGGACTTTATTCATATTTGCCTCTTGGAGTTAGAGTATTGAATAAAATATCTAATATCATAAGAGAGGAAATGGATGCTATAGGATCTAATGAATGCATAATGCCCATACTTGTTTCAAAAGAATTATTAACTCCTTCTGGCAGATGGGAAAGATTTAAAAAAGAGTTATTCAGATTAAAAGATAGAAATGATGTTGATATGGCTATGGGACCTACTCATGAAGAGGCTTTCACTATTACTGCACAAAATGAAATACAATCATATAAAGATTTTCCATTAACACTATATCAAATACATACAAAATTCAGAGATGAAATAAGACCAAGATTCGGAGTTATAAGATCAAAAGAATTCACAATGAAAGATGCTTATTCATTTCATATAACTAAAGAATGTCTTGATAAAACTTATAATGATATGAGCGGAGCATATACAAAGATTTTTAAAAGAATGGGACTTGATACTGTAAGCGTAAAGGCAGACAGCGGTGCAATGGGAGGAGAAGGAAGCGAAGAGTTTATGGTATTAAGCGAAGTAGGTGAGGAAACAATTATATTCTGTTCTAAATGCGATTACAGAGCTAATGTTGAAAAAGCTAATGTTAAAGAAGATGAAGCTGCTAAGTCTTATACTGATAAATCTTTAGAAGAAGTTCATACTCCTGATATAAAAACTATAAATGATTTAGAAAAATTCTTTAATACATCTTCAAAGAATTTCATTAAAAGCATAATTTATAAAACTGAAGAAGATGAAGTAATATTAGTTGCTATAAGAGGCGATTTGGAAATTAATGAAACTAAATTATCTAATGCATTAGGCGGACTTGATATAGAACTTGCTAATGAAGAAACTGTAAAAGAAGTTACAGGAGCTAGAGTTGGTTTTGCTTCTCCTATAGGATTAAAAAAGAAGATAAGAATATTTGCTGACAATTCTATTAAATCAGTATCTGATGCAATAGTAGGCGGTAATAAAGATGATACTCATATAAAAAATGTTAATATAGAAAGAGACTTTAATATTGATATATGGGGAGATTTTAGAGTAGCCAAAGAGGGAGATAGATGTCCAGGATGCGGAGAAGTTCTTTATCAGAAAAAAGGATTAGAGTTAGGACATATTTTCAAACTTGGAGATAAATATACTGAGGCTTTCAATTTCAAAGTATTAGATGAAAATAATAAAGAAATTACTCCTATAATGGGATGTTATGGTATTGGTGTTAATAGAGCTTTGGCTTCTGTTATAGAACAAAATTATGATGATAAGGGAATAATATTTCCTATAAGTGTTGCTCCTTATGAGGCTATAGTAGTTGCTATCGATAAAGAAACTGAAGATTCATTCAAAAAGGCAGAAGAAATATATAATACTTTAAACTCTATAGGTGTTGAAACTATGTTTGATGATAGGAAAGAAAGACTTGGGGTTAAACTTAATGACTGCGATTTGATTGGTATTCCGATGAGAATAATAGTAGGTAAAAAATCTCTTCAAAGAGGAGTAATTGAATTTAAACTTAGAAGTTCATCAGAAAGCATTGAAGTAAAAGTTGAAGAAATAATTGAATATGTAAAAACAAAAAAGCAAGAACTATTCAATGAAATAAATAGTAAATTATAATAAAATATAATTATAATAAATGAATAGGGAAGTAATTATATTTCCTTATTCATTTTTATTTTTAATTAATCATTTGAATTACTAAAAATGGAAAATATAGAAATAATAAATGATATTGATAACAATATAATTGATTCAATTATTTTCATATCCTCAAAAAGCGAATATATCAATTTATCTATTAATAATATTAAACATTATATAGAAGATAAATATCATAAAGTAATTATAATAAAAGACAATAACCAAATAAAAGGTTTTTTAATCTATTTTTTATTAGAGCCTGAAATGGATATAATATTTATAGCTACTTATCCGAATGATAAAGGATATGGAAAACAATTATTATTATATTTGTTTGATGATGCAAAAAATAATAATGTAAACAGCATAAAATTAGAGCTACATGAGAATAATACAAAAGCTAAACATTTCTATCTTAATAATGGATTTAGAGAAATAGCTATTAGAAAAAAATATTATGATAATAAATTCAATGCCATTATCATGGAAAAAATTAATTAATGAAATTTTCTAAATGCTAATATACAGAGTATTGCAAATATAATATTAGGCATCCAAGCTGCAATAAATGGGTTCATATTTCCAGCCTCTCCCATAGATCTGAATATCATTAGTACTGAATAATAAAGTAAAGATACTATTATAACCATAACCAAACTTACAACTAATACACTTTGAGTTGAAAATTTTGAAAATAATGATGCTAATAAAACAATAATAAATCCGGAAAAACAATATGATATTCTATAATGCAAATCTGTTTCCAACTTGGAAGTATTCATATTAACCTCTTTTTGCAATTTTATAATATGTGCTTCTTCAGTTAAACTCATATTATCCAAAGGAGGTCTTCCATAGAAATGTTCAGGACGCTCTAAAACATCTAAAGGATAATTATTAATTTTTTTTACATCTATCTCTTTATTATCAGTGAATGTTGTTAATATACCATTTTGTACATACCATTTTTTATCATCATTATTCCATTGTATATATGGACTTGATATTCTAAATTTTATTCCGCCATCATCATTAACTTTTATTATTATTGTATTTGTCATATATGCCTCATTATAAAAATAGGTTTCTATAAAATATAAATAATTATCTCCTCCAAAAAGCTGCCATGGTCCGCTTCTAGATGCTTTTTCCTGACCTTTCATTTTAGCATTTGTATCAAAAGAAACCTTATTTAGTGGAGCTGCTACAAATTGCCAAAATAAAACTAAAAGAAGACATAGTAAAATAACTATTAAAAACATGGGCATAGAAAATTTGAATAGACTTATACCAGAATTTTCTATAGCAAGCATCTCTTTATTTTTTACAAATGTTCCCAATACATAAGTAGATGAAAACATTAAAGCCACAGGAAATATATAATATGTGTTATGAGGAGCTCTTGCTAAGTGATATGTAACAAAATAGTTAATTAACTCAGGATGTTCCGTATAAAAAGATAATCTGCTGCTTAAATCTGCTATTGTAACTAATACTACAAACAGAAATAAAGAACCAAAGAAAAAAGATAAGAATTCTTTTAATAAGTATAAATCCAATTTTTTCATTAGTTTATATCTAAACCATACTCCTCATTAAGATGATTCAATTCTTCACTAATAGCAACATGAAGTTCTTTTATTTTTTCAAGTAGA
Source organism: uncultured Brachyspira sp. (assembly GCA_944392715.1). Taxonomy (GTDB): domain Bacteria; phylum Spirochaetota; class Brachyspiria; order Brachyspirales; family Brachyspiraceae; genus Brachyspira. The sequence goes on from CALXXQ010000134.1 coordinate 3,780, forward strand.
GCAGAAGGTTTTGATTTACTGCTTTTACCAGATCCAAATACCTTACTTATTTTTCTTTTAGCCTGAACTAAAGTCTGAGCTTTTACCTTAGGATCTGGAATAAATTTAGAAGCATCCATACCAAGTAATGCCCCCATATAAAGCATTCCTTCATATCCAAAATTATTATCTATATCAGGTCCAAATGATTTTAATTTTTCAAAATTTTCTTTTCCATTTTGCATACATTCTATAGAAGCTGAATATAACTCGCTTGCTTTATATTGAAAGAAAGGTATCAATCTGTCATAATTTTCATTTGGATAAGTATTTGCTAAATCTTCCAAAGTCCAGCTCAATCTCAAAGAACATAAAGCTTTTTTTAATGTAGGAGCTGTATCTTTACCATGATATCTATAGCCATCCAAAGCTAAAAAATAACTTGCTGCACCTTCTAAAAGAGTTCTATTCTTTGTAAAATCCACAGTATTACCAAAGAATTCCTGCATATACATAGACCTTTGTCTAGAAGTATCAGCCGCTTCATCTTTTTTTCTATGATCTATAAGATTAAAATCCTCTTGGAAAGCTGCATATAAACAATTAGGACAAACTACAACTACATATATTAAAGGATAAACTGTACCATATTTTTTACTTTTTTCATAAGTTCTTCTTAAATCATTTCTAAGTTTTCCAGCAATTAGTCTTCCTCCGCCTGTAAGGAGCATTTCATGATAAAATTCACCCTTACATACAGGACAAGTTCTTGGGTTTTTCTCTATAAACGATATTTTTGGTTGTTCATCACTCATAAAAAATCCTACTTTCTACTTATTTTATAAACATTTATAATAAAAAAATGTTAAATTAATTATCGGTTTATTTTAATTTTTCAATATCACTTATATTAATCTTTGTAATTCTTAGCTCATTAAATATATTATTATAATAGAGTATATAAAAATAAGGATATTGTGCAGATTTTAACCTTACATTACCGCTGCTTGTTCCTAAAACAGATAAATCTATAACTCTATTATCCATAAATAAATATTTATTTCCCTGCTCTTTAGTATATAAAACCATAATTTGTGCTGCATAATCTAATGCTGAATCTAATGAAATTATATCTTCATCTTCTGTAACTATTGTACCATTGGTAAATACTCCGTCATAAAATCTAGTATAATTAATAGTTTGAAGATTATCTTTTGTGAGATATACTATATTAAATCTATTATGCTCTTCATGTGTAATAGAATAAATTCCAGAATTAGTTACTATAGCCATATCATCAAAAAACTTAAATGCTGTATTTGTTTTTCTAGAGCCATATAATATATTTCCAGTTTCATATTCATGCATATATAAAGCATATCCATCTTTTTCAGCAACAGGATAAACACTATCAACAATTTTATTAGTATAAACAAAATCAGAAAAAAAGTTATCCCTATAAAATCTTGATACTGATAATATACCTCTATTGTCTACAAAAAATAGAGTAGGATAATTAAATGCTGACATCACTAATTTTAAATCTAAAATCTTTCTATTTTGCCTTAAATCCATAGCATAATTATTAAAAGCCCCAGAATTATTATTAACATATAATATTTTATTAGCCTTATTATATGAAACATGTACATGACTATTATTTAATGCTATAGTGATATAATTTCCTAATTCTCTATTATTATCTAATATTCTTCTATTAAACTTTCCATCTTTTCCTGTAACATATACAGCAGTGTTTAATAAATCATCATAATATGCAAAATGAACATTATTATTTCCATCTACGAATAATTCGCTTAAATATGGTTCTTTTCTTAGCGAAGCTATAGACCAAGTGGAAAGAGATTCAAAACTGCTCATTCTAACATAATGCCCTGTAAGCGGAGGGGCATCTTTTATAATTTCTTTTTGATACTGTGCATTTAAACTTACATATATAAATATTATTATAATGATAATTAATGCACTATTTCTTTTTAGATTTCTTAGCATCTTTTATTTTACTAACAGATTCTGTTCCTTCTTCTTTAGGTCTTATAAATCTGCATTTTATCACATTACCTTCATCATCAAGCAATGCTTTTATATGAGAATAATAGAATATACAATGCTCTATATATGCATTATCTTCTACAATAGAACCATATAAATAACTAACACCTTTAATGAGTACATTAGAACCTATATTAACAGGATGATTATCACTTCCTGTAACATTAACGCCTCTCTCTAAAGTAGTATTTTTACCTATATAAACATTTCCCTTAATTTGATTGCCTGAATATATTTTTACATTATCATCTAATATTAATCTTTGATTTTCTAAACAAGAAAGAAGTACATTATCTCCTATATAAGCATTTTCTCCAAGATGTACATTACCTTCTATCTTTGCACCATGAGATATAGTAACTCCATAATTAAGCGTAACACCCTTTCCAATATGAGCACCTTTTCCCACATATATATCAAGAGGCTTCTCATCTTTATCCCTTTCTAATATCTGTTCAACTACAGAATCATCAATAAAGAAATCTTCTCCATCATATATAGTGATAATATTTTTAAGTTTATTATAAACATTGGATCTTGCTATAGATTCCATCTCTTTAAGTACAGTTTTATCATTGAATCCTAAAACAACTCTGCTGTCTTTAGGCATATAAGTTGATATTGATAAATTATTATTAATAAATATCTCTATCAAATCTGTCAAATAAAGCTCATTTTGAGCATTATTGGATTCTAATTTTTGTATCAGCTCCTCTAAAGGCTTCATTTTAAAGCCGTATATCCCAGCTACATATTCATTAAAATTATCTAAAAGCTCATCTTTTTCATATGAAAACTTCTCATCTTTATAAACTTTATAAAGCTTTTCATCATCTTTCATAGCAAGAATATCTTTATATTCAATAACTCCAATAACATTTCCTTGAGAACCCTGTCTGTATTTACTTTTTTGTCCGTCATATGTAAGCCCTCTGCTTCTTAATATTCTTCCATAATAATTACTTCCTTTAGGTCCGTCATACATAGCTGTCATAACTATCATATCTGTTTTGGATTTTAAAAATTCTTCATGGAACTCTTTCATAGTATCAGAATCTATAAGCCCCATATCAGCATATATTACATAACAATATTTTATACTTTTCAAATCACTTTTATCAAGACCTATTTTTACAGCATGTCCAGTACCCCTTTGCTCTTCCTGATAAGCAAAATTAGTACTAGTTTGTTTTCCAACAGCATTGGCAACATCAAGTGCCTTTATGCCAACAACTATGGTGATATTGCTTTTAGGCATACCATTTCTAACGGCAAGTCTAACTCTTTCTATACTAGGAACTCCCCATATAGTGTGAAGCATCTTAGATGTAGAACTTCTTATTCTTTTACCATGACCAGCAGCTAATATTATCACCAATGTATCATTTTTTGAAAATTTAGATGATAATGCAGCAAGAGCATTCTCAATTTCAACTACATTTTTTTCCATAGGTAACTCCTAATTATAATGTTTTATTTTTTATTTTGTTTATTTGTGTATATTTTCTCAAATACAGGTTTTTTAATATTGGCGGCTTTAGAATAGAAATCTTGTTTTATATCTTTATTATCAACGGATATGCTAGTATCTATTTTTTTTGTATTGTTTTTATCTTCTATTTTTTCTTTTGCTTTTAAAATATCTTCTAAACTATTTTTTTTATAATTATTAGGAAGAAATACATTTTTACTATCTAACTCTAATTTATCATTTTTATTATCTTTATTATTGAAAGTTTCATCTTCTTTCAGCCATTTTCTAAGTACTTTTGCTACAGATTCTGATAATTTATCTAATTTTTGTTTGGCTCTTACATTTCCTCCAAGATTAGAATCTTCTTTCATAATAAATTTATATAGCTGCATAGCTTTTATTATATTCTTTTTCTCAAAATTATAATAATCAGCAACTTTTTCTATGCCGCCATAATAGGAGGCTGTAAGATAACATCTGTATGCACCTTCTATATCTTTTTGATTAAAAAGCTCATTTCCCTTTCTTACTAATGCACTTCTTGTAGAATCTTTTATTTCCATAATAAGCATTATATATCTATATATAAAAACTTCAAGACTAATTTAATAAATATATTATGTTAAATTAATTTTTATCTAATAAATAGGATTTCATTTCAATTATCATACTTCTTACAAGAATTATAGATAATAAAAAAGTAAGAAAATCAGCAAAAGGCTGTGAAGCTGCTATTCCTTCAATAAAAAACATTTTAGAAAAAATAAATATTATTGGTATAAAAAATATTCCTTGTTTTGCTAATGCTAAAATAGATGCTCTTATAGTTTGTCTAGTAGTTTGAAGCAGCATACTTGATATAGTAATAATACCCCATAAAGGTAAAGTTAATGCCTGATATTGTAAAGCTTTTATAGAAACATCAATTAAAGCAGTATCTTTATCATTAAATAAATGTACTATTTCTTTTGCTTCTATAAATATTATAACAGCAAATATTAATAGTGCTATAGTAGAAACTTTAATGCAAAAATAAAAAGCTCTTATAACCCTATCATATTTTTTTGCTCCATAATTAAATCCGCATACTGGCTGAAAACCTTGTCCGAATCCTATAATTGCAGAATTAGCAAACATAGCAACTCTATTTACTATAGACATAGCAGCTATTACTGAATCTCCAAAAGGGGCAGATATAATATTTAAAAATGCTGTTGAAAAACTAGATATACTCTGCCTGCAAAGACTTGGAAGACCTCCTGTTATTATAGCTTTATATTTTTGTATGCTTGGAGAAAAATCATTTATTTTTATAGGCAATGTTCCCCATACATTAGTACCTACAAGAAGAATACAAAAACCTACGAATTGACTTATTATAGTTCCTATTGCTGCACCTTTTATTCCCATTGAAAAATAAAATATTAGAAGAGGATCTAATGCTATATTTAATACTGCTCCAGTTATTAACCCTATCATAGCAAATAAAGCATTTCCCTGAAGTCTCAATTGATTATTAAGAACCAAAGAAGCAGTCATATATGGTGCACCTATTAATATATATTTCATATAAATTATAGAGTAGGGTAATATAGTTTCTGTAGAACCTAACATAACGGCTAATGGTTTAATAAAAATTAATCCAAATATTAATATTATAAACCCTACTATCATTGCAGATAAAAAACCTGTAACTGCCATTTTTGATGCTTCTTGTGTTTCTTTAGCACCGAGTTTAATAGATATATAATTTCCTGAACCATGCCCAAAGAAAAAACCTATAGCCTGTATTATTGACATCATAGAAAATACTATTCCAACTGCTGCAGTGGACTGAGTATTTATTTTACTTACAAAGAATGTATCTGCCATATTATAAAAAGATGTTGTAAGCATACTGATTATAGTTGGTATACCCATTTTTATAACTAGGCTTTCTATATTTGATTCTGTTAATTGTTTGAATTTCTTATTTTGCCTTTCTTCTTCTTTTAATTTTATATCATCATCAGAACTCATAATCACTCTTGAAAATTAACTTTCATAAATTATATATTTTTTTATATAACTTCAATATTATTTTTTTAATTGACTTTTTTCATTTTTCTAGTAGGATATTGACATAATATTTAGGATATAATTATATGGAAAATAAAGTAGAAAAATTTATAGAAAAATTAGAAAATCAGAAAGAAAACACTTTTACATTAGAAATATCACCTCAGGCAAAATATGATTTAAGCTATATAGAAGAAAAAATTAATGCATCTCAAATATGTAATTATATAGATGGATTTGTTGTAACTGATTCCCCATTTGCAAATTTAAAAATATCTTCAATACTTGCAGCATTGCAATTACAGCAAAGATTAAATAATGATAAGCCTTTCATTACTACGCAAACTATGAGAGATAAAAATTCTATAGCTATACAAAATGACTTAATAGGTGCAAATTATTTTGATATAAGAATGGTGCTTGCTGTTACTGGAGACCCTATAAATGGAGGAAATCAAAAACAAGCTAAATCTGTATTTGAAGGAAATTCAGAATTACTTATAGCTATAATAAAAGATTTAAATAAAGGAAAAAGTTTAGGCGAGTTCACTTTTAAAGAGCCTCTAAAACATATATATCCTTTCTGTGTAATAAATAGTTATGCTAAAAATAATGACAGCTTAAAGGTAAGACTTGCTAAAAAAGCAAATTCTGGAGTGAAAGCAATATTTACTCAGCCTATATATGAAGCTGAAAGATTGGAGCTTTTATTAGAATGGATAGATGAACTTCCTTTAAAAAATAAACCTATATTAGTACCTGGATTTTTTCCTGTATTAACTTATAAAACAGCATACTTTATATATTATAAACTTCCTGGAGCTTATATTCCAGAAACTTGGCTTAATAAATTAAAAAAAGCAAGCGATAAATCACCAGAAGAAGAAAAAAAAGTAGCATCAGAATTATCATCTAATTTATTTCATAGCATGCTTAAAAAACATAAAAAAATGCATATAATGAGTATGAATAATTATAATTTTGTTGTTGATCTATTAAAAAATAGATAATTATATTTTTTAATTAGCAAAATAATAAGAATCCTCACAAAATGAAATTATAGCACAAGTACTAATTTCAGGATCCATCATATAGCTCTCTGTAAGAATAACATTATACTCTTCAGGTTTTAATTGATTGAATATTATCCTATTGCCATACATATTTGTAAGTGCTTTATATCCAAAAGAATATCTGCATCCTACATGTTTTCTTTTTCCATTGTTTTTTAAATTAAGTAAATTATCCATATGACTTTGAAGTATATCAACATAATTTTCTATAATATCAGTTCCTATTGCATTATAGAAGTAATAATCCTTATAATCATCATTATCATATAAACCTTTCAAAAACTGATGAAACTTAGCTCCTAAACTTACAAGAGTAAAACCTATAGTATCTTCTTCTTTATCAAAAAAATCTACTATTGAATTATAAGGTTCTTTTTCCATACGCTCTAATGGAATTTCTATTTTTTCATCTTTCAATTCATTAGTATTAAAATCAACATCATATATATATAATTTATCATTTTCAGTAATAGTCTTATAAAATCCGTAAATCATTATAGGTTCCATTAAATTATTTTCTATAATATTGCTTTTCATCTCTTCATATTTAGGCTCTACTTTAGTTTTAATCATTTCATTATATTTTTCCATATCCTGATTTTTAGCAGAATATCCAAAACCTGCTCTAAAAAGCCTAACTTTATTAATCATATCAAAGGCTTCTTTTTCCACTTGCTTATTAAATTCAAAAACTTTTCTTCCATAGAAAGGAGGTTTATTTATATAATGTTCATGATTTTTATGATTTATTTCAGGCATATTCATTCCTTATCATTTCTATACTCGCCTTATAATAACAAATAAATTTATTTTGCTCGGCTCACTTTTTATTTATTGTTATGCTATCTTCTTATATAATAAGTAAGATAGTATAGTTTTTTATTATTATTTTTCTTTATCTCTGTCAGCTATTATCTCTTTTATCGCTAAAATATCATCAAATCCATCTCGGCAATAAAATATTTTAGCAGTATCTCCATAAACTTTTTTACAATCATTTTCTACAAACTCTCTTGTAAGGGCAGCTCCTCCAAGAAGTATAGGAATTTTCAATCCCTTATCTCTTATATAAGCTAAATTATCTTTCATTACCTCAGTAGATTTTACTAAAAGCCCAGACATTCCTATGCAGTCTGCATTATGCTCATGATAAGCTTCTAAAAATTTTTCTATAGGCACTTTAGTACCAATATTAACAGTTTCAAATCCATTATTTTTAATGATTATTTCAACTAAATTTTTACCAACATCATGAACATCTCCAGCTACAGTACCAAGTATTATTTTAGCAGTTTTTTCCTGCTTCTTTTTCTCTAAAAACTCAGATAAAAAATCAACACTCTTTTTCATTACTTCAGCAGAACCTAATACAAAAGGAAGCTGTATAGTACCTTCTCCAAATTTTACTCCTATATCAGCCATTGTTGGAAGAAGTATTTCATCAATTATAGCCTGTGCAAACTTTTTTTCTCCTCCAAACTCTTCGCTATTTTCTCTTACTTCATTAAGTAAGTTTTGCATATCTTTCCATTCACCGTCAAGCATAGCATCTCTTATAGCTTCTCTTATAGGCTTTTTTATATTTCCTTCATTTCCGCTTAATTCTTTCTTTTCTTTTTTATCTGAAAAATGATTTATATAATTTATTAAAGGTTCTTTGGTATTGCTTTTATTATATATTAATTCTCTTGCTAATTCTATTTCTTTTTCATCTATTTTTGATAAAGGAAGTATTTGAGCTACATTGACAATTGCTGTTGTAAGACCATGATTAATGGCTTCATATAGAAATACCGAATTCATTATTTTTCTTGCTTCTTCTTTAAGTCCGAAAGATATATTTGATACTCCCAAACTTATAGAACATTCAGGATATTTTTTGGATAATTCCTTAATAGCATTTAAAGTTTCAATTCCTGCTAAAAAACTCTTTTCATCGCCGCTTGCAAGCGTAAATGTAAGAGGGTCAAATATTATATCATGAGGAAGTATTTTATGAACATTAACAGCACGGTCATACATTCTTTCAGCCATTCTCATTTTATCTTCGCAAGTAAATGCCATTGATTTTTCATCAATTGTAAGAAGCATAATAGAAGCACCGTATCTTTTAGCTAATGAACATATAATATCAAATTTTTCTTCGCCTTGCTCCATATTAGCAGAATTTATAATAGGTTTTCCGCCATATACCTTTAAAGCTGACTCTATAACATTTGGCTTTATAGCATCAATAACTAAAGGCAAAGAAATCTGTTTAACATAAGCAGAAATAATTTTTGTAATATCTTCTACTTCATCTCGTCCAGCCCAAGCAGCATTAACATCTATTGCATGACTTCCCGCTTTTACTTGCTTTATTCCAACATCAAGCATCCCATCCATATCCCCAGCAATCATAAGCTCTCTAAATATCTTACTTCCGCTTGCATTGCTTCTTTCTCCAATCATTAAAGGAGCAGGATTTTGTTTTATACTTACAATATTAAATAAACTAGCTATATAAGGTCTTTGTTTCTCTAATGCAGGCTTTTTAGGCTTTAATCCTTTTACTTTATCAGCTAAAGCATTTATATGAAGCGGGGTAGTGCCGCAGCATCCTCCTATAAATGCAAGTCCGTCTAATTCAAAAAATTTGCTATTAATATTGGCAAATTCATCAGGTGTCATACTATAATATGCTTTTCCGCCTCTGTTTTCTGGAAGACCAGCATTACTATGTATTGATATTGGAAGGCAAGATATTTCTGAAAGCCTTTTTATATGACGCATTGCCATATCAGGTCCTGTACCGCAGTTCATACCTATTGAAAATACATCTAAATTTGAAAGTATTGTATATGCTGTTTCTATATCTGTACCTAGAAGCATAGTCCCTTCTTTTTCTATAGTTACAGAAACCATTATTGGAATTTCTTTATTAAGTTTTTTAGCTGTATCATTAACTGCAAGTATTGCTGATTTTAATTGCAAAACATCCTGAGCAGTTTCAAGTAGTATTATGTCAACTCCTCCATCTATTAAACCTCTTACAGCTTCTGTATAGCCATCATACATTTCATCAAAACCAATTTGTCCTAAACTTGGAAGTTTTACTCCAGGTCCTAAACTTCCCGCTATAAATATATCTCTATTTAAATCTCCTTTGGAATTAGGATTTTTTAAATATTCTTCTCTTGCTTCATTAGCTATTAATGCAGCACTTTTAGCTAGTTCATAAGTTTTATCTGCAATATCATATTCACTTAAAACCCAAGGTATAGCTCCGAAACTATTAGTCTTTGTTATATTAGCATTGGCATTCAAATAATCTATATGTATTTCTTTCATTATATATGGAGCTGTTATATTTAATATTTCATTACAGCCTTCTACATTATTGCCATTTATAATCCAAGATTCTTTTTTAATTTCTTTTTTTTGAAGTTCTGTACCAGTAGCACCGTCTATTATTAGATACTGATTATTTATAAGTTCTTTTAATTTTTCTTTTATATTTTTATTTTCCATCGAATGCCTCAAGTTATATATAAATTATTATTGAAAGTATTTTAATATATAATTATAAATATAACAAGTTTATTATATTATGTTATTATTTTTATTGATTATAAAAATTTTATTAATAAAAATAAAAAAAAATTTATTATTAACATTGACAAATACAATCATTATAGTATATTCAATTATTGTTATAATTTTTATTATTAACAGTAATTTAAGGATTTTTTATGAAGAAAATTTATCAAAAAAATAAGCTCATTTTAAGTTTTATAATACCATATATATTTTGTATAATAATGATATTTGTTGGTGTTATGTCAGTATATATGCCAAAGTATAAAAAAGACTTTGAAATATTATCAATCGATAATTCTGAGATATTAGCAAACATATTGGAAAATAACATGTATGCTATAAAAAAACAAATGCAAATATTTTCTTCCTATTTAGAAGCTGAATATTATACCAATAGTTTTCCTACGATAATGTCAAATATAGTAAAAAATGATAATACAATAGCAAATATATATTTTGCCTCAACTGTTCCGTATAAGAATGGAGGTATGATGTTTAATAGTTCACCTTTGCCTTCTGATTATGATCAAACCACTAGAGAATGGTTTATAAAAGCATTGGAAAATAAAGATATATTTATATCCAACCCATACATAGATATTGTTACTGAATCATTGGCAATAGCATTTAGTAAAGCAATTTATAATCCTGATAATACTGTTAGGGGCGTACTAGGTATAGATATAATATTTAATGAAATTGCAAATGATATATTAAATAATGCTAAACTATATAATTATAATGTAAGTTTAATAAATCAAGATGGAACTTATTTTTACAGCGAAAATAAAAATGCAATTTTAAAAGAAAACATCTTTAATAATGAAATATTCTCAGCATATAAAAATGATATATTAAATAATGATTCATTTGCATTCTTCAAAAATAAAAAAATATATATTAGCACAAATATAAAAAGCACGCCATGGTATTTAATAATAGAATCTGATATAAATATTTTTAGAAATAATATTATTAGACTTTTAATTGTTATGATAATAGGTTTAATATTACTTATATCTATTGAATCAATATTAGTAATAATAATAGCAAAACCTATATCCAAAACTTTAAATAATACTATAAAAATTATAGAATCTATGTCTGAAGGTAATTTCAATGCATCATTTGATAAGAAAGAATTGGAAAGCAAGAATGAAACAGGAAGTTTGGTAAGGGCAATAGAAATGATGCAAAATAAATTAGGAAATTCCATTCATAATATGAAAAATGAAATTAACGGAATCAATGATTCTATGGGAATAATAGCTAATGGAAATGAAAATTTATCACAAAGAGTTACAACACAGTCTTCTTCTTTAGAGGAATTGGCAAGTTCTATAGAATTTGTATTTTCATCTCTTAAAGAAACTGTAGTAAATACAGATAGTGCAAAGAAAATGAGTGATAATATGATGCAATCAACAATAAGAGGAGTTAATGCTATAAAAGATACATCTAAAAATGTTGTAGAGGTAGCTGAATATAGTAAAAAAATAGCAAATATAACTTCTATAATAGAATCAATTGCTTTTCAAACAAATATATTAGCTCTTAATGCTTCAGTTGAGGCAGCTCGCGCTGGTGAACAGGGTAAAGGTTTTGCTGTTGTGGCATCTGAAGTTAGAAATCTATCTATAAATGTAAGTAATGCTGCGAAGGATATAACAAATATAGTTAATGAAACTACAAAAAAAATAGAGATTGGAGAGTCTACTGTAAGAGAATCATCAGATGCTTTAAAAGATATTGAAAATTCTGCAAATGAAATGTCTAGTATATTAATAGCTATATTAAAATCAATAAGAGATGAAGAAGAGAGTATGTCTCAAATAAATATTGCTGTTAATGAACTTAATAATATTAATCATGTAAATTCAAATATAGCAGAACAGGGTGTAAATGAAATCAGAAATATCCTTGAAAAAACAGAAAATATAGTTAATGAAGTATCTTATTTCAAATTTTAATAATATAATTTTATTTATCAATATTGTTTTTTATAAAAAAATTTTACTAAAAATTATATTTTCTGTTATTTTATATAATAATATTTGGGAAGGAATATAATTTTAAGAGGGTAAAATGAAATCAATATTTTTAACAGCATTATGTATTTTATTTATTCTTGTTTCATGCAGTAATTCAAATAATGCCAAACAAGAAACAGCAGGTAATAATACCGTAACAGAAATCACACCTTTACAGCTTAGTGAAAATGAAAAAGCAAACAATTATGATGTTGTTTATTTAGTAGCTGATACTGGTGAATATATTAATTCTGAAATAGCACAGAACGAAAACGGAAATTTTGGAGTTGTATATTATAGAGATATAAATCAAAATTTAAACACATTCAATGTTACAAAAGCAGGGGAGCTTGATGAAGGAAATATTTCAGCAACTTCTTATGATAATAAAACTTTAGAAGGAAATTTTCCAAGTACAGCATATCCATTTGTTGCTAAAATAGACGGTACAGAAATGACTTTCAAAGCAGCAAAAACTCCTGTAACAGGTGCTAGAATAATTGAATATACTTATTCAAATGTATCTCCTGAATCATCAACTAATGGTCAAAGATTCTTCCAATTTAAAACAGCAATATTTGCTTTAAATAATGACAGCAAATCAGCTAACATAGATAAAATTAATTTAGACATAAATAAAGATTTTGGAATTACTGATGCAAGCACTTTCAATGATTTAACAAAATTATTAACAGCTCAAAGTTTAATAAGCAATAAAATGACTCCTATTTATGATGAATGGGTAAAGTCTGATTATATATCTCATATAGAAAATTATTCTTCTCAATTTGGTATAGACTATTTAAGCGAAAAAGTTGTATCTATAAATAAATTAGTTTATGAATACACAGGCGGTGCACATGGAAACTATGCTACAATAAATAGTGTATATTCATTGGAAACAGGAAATCAATTAAAAATAGCAGATTTAATAACAGACTTAAAAAATACTGATTTACTTAATTTAATAAAAGATAAACTTGTAAAAATAGAAGG
>CALXXQ010000135.1 GCA_944392715.1 uncultured Brachyspira sp.
CGTAACTACTAAAAAAAGACAGCCTCATGGTAAAGAATGGTTTAATAAAAGTCATAAAGAAGCCAATAGATTTTGGAATGGTATCTTTAAGTTTAAAGAACCTGAACAATATACTTTATTTTAATTAAGGGGTAAAAAATGGAAAAAATTAAAATATATTTAAGCGGTGCTATAACAGGAAGAGAAAATTATAAACAAGAGTTCTATGAAGCTAAAGAAAAATTAATTAAGTTTCAAGAAGATAATAATAAAAGAAAAGATACTGAAAAAATAGATTTGGATATTATAGTTCCTTGTGATTATGATCATCTAAATAAAAGCGGCAAATGGGAAGATTATCTAAAGAACGATATTAAATTATTAGTTGGTTGTGATTGTTTAATAGACATAGAAAATGAAAGTTATAATTCAAAAGGTGCTTTACTTGAAAAAATGATTTGTACAGCTTTAGGAATACCTATTATTTCTTTGAGTTCATTTTTAAGCTATAAAGCAACTTATAAATATTCTACAACAAATTTGGAGATGAAACAATGAAATGCGAAGTTTGTCATAAAAATGAGGCTATTAAAGAAACTGCTTATATTTTAAGTAAAGTGGTATTAGTAAATGTTTGTCAGGCTTGTAATGAGGATTTAGAAAATATTTTTCATATTCTCAATACAAGATATGAAATAAGACGCGAGGGGGAAGTTAAATGAATGGAAATGACTTGGTTTATCTACAGCATTATGGAGTATCTATTAATAAGATTGATAAAATAGAAAATATATCTTTTGAAATGCTTTCAGAAGCTATGGAAAAAGAAAAACTAAACCCTATTCATAAGCATGAATCAGATTTACAGGCAGATATTGTTTCTTTGCTTGATGAATTAAAAATAGATTATCACCCTTCTATGAGCGGACTAAAAAAAGGAAGTTGGGGACAGGTTAAGTTTATGAAAAAACAAGGCATAAAAAAAGGACATCCTGATTTAATTATAGAAGAACCTGCAGGAAATTATCAAATATTATTTATAGAATTAAAAACAATGTCAGGAAGATTAAAGGATTGGCAAAAAGAATGGCTTAGAAAGAAAAAAGAACAAGGCTATGCAGTAAGCGTGTCTTATGGATATTTTGATACTATTTATAAAATAAAGAAATATTTAGCAGGCGAGCCTATCCTTTATAAGGAGGAAGAATGAAAAACTTAATTTTTTCTTTGTTTCTTTGGATATTATTCTTACTGGCTGTAAACGCTTTACAAAATGACAGTGCTAAAAAGAGAATATCAGAGCTTGAGAAAAGAGCGGCACATTATGAATATCAGATTTTTCAGTTAAGAAAAGAGATTAGACATTTGGAAAATCCGTACTTGGAGGAGCTATGAAACAGTTTTTAAGTGATGAAGAAATTAAACTTTTAATTAAAGAATATCAGAAAAACAATTCTATTTCTTGCTGAAATAGAATTGTAAATCAATTTTATTTTTTGATAAGGAAAATGTCAAATAAGATTTATTATAAATATCATCATAACTTCAGTAATCTTTTTAATTATGAAGACTGTATACAATGGGGTATTTTGAGGCTTATTAATGCGGTTGAAAGATTTGATTTGGAATATAATAACAAATTTCTTACTTATGCGTATCAAAGAATTAATGGTAATATAATAGATGAAATTAAATCAGAAAAGTTTTAAGGAGAGAATGATTAATGTATTTAGTATTAGATTATTTAAAAGAACATAAGATTGATTTTAATGTAGTAGATGATTCTAGGATAGCTATATGGCATAATGATACATTTTTTGAAATATTAAAAGATGATACTAAATACATTATTAGAACTTGGAAAGAAGGATTAGACTATAAAATATTAGAAACAAGCGAGGATATTGGTAATTTTATATTTAAGTTAGATAAAATATTAAAATACCCTAGATAAAATAAGGAGCTTTAAAAATGGATATAAGTAAAAAGACATTAAATATAATACGTGAAAAAATTAAGGAATTAGATAAAGACAATAAAATAAAAGATATTAATGTTTATACTAAAGATGATGATGTTTATATAATATTTGATGATGTGTTTAAAGTAATAATAGATAAATGGAATGCTATTTTTTGTAGAGTTAATGAAGATTGGGATAATGCAGTTGATTTGTATATGGATAATTATATAGACCTTTTGGATTATTATATATTTTTCCCCACATTTTTTAAAGAGAATAAAAACAAAATCAAAGCTATAAGAAAAGAGGCGTTGGAGTGTGGCAATGAGAAAACTAACTAATAAAGAAAATGATTTATATTGTATAGTTAATAAAAATGGTTGCTGTAGTTTGAATTGTCCACTAACAAGTATGGATAATGAATATTGTATATTGAATGAGCTTGTTACTTCGAAATATGACGGCACTAAAAAATATAATAAAAAATATAAAGCATTTGAAAGAACAGAAACTTGTAAAGAATTTTTTAAGGAATAAAAATAATTAGGGGGCAGTATGGGAAAAACTATTACAAAAGAAATATACAGCTGTGAAAATTGTTTATTCGCTAAAGATAATACTTGTATGCTTTCTAAATGTATACAAAGCAGTTTATCTGAAATAAAAACAAAACAAAATAGAAAACATAAGCCTTTTATTTCTAAAAAATGTATAAGTTGTTCCCATAAAAAACATATACGCAAAAATGCTAGAAGTTTTCTTTATCAAATATCTAAAGAAACTTTTTACAAATTAGGATATTCCTGCCGAAACATAAAAGAAGCAGATAAAAAACTAGGGACTTCAGAAGCTAATCTTAAATGGTTTTTATATAGCTATATGAGCAATAATAATGAAAAAAAAGAAGAGAGAATAGAAAGAATATGTGCCTTTTTAGACGGTCAAAATGAGTCAAAAAAGGATAAATTAAAAGCAAGAAATGACTAAACTAACTATCGTATAAATCTTTTTTTATATTTACTGTATCATTTTTCTTATGAGTTTGGTCGCCTATAGAGAAATGATAGAGGGGCTTATCAATGGAACCCTAAAATCTCCGCAAATCTATGAAGAAAGTTTTTATATAAAACTAAGAATTACAGGCACAGGTATAACAGAAAGATACAAAGAAGATGAAAACGGCGATGTTATATTTGATGAAGAAAATAAGCCTGTAACTTATAAAATAGATAGATTAGAGGAAGATTTTTTATCAAACAAGTTCTTAGAATCCTGTATCGGAATCCCTGTATTAATTGAACATCCTGAAAGTAAACTATTAAACGGAGAAAACTATAAAAGCCATGTAGTTGGCACAATAGTTGTAGCATACATTAAAAAAGAAGTAAAAGAAGTTTGTGGTATCGCTAGAATCTATGACCCTGAAGTTTTAAAATTAATCAATGAAGGTTTAAAATCCACTTCTCCTGCTATAAAAACAAGCAATATTGAAAATGGAAGCGAAATAGTACAAGAAAAGTTTGAATATATAGATCACTTAGCTTTAGTAGTTGATGGTTATTGGGATAACTACAGCGAAAAAGCCATTCAAATAGATAGTCTTAAAAGAATAGTGCCTAATTCTAATGAAAATACAACAATAAAGGAGGATACAATGCCTGAAGAATTAGAAGAAAAAAAAGAAGAAATCAAAGAAGAAGTAAAAAAAGATGAGAGTATGGAAGAAGTTGAGAATAAAGAAACTGAAAAAATCAATATTATTGAAAGTAAATTAGATCAGCTTATTTCTATGCTTTCTTCAAAGAATGAAAGTGTAAAAGAGGATGGCGAAAAAGGAAGTCCTGAGGCAATGGCTACTGAACAAAAGCAAGGCGTTACATTAGATGATATTGCTTCAAAAGTAGATATGCTTATCGCTCAGCTTGCTAAAGAAGATGAAGGAAAAGAAGAAACTGATATGAATGAGGAGCTATCCAAAAAAGAAATAGTGGCAGATGCCGAAAGGCACCTACTCGGTGAAGATGAAACTATTGAGGAAGAAGAGGAAAAGAAGGTGATAGTTGATGCCGCTTACAATTTAGCTTCTAAGTTCAAAGAAGATGGTGTAAGGTATGTAAAACCAAGAGAGTTTGATACTAAAATCTCTTTTATAAGCAGATTCTTAAAACAGAATATAGGCTTAGTTGCTGACAAGTATAAACATCTTTTAGAAGGTAAAAATCAAAAAATTGATAAAGGTAATTTTGCTATAGCAGTAGATGCTATGAAAAGCATTGAAGATACTCTCAATACAAAAGAGAAAAAGAAATTAGAAAAAGCAAATCAAGGACCTGTTCTTGTAAAAGATGATGGAAAAATAAGAGAATACAGAAATGTATTTTAAAAATGGAGGTAAAAATGGATAACATATATCAAGGAAATACTGGTTTTGGAAAAGGGCAAGGTTTTTCTGCAGCAACAGGTACAGCGTTATGCGGTTTTCCGCAAAATCAATATAATCCTGCCGCAAGTACCTTACAGGCAAAAATAGGAGAATTGAAACCTAATATATTATTGCCTTGTACTCCTGTAGTAATTAAAAATGATAATACAGATCCAAATGGCACTGATAATATAACAGGGTTTAATCCAAAAACTTTTGTTATTGAAAAAGCAGTTGCTTCAGGAAGTGATGTAATAGATGGCTTTATACTTGAAAGTGCTCAAAATATAGTTGATAATGCTGGGAATGGAGGACTTCCTTTATCTCACGGAATAGTTCCAATAGGAAAAATCGGAAGCGGTGTTGAGGTATTTTTACCTTGTAATGCTAATTTAGTAAATGTGGCACTTTCTACAGCTTTATACTGGGATCCAAGTGCTGGAGAAATAACAACTTCTAATAGTTCTACTTGTACATTAACAGGCGTTCAGCTTCTTTCTTCTGTGGTAAACGGAAAGAAAAGAAAACTAAATGTTGATAAAGTAGAATGGGAAGATTGTACTTGCGTTTTAGTAAAACTATAAAAAAAATAAAAAGGAGAAATAAAAATGAGTATGAACTTTGAAAGAATATTTCCGCATGCTAAATCCCCTAATCTTATACAGAAATTATATGAACGCATAAACTATAATGCGGTTATTGGTAAAAGAACAAAATATGGAAGCAGGGGCGATGATGTATTGTATGTAACAAAAGTTGAAGAAATCAGTATGAACAGTGTTGTTGGAGGTTCTTCTATTTGGAGAAGAGATATTCCTAAAAATGACGGTGTTTTGGGGCAAATGGCTATACCTTATTATAAGGTACAATCATCTTTTACAGTAAATAGAGATGATGAAGAAAAGTTTAGTAAACTTGGAATAAATAAAAGTTTATTTGAGTTCAAAAAACAGATTACAATACAATCTATGAATATTAGAAGAGCACATATGACATTTTTTGGAGCAGATGCTTCTGAAGCACAGGGATTATTTAATGCTTCTTCTGAAACTACTTCTTTACCTGCTGACAGCGGCAGTAATAGTACTCTTACAACATATATTCCTGGTGAACTTATGGAGTTCTTAGTTGCTCAGATAAGAGCTATATCTGATTTATCATATAATATGTTAAAACCTATAAAAATAGTTGCCCCATGGAATGCGATAAACTATTTAAAAGGCAAAGTAGTTCCGCTTACAAACTATCAGGAAAAAGGAGCGGGTACTTCTTCAATAGCTAAAGTGTTTGAAAATATAGTTTATGATATGAATGGGATGCAAGTTGAGTTTGTTCCTTGTTCATATATGGCAGGCAAAGGAACTGGAAATAAAGATGTTATGCTTATTATTGCTCCAGGGACTGAAGTAGAAGTTGAAAATAGAGATTCTACTGCTTATTTCAATGGCTTTAGTGAAGATGATTTTATTAATACTTTTTATGATGAAGCTTTGGAATACGAGGAGTATATGAATCCTGAAATGTATCAAGTTAAAGAACAAATTTCTAGTTCTATTCTTACTCCTGGATATTGCGTAAGAGATGATTCTATTAGAAGTATAGAATATACTTATGAGTAATAAAAGGAGAAATAAATAATGAGTTATGAAATAGAAGTAAGTAATGCTACAGGACAAAATCGTAATTTGCCTTTAAGAAGAGTAGATTCTAAAGGGAATGGCTATCTTCAAAGTTTTAGAATACCTGCTTATGCTTTGAATCACAAACTCACTTTTGCCAACGAGGATGAATACAAAAAATGGTGTAAAGACTATGCCTATCTTGTAGCAGGAAAAAAGCTGTTATAACGGTAGGAAAAGCAAGCGGACATTCTTTAGAAAGACAAAACAAAGATGTTGTAAAAGAAAACTCTAAAAAGTTAAAAGAAGACCAATCCAAACTAAATAATAATGATGAGGATATGGGCATAAAAACTGAAGTAGGAAGCATGAGCGGAGATAAAGAGGGAGATAAAAAATAAATGGCTGTAGATTATGATTCTTTTTTGAAGTGGGCTTTAATAAAAGAGCCTACTTTCGCCGTAGGCGTGCCTTTGGCAAAAGAGAAAGACCCTTTGACAGAATTACCTGAAGATTCAGAAACGCCAAGCGGAATTAGTGAGTATACTTATCAGCAGACAACTATTGCTTTTGAAGAGGCATTGAATAGATGTGCCTCTTTGAAGCGATATATGCGTGATTATAATTATACTAATTTAGTTTTTAATTACGCATTACATATTTCAATAGTTAGTTCCGCTTTTGAGATAAAAAAAGATGATGAAGGCAATATTTGGAATGAGCCGATCGAGCCTTTACAAAAGCTTTATGTTCAATACGCAGTTTATGACAGCACGGCTGGAATAGTCACTTCTTCTTCATCAGGCGGTTCTTCTGCCTCATCGACTTTGCCTAAGAGTGTAACTGAAGGCGATTTAGAGTCTTCTTATTTAATAAGCACGCCGTACGGAGTTCAGGCTGAAATGTATTTTGAACAAATGACAGGAATAATAATATAAAGGAGTGAACCGAAGCCGTCCGTTAAACTTGTTTGACGGACTTTATTAGGCGAAGGCGAATATAGCAATAATGGACGCATTAGAATTATTAACTTTTTTAGAAAAAGATTCTATTCACAACAATGCTTCAAATTATTATAACGAAAAAGATAAAGAAAAAACAGTTTATGAAATAGCTGTTGAGCTTGAAGAGAAATATCAGGTTGTTTCTAAGTTCTTAGAATCATACAAAGATGATATTTCTTTTTTTATTGCTAAAGAAAAAAGCTATGCTCTTTTACATCCTGAAGAAAGCGATAAGTCAAATATAGCTATAGCAAATTATATAAAAGGATTATGGCTTGACTTTATGGAAAACGGCGAACATGGAATAGTTAGTATAAGAGCCAAAGTAACAGGTACAGTCGGACTTATTGACACAGGCGAATATTATCTAAGTATGGAAATTGATTATAACGGCGAAAGCAGTAATGAAGGACTTAATTATTTTAATTAAAGGATTTTTAAATGGGTGAAGTTTATTCAATAGGTATAGATTTATCACAGTTACAAAAAGCGTTACAAATGTCGCTACAAATAAAAAATAATTTAGGACCTTTAGGAAGCGGCGGCGGCAGTCAGGGCGGAAGTAATAATAGCCAAGTTCAGAAAAGCAGTAATTCTTTTAGTAATTCTATACAACAGCAAAATAAAGGCTTAAAAGAACAGAATAAACTTTTAGGCGGAAGTTTACAAAAATTAAACCTTATAAGATTAGTTTCAAGTAAAATAAAATGGGGAGCTTTAGCAGGGGCAGGCTTAGCTATGGGCGGTATTACAGCAGGAATTGCCTCAATGAATGGGAGTTTATCTACTAATACTAGAGCTAAGAACATAGGTCTTGGTTTTGGAGAATCTAACGCCTTAAACTTCGCAGGAAAAATGACAGGACTAGGTGAAGATACTTTAATATCATCTATTGAAGGGCTTACAACTTCATTACAGGATTATTCAAAATGGGGCAATTTCGCAAGTTTAGGACTTAATGCTTCAGATTTACAAAATAAAAATCCTACTGAGGCATTATTTGAAGTGCTTGAAAGTATGAAAGACAGCGATTTACCAAAATACATGAAGAAACAAATTATAGATAATATAGGCATCCCTTTTGACCAATTTCAATTTGTTCTTAAAGAAGGTACGGGAGAAATACAGAAATATTTTAAAGAAGGTATGGGAATGTTTGGAGGCAAAAGCGGAAAATCTCTAATGGAAGGCGAAAGAGCTTTAATACGCTTTACTACTATATTAAAAGACGTTTCTCAAAATATAGGTGGAAAAATTGCTCCAGCTCTTACAACAGGATTGAAATTAATTACTCCTTATATTTATAAATTAGCTGACGGTTTTACTTGGCTGTTAGGAAAAGTATTTACTAAAAAAAATCTTGATATGATGTCAGGATTTTTTAACTCTATTGGAAAAATAGGAAGTGATTTAGTATCTAAAGGAGTAGATTTATTTAATGGCGGAAAAGATTTATTTAGTCAAATGTTCAAAGGCTTTATCATAGATACTGAAGGCTGGACAAATGTATTTAAAGAGTTATCAAAAGGCTTTTTAGATGGAATGAGTTCTTTATGGGACACTTTAAAGCCTAATTTAATAACTATAGGTCAGAGTTTAGTGGATGTATGGAAAACTATAGAACCTGATTTATTAAGTTTTATAGAGTTTTTTACAACAAATATATTACCTCCATTACAATCTATATTTGGTTCTGTTTCTAATATTTTAGGAAAAGTAATAAAAAAAGTTATTGATGATTTCAAATGGTTTTATAATTTTATACGTCCCATATTTAAGCCTTTAGGTAAATTATTTAGCGGTTTTTATAACACTATAGCTAAAATATTCGGCAATGTAGATAAAGAAACTAATGAAGGCGGTACTATGGAAATGCTTATATCTGGTTTTGCAGGTCTTTTAAGCCCTATTTCAGCATTTAAAACAGTAATAGAATTAGCTGAATTAGCAGTAGATACTTTTAAAACAAAAATTACTGAAACTTGGCAGTCAATAAAAGACAGTTTCGCTGATATATGGAAAAGTGTAAAAATAGGTTTTTATACTTTTATTACAGCTATAATTGAAGTATTAAGAAAAGCAAAAGTATTTGGAGATATTGAAGGATGGAGATTTGAATTAACAAAAGCTGGTTTATATCATAAGCAGAAGAATGGAAATATAATAAATGTAACTAAAGATACTATAGATGATATTGATGATGGTATAATAACACCTAATAATCAAGTAATAAAAACTAATCCTAAAGATTATATTATTGCGATGAAACAGCCTCAGCAATTAGTAACTGCTTCATCTTCAAAAGGAGCAACTAATTATAGTATAACTATTAATAATCCTATTGTACGAAATGATAATGACATCAGACAAATAAAAAATGAACTTGAAAGATTAATAAAATCTTTTAACTCTAAAAGATAGAAATTATTTATAGATATATGGAGATTTATTTTTTATAAGTTCATTTACTGTATTTGTTTCTTCTGATGAAAGCGGATTTTTTTTGTTATTAATTTCATTATATACATATAAAAAATTATATGATACATGACTCCAATTTGTAGATTCAGTAAAAAGTATTCCTATATTATTTAAATTATGCTTTTTATTATTCCAATCTTTTAAAACTACTCTGTTTTGTGTTGCTTCTTCTATTGTTATATTAAAATATTTATTTGTTTTTTCTGTTATTGTATTAGTAATAATAGGAGTAATATAATTTTTAGAAAAAATATTTGTAGGATTTTCTATTTCATAAACATATTTTATATTATTTACTATTGTTGTTCCTTCTTCAAATCCGTAATGAACTACTGTAATTTTATTTCTATTTACTTTATCCCTTATTGCTAAAATAACAGATAAATCTCCTTCTTTATTTTCATCATTTGTAAGAACACCTAATGCCATATTTTCATCTTCATACCAACAGCTAATTAATACTAAAGAGATAAATAAAAGAAATAAGATTTTTTCATAATAAGCCTTAATAAAATTATACTATAATATAATGTAATTTTACACTTTTACAACTTCTTATAGAAAGCATTTTTTATTATGAAATTGTGAAGTATAAATAGGCTTTTAATAAAAAAATAACAAAAAATTATTTTTTTTATTAAATTACTATTGACTTTTTGATTAGGTGTGTATATAATATGTATATATTCAACGAAAGGAGGATATAAAAAATATGGAAGCTATAACTTTCATAACTGCAGTGATATACTTGTTAGCCGCAATTATATCATTAGTTAATAGCATAAGAAAATAAGCTATTAATAAGCAGTAGAAAGCGGTTGGGGCTCCGACAAGCTCCAGCCGTAGCTTCCATATAACTATTATTATATATAAATATAATAATAAATCAATAATTATTTTTATTTTATGGAGAAATTAACATGGAAAAAAAAGAAAATAGAGGCGGTAAAAGAGAAGGTGCTGGAAGACCTATCAGAGATATTAACAAAGGTAAAATGAATAGACATAATATAACTATGCATGATGATATATGGGATAGTATAGTAGAAAATGCTGCCAAACTTAATTTATCAGCTAGTCAGTATATAGCTATGATACATAAAGAATATATGAATAAGTAGAGCCGATGCGATAATTTGTGTTATTGCAGTAGCTATTTTTTACTTGAATACAATAAATCTTCTAATTCAAACTTGGCTCTATAGGCAATATCTTTAATAGCTTTTCTTCTATCATCGAGTTCAGGGGTGTCTATGCCTCGTATTCGTATCGCTATTTCTTTTCCAAATACTTCTGGAATACCTTTTATATTTATCACAAAAGTATCGCCATCTCTCACTCTTACAAGCTCAAAATCGGTTATTTCGCCTTTATAAGTTTGTGAGTAGGCTATATTAAAAATAATAAGTAAAAGTACAAATAATTTTTTCATAGCAATATTATACATCATATAAAAAAATAAACATCTAAAAACTAACTATCGTATAAATCTTTTTTACTGCTTTACTTTTATAATAAAATAAATGGCTAATAATAAGACTAAAGATAAATATCATATACCTTTTATGATTGAAAAGTTCAAAGAGTATTTAAATAAAAAGCATTCTAAATACCCTACTTTTGAACAGCTTTATCTGGAAAATAATTGGGTGAGACAAAATGTTCATAAAATATTAAAAAGTGAGGCAGGAAAAGAAATAACAGAAGAAACTCTCGCTTTTTGGTATTCAAAATTAAAAGAAAAGCAAAGAAAAATGCTTTTAGAAAAAATATATATAAATAAATCAGTTCAAGGTCTTATTTTTTTAGCTAAATATTGCCACGGCATAGGAATTGACAAAGAAAATGAAGAATCAGGCACAGCTACTGAACTTGATTATAAATTAGAATTATTGAGGCATGATATAGAATTATTCTTTAAATTAGCTAGAAAAGAAAATATTGACCCAAATAAAAAGTTTGTACACCTTGAAGGCGGAAGAGCAGGCGGAAAAAGTGAACAAGCGGCAAGATATGTTATATTAAAAGCACTTGAAAGAAGAACGGCAGGCTCTTTGCTTTGCGGTCGTGAGATACAAAAATCTATTGATACATCGGTAAAACCGCTCCTTGAACGCATAATTAAACTATATCGCCTTGAGAAATATTTTAATATCACAAAACAAGAAATACTTTCTAAACATAATAATGTCAGAATTATTTTTATGGGATTAAAAGAGGCTTCTTCTGACGCTTCGGACACATTAAAATCTACAGACCTTTTATTTTTGGCTTGGGTTGAGGAAGCTCAAAGTATTTCTGAACTTTCGCTTGAAAAATTGATACCGACTGCGGCAAGGGTTGAAGACTATCAAATAATATTTACTTATAACAGGCATAGGCAAAATACTATAATTTATGATTATTTTTTTAATGAAAATGTGACCCGAGAACGTCACATTTTGACACAGCATATAAATATAAACTATTATGACAATAAGTTTAATTCTCCAGAGCTTATTTCATTAGCCGAACTTGACAAAGCGACAAACCTAAAAAAATGGAAATATATTTGGAATGGAGAACCTCAGACAGAGTTTGACGGAGCTTTATGGACTTATGAAGAGATAAAAGACTTAAATCTTAATTTATCATATGACAAAGACAATTATGTACGCAAAATAGTAGCCACCGACCCTGCCGCAAGCAGTAAGGACTTCAATAACGAATACGGAATTACAGTACTCGGCATAACACACGAGGGATATGTTCATTTAATAGCTGATGTCAGCGGACATTATACTGCTTCGGAATATGCGAAAGTGCTTGTAAAAACGTATTTTAATTATGAATGCGAGGCAGTAGTTTATGAAGAAAATCAAGGCGGCGACCACGTGGCAAATACAATATTAAGCGAAAGTAAAAGCGTTCGTTTAATACCTGTACGAGCAACACAAAGTAAATATTTAAGGGCTTTACCTGTGGCAAATCTTTGTTCGCAAGGTAAAGTATATTTCTTAAAAAGTTTCCCAAAATTAGAAAATCAAATGCTTTTACTTACAATACAAGGCTATCAAGGAGAGCAAGGAGAAAGCCCTGACAGACTTGACAGTTTTGTATGGGGCGTTTATGAGCTATTAGGCTTGAAAGATGCTAATTCTATTGATGTTTACTTTAAACGTGCTTGGTTCAAATGTATTGATGACATTGCCGCAGACTACAATATTACAAATAAAATCGCTTATTACAGCTTTAAAGGCAGTAAGAGCGTATTTATATTATTTGATTATTTCTACACTAGAGAGGGATTAAAACAATTCCAACACTTCTTAATTAAAGAAATAAAATCTGCTGATACAAATGAAATAGCAGAAAAGACAAAAGATTATATAAATGATGTTAATTCAATAATCGCTTTTGACAATGAGAATATAGACTTCAGCTGTTTGAATACAAAGAATATTGAAAGAATAGAAATAGAAAAACTTAAATTAATAGATTATGCGGCATACTCAATGCCTTATATACAAAACAAACTTATTTATTTAGAAAAGAATCAGGAACTTGAAAGAACTATTATAGATAATGTGTGTCAATATATTCCTGAAGAAGTCAAAGAAAATATTATTTTAGAAACATTACTTGAACTTATTTACTATGAGTATGAAGGAGAAGCATTAAAAAACTAATACAATAAAAAGACTTCTTTATTTATATAATTTTTATTTGATTTTTTATATCTTTAATAATAGAATATAATAAATATCTATATATCAAGGATTAAAACTTAATGTTATATAAAGATTTTGAAGAAAATAAAAATAATATTATTAATAAAAGAAATAAAATATGGATTAAAAATAAAATATTTCCTAAATGGATAAATCCTGAAGAAATAGATTTGGAGCAATTCTTTACAAAAGAAAATACCGCTAAATATTGTTACAATAATTTATTGTCTTTTTTAGACAAAGAAAAAGTAGATATATCAGATTATACTTTTGTTGAGCCTTCCGCAGGTAATGGTGCTTTTTTTAATTTATTAGATTCAAAAAATAAAATAGGTTTGGATTTAATGCCTTTATCTGATGGTATATTAGAGCAAGATTTTTTACTATGGTCGCCTGATGATTTAACTAAAAAGTATATATTTATAGGTAATCCTCCATTTGGTTATAGGGCTTGGCTTTCTTTAGCTTTTATGAACTCGGCATCTCAATATGCTGATTATATAGGATTTATATTGCCTATGTCATTTCAAAGTGATGGAAAAGGTTCTCCCAAAAATAGAGTAAATAATATGAAATTGGTTCATTCTGAAATACTTCCAAATGATAGTTTTTATAGATTAGATAATAAAAAAATTACAGTGAATGCTTTATGGCAAATATGGAAAAAGGGAAATACTAATTTAGAAATAAAAAAATCATGTGATGATTGGGTAGATATATTTACTGTTGATACTAGAAAAGAAAGAACTTGCGGAATAGAAAAGATGAATAATGCTGATTTTTTTCTTCAAAGAACATATTATACAAAGCAGCCTAAATTAGTAAAAGACTTTTCAGAAGTTAAATATGTTTGCGGATATGGTATAATAATAAAAAAATCTAAAAGTAAAGTTGAAAGTATATTGAACAGTATAAATTGGAATGATTATAGTAATTTAGCAACTCATAATTGCAGACATATAAGTATGTATCATATAGAAAAAGCTTTAATAGATAGAGGAATTGTTAATGCCTAATAGTATTTATGATGAATTGTTTTTGCATATTTTAGAAAAATATCATAATCATTCTAAATGGGATAATGCTGAATTTAAAAAAATAAAAACACTTTCTAATACAGGAGTAGGAAGTGTAGGTCAGGATTTTATTCATGAATTATGTAATAAATTAAATATAAATTCTAAACTTTCTAAAAAATCTACAGAGGCAAGAGATAAAAATGCATATGATATAGAAATAGAAAATATTGATTTTGAAATAAAAACTGCAACAGAAGATACAAATTCTAATTTTCAATTCAACCATATAAGATACCATAGAAAATATGAAGCTATAATTTGTTTAGGTGTTTCTCCAGATAATCTATATTTTAATATATGGTCAAAGTCTGACATTTCAACTGGTAAGGCAGGTAATTTAGTTAGTATGGAAAAAGGAGCTAATGCATCTTATAAACTTACAAAATCTAAAAAATCTTTATTCAATATAAATGAATTTGAAAATATATTATTAAAATTTATTAATAATTTTAATAAATAGATTATACTTTTTATATACGGTTTCAGAATTTTATCTTAAAGCAAAATAATTAATAACATACAACGATAAACTAACTATCGTATAAATCTTTTTTATTTTTTTATTTTATTATATATATAAAAATATTAGAGAGATATTATATAACATGAGTTTCTTTAGAGACGGTAAAAATCCAATATTGTCCTATGATGAATGTAAAAATATTTATAGAACTGCCACACTTGGTAAAAGAATAGTAGAAGGGCTTCCAAACTTCGCTATGAGTGCCGAGCGTGAAATAGATATACATAAAGCACCGCCTGAGGCAATAGAAAAGTTCAAAGAAACAGCAGATGAAATGAAACAAGATGAGGCAATAAAAAGAACTATATATAATTCACGTATCTACGGAACTGGGGCATTATATGTTGCTATGTACGATGAAGAAAAAGAAGAAGATGATTTTACAACGAAGCCAACTTTTGAGAATGTTCATAAATATAAAATGAAGTTTACAGTTATGGATCCATTAAATATAAGCGGTTCAAGAATGGATTTAGACCCTCTTTCTTTTACTTTTTTACAAGTGATTGATATTCAAGTAAACTCAAAACAAATACCTAAAAAAAGAATAGCTGTTTCTCATGCATTAGAGCCTCTATATTTAGACTCAAGAACTTCACTTATTCCGTTTTCTCCTCCTTCTGTTTTTTACAATATGGTTAAACTATTAGAACAGTATGATGATGCTATAAAGTCAATAGGCGATTTACTTTATAAAGCAGGGGCAATTATTTATAAATATCCTGCTAAAGGAAAGTTCAATGGCGTGTCAGTAGATGCGATAGAAATGTCTAAAAAGATTTTAGAGCAGAAAAGAAGCGGAGAAGTTATTTCTATTTCAGCCGACAGCACAATCGAAGATTTTCCTATTTCTAAT
This sequence comes from uncultured Brachyspira sp., assembly GCA_944392715.1. Taxonomy (GTDB): domain Bacteria; phylum Spirochaetota; class Brachyspiria; order Brachyspirales; family Brachyspiraceae; genus Brachyspira. The sequence goes on from CALXXQ010000135.1 coordinate 15,637, forward strand.
TTAAGCGGACTTATAGAAAGCATTAATAAACTTGAAGATGATATAACAAAAGCTTTGAACGACACTCCTGCCTCAATACTGTTCGATAAAAGTCTTTCAAACGGATTCAGCGAGGGAGATAAAGACAAGGAAACTGAAATATCAATAATAGAAAGTTTTAGAGAAAATAAACTCACTCCTTTATATAATTTGACAGATTATTATGTTATGCTCAAGGCTTGGGACAGTGCTTTTATTGATGATATGCGTTATAAATACAGCGAATATCAGGACAAAACAGACAGCGAAATATTTAGAAGCTGGGCAGAAAACTTCAAGTTTCAATACGGCAGCTTATTCCCTGAACCTGAAAGCGTTACTCAAGACAATAATGCTAAAAAACTTGATAATTTACTTAAAGCCCAACAGTTAGGAGCTAATCCTGCGGACTTACAGGAAGAATTAAACGAAAGCGAAATATTTAAAAATGAAATAGAATTGGATTCACAGCCTCAAGGAATGGGAGGAATAGAAGGAGCTGAAGATGATGAGGATATGTTTGATTATACACAAAATGAGGCAGTACAAAATAACAGCACTATAAAAGCAGATTCTGACGCTTACAGCGGGCAGTCGCCTAATTTCAAAGAAGAAGATTATAAAAGAGATAAAGACGGTAAGTTTACGAAAGGAAGCGGAGAAGATAATAAACAGGAAGATAAAGAAGAAACTAATAATGAAGATTCAAGCGAAGAAAAACAAAAAGAAGAAAAAGAGATAAAAGAAAAAATTGAACAGCTTGAAAAAATAGACTGGACAAAAGATAATACATTACCTAATTTAAATAAAAATACATTAAAAGAGCTTAATTTAGAAGATAAACCCGTCTTATTAAAAAAGAATATAAT
>CALXXQ010000136.1 GCA_944392715.1 uncultured Brachyspira sp.
AAGTTATACATAAATAAATCCTTACTTAAAAATCAAAAACATATTGTTCTTGTTTAGTTTCCTTCTCTTCTTTGGCTTTGTAGGCTTTGTATTCTATATTCTTTATGAAATCAAAAGCCTTTCTAAAGTCTTCTATTTGTCTTTTTAGCCATTGTTTTTGCCTTCTTCTAATTTTACTCTTAAACACTCTAATTCATATTTAGTCCATTTTCCGTATCTTTTCTTGAACTCATCGCAACTTAGCTCATCAATATTTTTATTTTCAGCCTTTAATCTTTTAGCCTCTTTTTCAATCTTTACTTCGCCTAATGCTTCAGTAAAAATATCTCCTAATTCTCTTCCAATAGTTGCTGAACCTTTTTCAATCAAGCAATCAAGTATTAATCTGAATTGCTTATTCTCTGATTTATTTTTTATATTGCCGTAATAACAATCAATAGATGTTCCTCTTACTTTTTGTGCCATTGTTCACCCCTTAAAGATTTTTTTAAATTGATTAAAACTCTTTTATTAATAGCCATATTTCTTTTTGTTTCCTCATCAAGAGAAGAAGAATTATAATTACAAGACAATCTTTCAGCTAACTCTTGAATAATTTCTTTGTTTTCAGTTTTCTTTTTATTATCAAGCATTTGCTTTCTCCTTATTTTGAGATTTTTGAGCTATAGCTTTTTTTATATCTTCATAGAAACTGCCGCCCTCCCCAATGTAGTCATAATACTCATCAAGTGTCATTCCTAGTTTATCTGCCTCAATTTTGTCTATTTCTTTTTGCTTTCGCTCTTCCTCTGCCTCTCTTTGCTTTTTCTCAAGTTCTGCCTGTCTGCGTTTTATTTCTAGCTCTGCTAATTCTTCAGCTGTGTAATGCCTTTTTATGCTATGATTTTTTTCATCGCCGTTTTTCAAAAATATCCGAAGATAAGACAAGAAGTCAAGCCAACGAGTGTTTAAATCCTGTCTGCTTTTACTCTCAACAGTCTTTTTTGCTAGCTTTACGCAAGAAACCCAGTCATACCGCCGAGCCTCAAAAGAGATTCTAAGTTCGTCCTGCTTTTGAATTGATTTAAATCCGTCTAGCTGATAAAGCTGTGTAGCAGTTTTAGCCGTGAAAGATTCAAATACAACACAAAGTTCTTTCACAAATAAATCAAAATCAGAGAGAGGAGTTTCTTTTTCTCTCGCTGTATTATTCTCTGTTTTATTATTTGTGCTATTCTCTGTATTATTCTGTTCGACTTTTTTGCGGATACCGTCCCCGCAATTTTGCGGATACGGTCTCGACTTTTCTGCGGATACTGTATCGACTTTTTTGCGGATACCGTCCCCGCAATTTTGCGGATACTCAATAAATATTCTTCTTTTATCATTGTTCTGCTGTGTTTTATCATAAACGCATTTTATATGTCCGCATTCTTCCAGCTGCTTTATTGCTCTTGAAATAGTATCATTACTAACTTCATAAAGTTCAGCAAAATATCCGTTTGAAGCCCAACAATAGCCTTTCTCATTACAAAGTGCGGTTATTTCCCCATACAATAATTTAGCAAGCGGTTTTAGATTATTATCATAACGAACAGAGGCAGGAATAACAGCAAAGTAATTTTTTTGTTGTTCCATATTCAAGCCTTTTTTCTTTTTATGTTTTCAAACTTGATAGACTTATCTTCTTCATCTTCTTCAAGTCCTGAAAATAAATCTGCCTCATTGTCTATAATGTCATACATCTCAGCAAACTTTTCAGGGTTTACAACTTTGATTTTATCTATTAATAATTTATTATTCCCAACTGCCATAGCATCCATAACAAGCCAATTATTAGTAGCAACGCTTGTATACTTATTTTCTTTTACAGAGCCGCTGATTTTGTATTCGCCTGTTTTTATAAATAAAGTTCCTGAATCATTTATATAGCCTTTTTGTACCCACCCGAAAGAATTAAGAATTAAACTCTGTATTTCTTTATTTTCCAAATCATCATAAAATATAGCTATTTTGTTTGTTTCTCTTTTTATTACTTTTTTCATTGTTTCCTCCAAAGTTTTTGTTTTTTTTTGAGTTATTAAGTTTTTATGCGGCAGGGGTTTTTATGCCCCCACCGAAATAAATAATTTATTATAAGGAGTAGTCTATCCAGAATGTCTTAAAATAAAGGTCCATCATAAGAATCAAAACCATTATTGTTTTTATCTATTTGATTAATACGTCCTTTTTTTTCTTTTTCTTCCTGTTCTTTTAATAAATCTTTATAGCTTTTATTATCATCATCAAATGGATTATCATCTTCTAAACCACATCCAAATTCTTTTAATTGTAAAATCCTTTCTAAATTATCTTTAATTATTTTGTCATTAACTTTTAGAATTATTTCTTTTAATTCTTCAATAGTTAATTCTTCAGGTTCTTTGTTTTTTAATAATTTATTTAATTCTTTTTCTTTAATACTATTAAAACGGCACCTCTTCATCATCATCAAAACTCTTATCTGATGAATTATCAGGAGCTTCTAATTCATCAGGATTATTTGTTGGTCTTTCAGCAATTTTTTTAGCAATCCAATCTGGGATATAATTAGGTTCCATTTCTCTATTAACTTTTTGGAATTTTTTATCAAATGGTAAAATAGAAGTTGGAGATATAAAAGTTTTTGTTTTGCTAACATTTTGTAGATTTAGTATACAACTAGCTCCTATCAACATATCAATAGAAAATGCCACTTTTTCTATTTTACCTGTTTCTTTATTTTTCTTTTCTCCTATTAAAGTTACAGTTCCATTAGAATTATGCTTTTCTTCAAATACTTTTCCTCTCCAACTTTCTAAATCTTTTCTTAAATTAGATTTAGGAGATACAGCAAAAGTATATTCTTTGCTTATAATCATATGTTGACCAGCAAAATCTCCTTTTGTTATTCTTTGATCTATTTCCCATAATATGAATATTTTTCTTTGATACCCTTTATCTTGTCCCATATATATAACTTTTTCATATCCTCCGTCTATAACATTAATACAAACAGCAGGTGTTAATCCTATATTAGGATATTCAAAATCACTTCCAGATCTTCCTGTCATTTCAAAATTACTCATAGTTTAATTCTCCTTTTATTTAATTTTTATTTTTTTCATCACATTCAAAGTGAATCAAATGAAGTCCGTAACAGCCGTTTAGTTTTATATATTTGGTTTTAAAGCTATTTTCTATGACTCCTCCGCAAACAGCACATTTTACTTCTCTTCTTTTCTTAAAAATGTCTTTTAATAAGCTCATCAGATTACCCCCCTTAAAAATTAATCTTCTTCTTTATTTCTAGTTACTTTCTTTTTCTTTTTATCAATACAAATAGAAATCTTATTCTCATCTCTTATATGAGTAGTATCAAAAGCAATGATTTTATATTTCTTGCTTTCTAAATATTCAATTAAGTCAGGAATATTCTTAGGCTTATAAGTAAGATTATAGTCCTTGAACATTTGTCCTGATCTGCTTATACTTCTACTTGTTGTTTCATGTATTTCTAGTTCGATACTTATTTTGAACATTCTTTACTCCTTAATTTTATCTATATCTATTGCTGTTATTTCTTCAAACATTGTTTTGTCAAACTCTTCTAAAGACATCACGTATTTAATAGCTTCTATAGGCATAGAAGCCCAAGCCTCCTTTTTTTGTATTTCTTCTGCTGCTTGAATAGGAGTTAATTTCCATTCGCTGCCATATTTTAAATAAAGACTTTTAAGATTATTAAAAGTTGGTCTCCAATTCTCTAATAGTTCGTATAATTTTTTACGAACTTCTTCAAATCTTTCTTCAGAAACTTCTTTTCCAAAAATAGAATAATTTTCTTTTTTATTAACTAAAAATAAAGAATTAGATACTCCAT
>CALXXQ010000137.1 GCA_944392715.1 uncultured Brachyspira sp.
AATTGAGAAAATATAATAATTTTTGGAATCATAAACGTATACATTCTGCTTTAAATTATTATACACCTGTGTTATACTTCAAGAAATTAAGGAATACTTAATGCAATATGTCTGGCTCCTGTGCAAAAAAATACTTAAAGAAAGCGGAAAAATACTTATTATATTTTTAATAGGTTCTTTTGCTACAGCGGCGGGTAGTTTAATAGCATTTTTTCTTCTAAAAAATCATATAAGTGAATTGGAAGGAATAGCGGCTATGATTACAGGCACATATATAGGAGGTACTATTAATTTTGCTGCTTTATCAAATGCTTTTAATGTGTCAGAAAAAATGGTTTCATCTGCAACTGTAGCTGATAATCTTTTAATGGCATTATATTTCTTTGTATTAATATCTATTTCATCATCAAAATTTTTTCATAAACATTATAAACATCCATATATTGATAAAGTTGAAAATATAAAACTTGAAAATGTTATATCAGAATATTGGAAGCCTAAAGAAACATCTTTAAAAGATATAGCAATATCAGTATCATTTGCTTTTATTACGGTTGCTGTTTCAAATTCATTATCTTCTTATCTATCTTCATTTATTCCCAAAACAAATTTTATATTGTATATGATTAATGGTTTATTAGGAAATAAGTATTTAATTATTACTAGTATATCTATTATATGTGCCGCATCATTTCCAAATATATTCTCTAAACTTGGAGCAGCTCAGGAAATAGGCACATTTTTAATTTATTTATTTTTTTTCGTTATAGGTGTTCCAGCATCATTAAATGAAATAATTAAAAATTCTCCTTTGCTTTTAGTTTTTTGTTCTATAGTTGTATTTATGAACATGATTATATCTTTCATATTCGGTAAAATTTTCAAATTTAATTTAGAAGAGATAATACTAGCTTCTAATGCAAATATAGGAGGACCTACTACAGCTTTAGCTATGGCTATATCAAAAGGATGGATTGATCTTGCGGGGCCTATAATATTTGTAGGAACACTTGGATATGTTATAGGTACATATTTCGGTGTGTTTATAGGAAATTTATTATTGGCTATAAAATAATTATAAATCTATATTCCAATTAGCAGCCTGTATCATAACATCTATATCATTATAAGCCTTTGATAATTTATCAAATTCATTTTGTATATCTTTTACATTAACTAATACAGTCATTTTTACTTCATTTTTAGCTGTTCTATAATCTTTACTATTAACCTCTTTTAAAATGTTTTTATAAATGTCCATCTCTCTAGATAATTTATCTCTAATATTAATTGCCTCGGATATTGATACCCCTATTTCTAATCTTGATGTATTTTCTTTACTATTTATCTTAATAATCAAATCTGATAATTCATTATTTATTTCTATATATTCTTTAATTAAATCATTAGGATCTTCATTATTAGAATTATCCTCTTTTATTACAACATTATTTTTCACTCTCTTCTTTAAATTATCTATTTTTTTTATATATTCTTCCTTTTTTAAAAGTGCCTCTCCTAGTTTCATAAAATATCCTCCAAATTTATATTAAATTATTTTGACATAAATTAATTTTGTAGTATTATATATCTATAAGGGTAAAATATGAACAGATTATCAAAAATAATAATAATATTTTCTGCATTTTTTATATGCAGCTGTCTTAATTTTCATACAGGCTCTACATCTCTTGATGATGATGGAATAGATAAAAAATATTATGGTACTTATGAAGGCTCTATTACAATAAGAGAAAATAATAATCTCACATCTCAGGCTACAGCAAATGTAGTAGTAAGCAGCGGAAGTGTATTAACTATAAGAATTTGGGGAAGCCTTATTAATCTGCATATTCCAATATACAAAGAAAGCCTAATAAAAATGTCTGATAATATATATAAAGCTTCAGTTACATCATCTGGAATAAGATACGATTTTACCTTATCATTTAATTCTTCTATAATGAATATATATTATGTTTCAAGTAATAATGCTATAGGCGAAGGCAATTTAACTAAGATAAGATAATCAACTTTTTAAAAAATTAAAATCATATAAAATAAGGCGACAATTTTTGACGCATGCATATACTACAATAACAATATTAAATAAATATTTAAGGAGTATATTTTTATGGATATTTTTTCAATCATAATGAATGCAGTTGATGATTTTGATGAGAAATTTGAAAATGTTTTAGAGGCATTGAATAATAAAATAGATGGGAATAGAATAGATAATATTTATGAATCAGAAGAAATTGAAGATAATAAAGAATTCAATATTATAGATATATCAGCAGAAAATGTTTCAGATTATTCAAATAAAATACATATAGAAAAAATAGATGATAATTAATTTATTTCTAATTCCCGCCCTTTATATTTTACAATTTATTTTTTAAATTTTAATCTAAATTATTTTTATTATTGATTTTGAAATGTTAACGCCAGCCAAAGTTTTAATTAGATTAAAAAATATTCTACCGCACGGTGAACAGATTTTAAAATATAATAAAGATTGTATTATTAATTTAATTTTAGTTTTTTGTTTAGCTAACCGTGCGTTGTAAAGATTATGAATTTAAAAAAACACTTGGGTGGGATCTATAAACTCTAATTAAGCTTTAAATATAATTAATACTAAAATATCATAATATAGTATTAAACTTTAAAGGGTGGGGAATGAGAATAAAATTTAATTATATTTAAAATTATTCTCTATATAGTTTTTTACTTCTATTAAATCATTAAATTTTTTGTACGCTAATTCTCTTTCATCTTCTTCAGTTAATAAAAGCAAATCAGGAACATAAAATCTTTTTTCTATATTGGCATTTTTGGCAGATAAAAGTCCGTTTTTAGAATCTTCTAATATTATTACATTATTTTTATCAGCATTAAAATAACTGCATACATTATTATATAAATCAGGATTAGGCTTAGGGAATTCTACTTCATCACCGCATACTATATAATCAAACTTATTTTTTAAATTTGTTTTTTCCAAATACAGATCAACTTTTTTTCTTATGCTTGAACTTGCTATTGCTTTTTTTATATTGTTATCAATTAAAAAATTTATTAATTCCTCAGCACCTTTTTTTATATTGATACCATCTTCTTTTACTATATTAAAAGATTCTTCTATTTGGCTTTTAATAATATCATAAAATAATTTTTCATTATTATTTGAAATTTCCATTATTGTATTTTTTATTGCATTTTCATTTGACCCTAATATTTTACTAAAGAATAATTTTTCAACATCTATATTTACATTATAATTTTTAAAAGATTTTTTCCAAGCAGCCAAACTTATAATTTCAGTATCAAGCAGCAGACCGTCCATATCGAATATTACCAAATCTAATTTATTCATATTTTGTATTCCTTCAATTCAAAAAAATAAAATTATTGATTAATTATATAATACAATTTTTTTTAATATTGTGTAGTAATTTATTTTTTAACTATCAACTTTTTTGTGGACTTCGTCAAAGTTGCAAAAAGACATATAAGTTTAATAAAATTTATTTCTAATTCCCGCCCTTTATATTTTGCAATTTGTTTTTTAATTTTAATTTAAATTATTTTTTATTATTTATTTTGAAATGTTAACGCCCACCCAAGTTTTAATTAGATTTAAAATCTATTTACCGCACGGTAAGCAGATTTTAAAATATAATAAAAGTTGTATTATTAATATATTTATATTTTTTAATTTGGCTAACCGTGCGTTGTGATATTTTAAAATTTAAAAATCCGCTTGGGTGGGTGCTGTGAATTCTGATTGAGTAATAAAGAAGTAAAAAGTAGAAATGACAGATAAAATTAAAAAGAATAAAGGGCGGGGAATGAGAATAAATAAAAAAAACAAAAAGCCCCACTATAAATATAATGGGACTTTTTTATTAATTAAATTTTTATTTTACTCTTCTATACTCAAATGCAACTCTTCTAATTGATCAGGGTCTACAGTAGAAGGACATCCGCTCATCAAACATTGTCCTTTTTGAGTTTTAGGGAATGCTATAACTTCTCTTATGCTGTCTTGTTTTTGAAGAAGCATAACAACTCTGTCTATACCATAAGCCATACCGCACATAGGAGGAGCACCATATTTTAAAGCATCAAGTAAGAATCCAAATCTTATTTTAGCTTTCTCATCATCTATACCTAATAAACTAAATATTTTAGCCTGAACTTTACTGTCATAAATACGCTGACCGCCGCCGCCTATCTCATTACCATTTAATACTAAGTCATAAGTATCGCTTCTTACTTTTAGTACATCAGTATCCAATAGCGGAACATCTTCAGGTACTGGTGCAGTAAATGGATGGTGAGTAGCTGATATTCTCTTCTCTTTATGATCATATTCAAATAATGGAAACTCTACTACCCATAAGAAATTTAATTTATCTTTATCTATTAAGTTTAATTTTTCAGCAACTCTTAATCTTAAATTACCCAAAGCATCAAATGTAACTTTTGGAGTGTCAGCAACAAAGAATAAAAGGTCTCCTTTTTCTGCTTTAGTAACTTCTAATATTTTCTTTTGATTTTCTTCAGAGAAGAATTTAACTATATTAGATTCAAGTCCTTTTTCAGTAACTCTCATCCAAGCAAGTCCTTTAGCTCCGAATATACCAACATATTTAGTAAAGTCATCAATATCTTTTCTGCTTAATTTCTCTCCGCCTTTAGCATTCAAACATCTTATTATAAATTTGTTATCTAATGCATTTTTAAATACTGCAAAATCACAGCCTCTAACAGCATCTTCAACATTGATAAGTTTTAATTCAAATCTAGTATCAGGCTTATCGCTTCCATACATCTCCATAGCATCATAATAATTTAATCTAGGAAATGGTGTAGGCAAATCAATACCATAAACATCTTTAACTATATTAGCAGTAACATTTTCCATAATAGATAAAAACTCATCAGTACTAAGGAAAGAAGTTTCAATATCAACTTGTGTAAATTCAGGCTGTCTATCTGCTCTTAAATCTTCATCACGGAAACATTTAGCAATTTGATAGTATCTGTCAAAACCGCCTATCATAAGTATTTGCTTGAATATTTGAGGAGACTGAGGTAAAGCATAAAAATCTCCTGCATTTAATCTTGAAGGCACAAGGAAGTCCCTAGCACCTTCAGGAGTACTTTTATTTAATATAGGAGTCTCTACATCTATAAATCCATTGTCTGATAAATGTTTTCTAAAAGCATTAGTGATTTGGAATCTTTTATATAAATTATTAAATACTGTAGGTCTTCTTAAATCTAAGTATCTATATTTTAATCTTATATCTTCACCAGTATCAATATCATCTTCAAGTAGGAAAGGAGGAGTTTCAGAAGTATTAAGAAGCTCCATTTTTTCAACCATAACTTCAATTTCGCCAGTAGGAATTTTAGGGTTAATCATTTCAGGTCTTCTAGCTCTGATTTTACCTTCTACACTGATAACATATTCGCTTCTTAAATCCTGAGCGTCATTATGTGCTTCTTTACTTATTTCAGGATTAAATACTATTTGTACAAATCCTGTTCTGTCTCTTAAATCTACAAATATTACTCCGCCATGATCTCTTCTTCTTAAAACCCATCCAGCAAGTTTTACATCTTTACCAATATCATCTTTTGTTAATATTCCATTATAGGCACTTTTAAAACGCATATTATAATTCCTCTTTAATTAAAAATTGATTATTTATTTTATTATTAAAAATTAAGATATTTTTCTTTTATTTTGAATAAACATAATTATTATATTATATATAGGTATAAAAATCAATAATCTAAATAAAATGCATATCAATTTTTGTATAAAATAATATTAAATATATTTGACATAAATTATATTTTAATATAGACTACATAATACTATGTGCAATCAACAATCAACAATCAACAATCAACAATCAACAATCAACAATCAACAATCAACAATCAACAATCAACAATCAACAATCAACAATCAACAATCAACAATCAACAATCAACAATCAACAATAAACAATCAAAAATCAACAA
>CALXXQ010000138.1 GCA_944392715.1 uncultured Brachyspira sp.
GCATAGCAAAGTCCATACTCTCAACGCTTCTGTCAATATCATTCATAGTGCCTATTATATAAACATTCTCTGGTATATAAAAATATTTTTCTGATTCCTCATCTATCAAATTAGAGTATTGAGTAAGTACTTTTCCTTTAATTCCTCTATATCCTGGGTCAATAGCAAAGAATAATTCTCCTAAAATCTTTGAAATCTCCCCTCTGTTAATCTCATCTATTATAAATACAAAATTTTTCTTTTGAACTTTTTCTATTTTATTATCACTACTATTTTTTAATTCTTTTTCTATTTGAGAATTATATTTTATATCAAAACTATGTAAGAATGCACATAAATAAGTTATACGTCCTGGAAATCCTACGGCTTTTTCCATACTAGCTGTGCTTAAAGTTCCATCTTCTTTTTTTTCTTTATATGTTTTGTACCACTCAACATATTGAGCAATTTTACCATTTATAGTGTATCTATGCACAGATTGGGCTGTCATTAATAATATTTCTTCTTCTTCGTCAAAATATATATTTATATACGGTGCAACGGGTTTATTCCTCATACCATTTAATATAAGTTTATTATTTTTATTAAATTCTTCACACTTTTCATTTGCAAATTTTATTAAATATTTTTTTACTATTGTTTCATAATTCAATTCCGACTCTTTCTTTTTGCTGTCAATTAAATTTTTTAATGCTCTTTTACAAAACTCTTTAAAAACTCCGTCCTTTCTCTCAAAACCTATATTTCCGTTACTGTCTTTAATAGGTCTTAATCCTTCAACAAAATCTGTATAATCATAAGATGGGTGAAACTGTACAAACTGGCATTGATTTTTGAAATCATCATTTTCTTCCAAAGCTTCTGTATACTCTTTATTATTATCATTAAAAATAATTTTTGTAGCAATTTGTTTAGCCAAATAGGTTTTTCCTGTTCCAGGTGCCCCTGTGAGTATGAGATTATAATTATTTTTTAAAAGACTGATACAGTTTTCTTTTAATTCTTTCATAGTTAATTCCCTATAATATTTTTTTAATAATTTATCTATATTATTTTTATATCTTTCATCATTAATATTGCAAAATCTTTTTCCCTGAGAACCGAAAGAAAATTGGTCATCTTTATTTAATTTATATAATTTTGATTTAACACATAATATAGTATCATCAATATAAGAAAGATAATTTTTAATTGCTTCCCTATCTGTTTCATTATATTTTTGTATCAATTTATCTAATGTGATTGAATCTGAAATAGCTATACCTATAGCTTTAATTTTCGTACCTTCTGCAATAGCTATTTTTGTACCTCTTTTTATATATTTATTTTTAGCTTTTTCTAAGGCTTTTTGATAATCTGTATTATCATCTTTAAATCCTACAAATGTTATGTTATATTTTAAAAATATTTCATCTATGAGTTTTTTATTTCCCCAATTACTTCCAAAATATAAATATGACATGCATAAACCTTTTTAATATTTGTTATAATATTAAATTATATAAACATTATTTATAAAATCAATTTATAAATTGTATTAATTTAATATAGAACTTTATCAAATTTATGTTATTATATCTAGGCAAAAAAATTGATTGGAGCTTTACAATTATGAATAAATTATATCATAATCTGTATGTAGGCGGCGATAGAGATTGCATGGAGTTTAAAGGTGCTATAGTTCATGCATGTCAAAGCTGTTTTGTTAGAGGTGTTAAAGGAGATGTAGGAGATAGAAAAGTTTATGAAAGTAATAATAATTTATATTTGAATTTACTTGATATAAGCAGTTTATCTTTTGAATATGCTTTTCCTATGATAAAAAGGTCTATGGAGTTTATAGATGAACATATAAATGATATGGAAGTATTGGTTCACTGTAATTTTGGTATGTCTAGGTCTCCTTCTATAGCATTACTTTATATGGCCAGAAAAGGATATATTGATAATACTTCTTTTAAAGATGCTTTAAGAGATTTTCATAAGATATATAGCTATTATTCACCTGGTATGGGAATGTATAGATATTTTGATAATTATTGGTATGAGATAATGAGTTTTTAGTAAATAAGATATGTAAAACTAAAAATAATTCTTTGACAAATATAAATTATAATTATATAATCCGAATAATTAAATAATAATGTAAATTAATTTTATTAATATATTAGGAAATAATATAATGTGCAGATTTATTGATTTATTTGCAGGAGTAGGAGGTTTTCATTTAGCTTTTAATTCTGAAAATTGTGTTTTTGCAAGTGAAATAGATATTAATGTAATGGAAACATATAAATTAAATTTTCCTGATACTATACTTGAAGGAGATATTACAAAGATAGATGAAAAAAATATTCCTGAACATGATATACTTTGTGCAGGTTTTCCATGCCAGCCATTTTCTGTAGCAGGATACCGAAAAGGTTTTGAAGATACAAGAGGTACTTTGTTTTTTGATATAGCCAGAATAATAAAATATCATAATCCTAAAGCTATTCTTCTTGAAAATGTTAAAAATCTTGAAACCCATGATAAAGGAAAAACATTAAAAACAATAATAAATACTCTAAAAGATTTAAATTATTATGTTTCATATAAAGTATTAAATTCAGCAGAATATTCAAACATACCGCAGAACAGAGAAAGAATATTTATTGTCGCTTTCAGCAAAGAAAAAGTACGCAGTTATTCTGATTTTAAATTTCCTGAACCTGTAGAACTTACTAAAACCATTCATGATTTCATAGACCATGAAAAACAGGATGATATATATTATTATAACTGTACTAAATATTATGAAATTTTTAATGAAAAAATTAAAAATAAAGATACTGTATACCAATGGAGAAGACATTATATAAGAGAAAACAAATCAAATCTTTGTCCTACTCTGACTGCTAATATGGGAGAAGGAGGACATAATGTTCCAATAATACGTGATAATTATGGTATAAGGAAATTGACCCCTAGAGAATGTTTTAATTTTCAGGGATATCCTAAAGATTTTAAACTCCCTAAACAATCAAATTCAAAATTATATAAGCAGGCAGGAAATTCAATAGTTTATCCTTTGGTAAAAAAAATAGCAGATAATATTCTTAAGGTTATAGACTGCTAATCAAAAAATGAGGTATAAAGTGATTAATTTTTTTGAACTGGATAAGAAAGAAAATAAAAATTATGTAAAATTAATACAGATAGTATCTAAACTTTCAAGGCTTTATAGCGGCAGCAGCAGTCCTTATATATATTACAGGGCTATGGAAAATTTATTCTGTTTTTGTTTTAATGCTAAAAATTTAAGCCGTTCAGATACAGCATTTGACGCAAAAATATATAATATAGGCATAGGATTAAAAACTTTTCTAGGAGAAAATAAGAATTATAGTTTTGAAAAAATAGCAGAATTTAATAAAAATTCAAATCTGATCAGAGAGAAAAAGTCTGATAAAGACATTGCCGAATTTTTAGCAAATCTTAGAAATGAAAGAATTAAACTTGCTAAAGATATTTACGGTATATCTCAGTCTCAGTATCATATCATAGCTAGAAGAAAAAATTTGCTGCTGTTTTTTGAAACAGATTATGATGAAATTGATATATCAAATTTAAGAATAAAAAAAGAAAAAGGATATAAAAGTGAAAAATCTTTAGACTTTACAGATGGAAATCACTTGTATAAATTTAATTTTTCAAAAAGTACATTATTTAGAAAATTTGATATTCCTAAAAACTGTAATACAGCAGAGGCTGTAATATTTGAAAATCCTGCAAAACTTCTTCTTTCTATTGATGAAATTGATCATGATAAAATTTCAATTGACGGAGAACAAAAATTAGAATATGTTATTCTGCCTTTATATACAGTAAAAAATAATATAAAAATAGTTCCTGAAAGATCTGCACTTAATCAATGGAATGCAAGCGGGAGGAAAAGAGATCCTAATGAGGTATATATAGCTATACCCGCATTAGTAAGAAATCATTTTCCTAATTTTTTTCCTGAAAGAGATACTCCTTTTATTCTTAAAACTCCGCTTGGAGAAATATTAAATGCTAAAGTATGTCAGGATAATAATAAGGCTCTTATGACAAATCCTAATAAAGCATTAAGCAGCTGGCTTCTTAGAGATGTATTAAAATTAAAAGAGTTTGAACTTGCTTCTATCGGCAGATTAGAGTTTTTAGGTATTGACTCTGTAATAGTTGTGAAAGAAAAAGAATGTGA
The DNA here is from genome assembly GCA_944392715.1 of uncultured Brachyspira sp. GTDB lineage: Bacteria > Spirochaetota > Brachyspiria > Brachyspirales > Brachyspiraceae > Brachyspira. The sequence continues at coordinate 4,229 of CALXXQ010000138.1, forward strand.
GTATTCTATAGATGTGCAAAGCTGGGGAAGTTATGATAAATTCTTAGATAAATTAAATTCAGATAAATCTTATATTTTTAAATAAGGTATAATATGGCAGATAATAAAACACCTGAAGAAAGAAGCAGAAATATGTCTAATATAAAAAGCGAAAATACAAAGCCTGAAAATATTGTCAGAAAGTATCTTTTTAAGAAAGGTTTCAGATATAGAAAGAATGACAAAAGATATCCTGGAAAACCTGATATAGTACTTCCAAAATATCATACAGTTATTTTTGTAAACGGATGTTTTTGGCATATGCATAACTGTTCAAGAGGAAAAATGCCTCTTTCTAATAAAAATTATTGGATACCAAAAATTAAACGTAATATAGAAAGAGATAAAAATAATATAATTAACCTTGAATCAATGGGCTGGAATGTTATTGTAATTTGGGAATGTGAATTAAAAAAAAGATGTGCGGAAGAAAGACTGAAAAAATTATGCGAAGAAATAAGAATAAATGATAATAATTAATAATACATTACTTATACTTGACAATGAATTTTTTTTGTATTATAATATTAGTATAATAAATCTTCGGGGCTAGGTGAAATTCCATACCGGCGGTAAAGTCCGCGAGCTTTTTTGAAAATTATTCTTTTTCAGAAACAGCCGATTTGGTGAAACTCCAAAACCGACAGTTAAAGTCTGGATGGTAGAAGATAGAATAATGTAAACTACTACATAAAAAAGTAAGGCTCTAATTGTTAATTCTTAACATTTAGAGTTTTTTTGTTTATAATCAAAATACCGCCGAAATGAAAACCCCAAAAGATTAAAAAATTATTTTTAAGAGTATTAGCATTATGCATGAAAAATACATGAAAATGGCTATAGAAGAGGCTAAAAAAGGAGAAGGTTTTACTAGTCCTAATCCTTTGGTTGGTGCTGTTATAGTGAAAGATGATAAAGTTATAGGCATTGGATACCATAAAAAATGCGGTGAAAATCATGCTGAGATTAATGCTTTTTTAGATGCAAAAGAAAAAGGTGAGAATGTTGAAGATGCTGATATATATGTAACTTTAGAGCCTTGTTCTCATTATGGAAAAACTCCTCCTTGTGCTGATGCTATTATAAAAAATAAATTAAAAAGAGTGATTATAGGATGTATTGATTCTAATCCTAAAGTGGCAGGAAATGGCATAAAAAAATTAAAAGATGCTGGAATTGAAGTTATAGTTAATGTGCTTGAAGATGAATGCAGAAAATTAAATGAAATTTTCTTCTATTATATAGCTAATAAAAGACCATTTATTGTTATGAAATATGCTATGACTATGGATGGAAAAATAGCTACTGTAAGCGGTAAATCAAAATGGATAACTTCAGAAAAAACAAGAGAGCATTCTCATAGATTTAGAAATAAATACTCTGCTATAATGGTTGGAATAAATACTGTAATAGAAGATAATCCTACACTCAATTGCAGACTTCCAAATA
>CALXXQ010000139.1 GCA_944392715.1 uncultured Brachyspira sp.
TGTAGCACCTGCTATAGGAAGTATTGGTTTTGGTTTAGTGATTGTGTGAGGTCTTAATCTAGTACCTTCTCCAGCTGCTGGTATAATAACTTTCAATTTTTAATCCTTTAAAAAAATCTTTTATATATTATAATATATATAAAAGATTTTTAAAATCAATATTATTTTTTATTTTATTAAATGTATTAATAAAGCATTTGATAATTCTTCATTAGAACCATTCAAATATTTTACTATTTCTAAAGCAAAAAATACAGTAGTAGCAGGTCCTTTAGAAGTTATAACATTATTATTACATACAACTAAATCCTTCTCCACATATTCTCCTCCCTTTACCATACTTTCGCATCCAGGGTAGCAAGTGTATTTTCCTTCAATTACTCCTGCCTCGCCAAGTACTATAGGAGAAGCACATATAGCAGATACTAGCTTTTTATCTTCATACATACTTCTAAGTTTTTCTATAATTCTCATATCTGATTTTAAATTATTCATCCCCCCCATTCCGCCAGGAAGTGCTATTGCATCAAAATCATAATTCATTATTTTTTCTAAAGTTGTGTCTGCTTTTACAACTATACTATGTCCGCCTTTTACCTCTAAATTATTAGTTAAAGAAGCAGTTACAACTTCTATATCTGCTCTTCTTAAAACATCAATTATAGTTATAGCTTCAATTTCTTCAAAACCTTCAGCTAATGGAACTAAAATTTTTTTTGACATAAGTATAACTCCTCTTTTATTATAATTTTATATTATACATGATATTTTATATTCATAATATTGCAAGCAATTCTTCTTTTAATTTTGTTAATTTTTAATTATTATCATTTAATTTTTCTGCTGCCTTTTCATAACCTAAATCTGCTGATTTTTTTAAATATTTTTGTGCCTTTAATATATATTTTTCTTTTTTTTCTTCTTCTTTTTTATAATTTGAAAGCATAGAATATAATCTATAAGCATCATAATATGCTATATAATCTTCAGGATTAAATTCTAATGTTTTCTTTAAATATTTAATTGCTTTTTTATATTTTTTCTTTTTTCTATATACTACCGACATTAAATAATATGCATCAGAATATGCTTCATTTTTTAAAATAACTTTTTCTAAATCTTCTATTGCCCTATCATAATCTTTTATTTCTATATAAATTCCAGCTCTATAATAATATATATCTGTATCATGCGGATATATTTCTATAGATTTATTATAAGTACTTATAGCTTTATCATAATCTTTTATCTCATAATAAACCATAGCTAAATTATGATATGCATCTAAATTATTATTATCTATCTCTATAACTTTAATTAAGTCATTAATAGCCTCATCATATTTTTTGTTTTGAATATTACTTAATGCACTATAAAAATATTTATTTTCTTCACTAATCATATTATATATTTTCCTATTCTTATTAAAAAATTAATATATGAATTATACAAAAAATAATAAGTGAATGCAAATTCATTTTTATTTATATAAGAAGTATATACAGAAATATATTAGTTTTTTAATTCTTTTATTAATTTAGAAGCTTCTTCAAATCTATTTCTAATTTCTTTCCAATTTTTTTCTTCCATTAAGTTTCTAGGACATAGCCAAGAACCTCCGCATGCAAATACATGTTTATTTTGCAGATATTCTTTCACATTATCAATACTTACTCCTCCTAAAGGCATAAATTTCACACCAGTATGCTGATAAACAGGAGCTATATTTTTTATCCAATTAATTCCGCCGTATAAACCAGCATGGAAGAATTTTATATATTTATGTCCATAAGCTAAACATTGCTCAAGTTCGGCAGGAGTTGCAGCACCTGGTATATAATGGTAATTTTTATTTTTAGCATATTCAAGCATTACAGGCTGAAATCCAGGGCTTATTATTATATTTGTACCTAAATCAAGTATTCTATCAACTTGTTCAGTATTTAAAACAGTAGCAGCAGCTCTAGGAAGTGTAGGGTAGTCTTTAGCTAATATTTCTAAAGCCTTGTATCCATATTCCGTTCTTAGAGTTAATTCTATAGAAGGAAGAAATTCTAAGCAAAGTTCTGCTATATTTCTTATTTCTTCTTCATTTTCAACAACTACTACAGGTATTATTTTATTCTGTATATATTTTTCTAACATAAAAAACTCCGTAAAATATAAAACTGTTATTTATAATCTATCATACTTAATTATTAAAGTAAATATTAGCATCATTTAAGCATAAAATAAATGCAATACTTTCATAAAATTATAAAAGTATTGCATAGAGAATATATTTAATTATTTACTCATCTTTTCTATAGCTTCCCATAAACCTTGTAAATAAACAGCTCCTAATGCCCTGTCATAAAGTCCGTAACCAGGCATAGATACTTCATCCCAAATAGCTCTTCCATGATCAGGTCTGAATGGACCTTCAAAACCTATATCATAAAATGCTTTCATAATAGCAAACATATCCATAGAACCATCGCTTGATAAGTGAGCTGCTTCTTGGAATTTACCTGGGGCTGTATGCTCTAAATTTCTCACATGGGCAAAGAAAATTTTTCCTTTTAAACTTCTTACTATATCAGGTATGTCATTTTTAGGATTAGATCCTAAAGAACCAGCACATAATGTTATACCATTGCAAGGGCTATTAACACTATTAACCATCCTTAAAATATTTTCTTTATTAACTATTATTCTAGGAAGTCCGAATACAGGCCAAGCAGGATCATCAGGATGTATGGCCATTTTTATATTGTATTTTTCACATGTAGGCATTATAGCAGTTAAGAAATATTTTAAATTTTCAAATAGCTTATCATCATCAATACCTTTATACATTTCAAAAAGTTCTTTTAATCTGCTAAGTCTTTCAGGTTCCCAACCAGGAAGAACGAAACCATTAGAACTTGAATCAATTTGCTCAAACATTTTCTGAGGATCTATTTTATCTATTATTTCTTGATCATATGATAAAACAGTAGATCCGTCAGGTCTTACCTTAGCTAAATCACTTCTAGTCCAGTCAAATACAGGCATAAAATTATAACATACTAAATTAATTCCTTCTTTACCTAAAACTTCTAATGTTTTTATATAATTTTCTATATATTTATCTCTGCTAGGCAAACCTATTTTTATATCATCATGTATATTCACACTTTCTATACCATATATTTTTAAGCCAGCATCTTCAACTTCTTTTTTTATAGCTTTTACATCTTCCTCTTTCCAAGCATCCCCAACTTTGCTGTCATATAGAGTTGTTATAACTCCTTTTACTCCTGGTATTTGTCTAATTTGTTTTAGAGTTACAGAATCAAAATTCTTTCCAAACCATCTTAAAGTCATAAAAAAAAAAAAAAATTCTCCTTATCATTTTATATATTTTTGTAAGCATTCTCTAACGGCATTTGTATCACTTATCATTTCTTTAAAATAATTTTCTATTTTTTCTCCAAGATTTATTTTTTCATCGTATAAATCAACAGCAAATATGATTTTATTAGAAAGTATAGGTTTTAAATTATTGCCAACACTTTCTGTATCTTTAAATTTGATATTTTTTATATGATTTTGTAATTCTTCTAGCATTGGATCTGGACTTATTTCCATAGGGTTTTCATTATCATCAATACCCATTAAATATCTAAGCCAAGCTGCTATAGTTAAAGGTATGCCTATTAAAGAAGATGTATCAAGTCCATTTTTTACATAAGATTTTAAAGTTTCTCCATATCTTATAGGAATTTTTTGAGAAGTATCAGTTGCTATTCTTTTTGGTGAATCAGGTATATAAGGATTTACCAAACGTTCATTAATTACCTCTTTTATAAAATCTTTTGGATTTAGAATTTTTGGATTAATTGCAACTTTCATTCCTTCATCATATCCTATTTTTTCTACTAATTTTTTTAATGCAGTATCTTTCATCTCTTCGTATATAAAATTATAATTAAGCAAACATCCAAATACTGCTAAAGCTGTATGCAAAGGATTTAAACATGTTGTAACTTTCATTTTTTCAGAATTTTGAACAGTTATTCTATCGGTTACATATACATGAGCTTTTTCAAATTCTGCTCTTCCATTTGGAAATAAATCTTCAATAACTAAATATTCAGGTACTTCAGCATTTACAAAAGCTGCCATTGGATTATGACCTACTTTAAATACAGACATTTCTTCAAGTCCTGTTTCTTCTAATTTTTTTGCTATAATTTCAGAAGGTCTTGGAGTAATTTTATCAACCATACTTAAAGGAAAAGCAGTCTTTTTATCATCTTCAAGATATTTTATAAATCCTTCATCAGCAAATCCTTTCTTTATCCATTCTCTAGCTATGTCAGTAATAGAGGATTTTAATTTATCTCCATTATTGGAACAATTGTCTATACTAAGCATGGATATAGGATAAGCACCGTTTCTATATCTTTCTAAAAGCATAGCTGATGCAATACTCATAATGTTTTTTGATTTTTTGGGTCCATTATTTATATCTTCTTCAACTATGCTGTTAAATTTTCCATTTGAATCTTTTATTGAATATCCTTTTTCTGTAATAGTGAAACTAACTATTTGAAGAGAACTTGATATAAATATTTTCTTTAATGCCTCATAATAATTTATAAAATCAGCATGCAGTATATCAGTTATACTTCCTATAATTTTTTTATCTATATCACCATTACTTTTTATAGATGCTAAAAGAGTGAGATTATCGAAAGGTTTATAAACTTTATTAATCATGTCATAATCATCATCTCTTCCAGCTGCATGAGTATCTACAGCTATTATACCTGTATTACTTATTTTATTATTTAAAAGTGTATCTGATATCCTAGCTATAAATCCTCTGAATATATTTCCTGCACCGAAATGCAGCCAAGTTGGTTTTTCTGCTGTATTTTTTCTAATCTGATTTATATCATATTTAGGTATTTCTATAGAAGAATTTTCCCAAAAAGTTTTTTCATCTAAATTTTTAATATTGAGCTTCATTAATAAAACACCATTTTTAATTAATCAAAAACTAATGCTATTTTTTTAATCGATGGATCTTTAGAGTCTATTAATTCAAAAGCTTCTTTAGTTTTTTCAAAAGGTATTTTATGAGAAACTAATCCGCTTATATCTATAAGACCGCTTTTTACAGCATTAATAACTTCTTCAAATTTATTATTTTGCAATCTTGAACCTCTTATATCCAATTTTTTAGCAGTTATTTTAAATATTGCTATTTGAGAAGGTTCTTCAGAGAATGCCATAGTTATTACTCTTCCTGCATTACAAGTAACTTCAGCAAGATCGGCTAATGAACTGGATATACCAGCAGCATCTATTGATACAGTAGGTCCATATCCTCCTGATAATTTTCTAACAGCATCTATCATATTTTCTTTTTTAGCATTAACTATATAATGAGCACCTAATTTTTTTGCTTCTTCCAATTTATCATCGAAAACATCAGCAACTATAATTGTAGCTTTAGTAAGAGCCATAGCTTTGATCATACTTTTTCCTAATGCTCCAGCACCTAATATAAATATTATATCACTATCTGTAACTTTAGCTCTTGAACGTGCCTGAAAAGCAATACTCAATGGCTCTATCATTATTGTATCAGAAAAAGGAATATTGTCAGGTATAATATGCATAGCATCTTCAGGAGCTGTAAGATATTCTCTGTATCCTCCATCTGTATGCACTCCTCTTACTTGTAAATGACAGCATATATTTGGTCTTCCTATAGAACAAGGATAGCATTTTCCGCAGCTGAGTATTTGATCAACTATTACATGGTCTCCTTTTTTTACTTTTGTAACTTCTTTACCAATTTCTTCTATTATACCCACAACTTCATGTCCCATTACTCTAGGATATGTTGCTACAGGAGAAGTTCCATGATAAATATGTACATCAGAACCGCATATTCCTGCAGCTTTCACTTTTACTAAAACATCTTTGGAAGTTTGTATTTTAGGGATATCTACTTCCTGACAAACTAATTCCATAGGTTTTATAGTTATAAATTGTTTCATTTTATTATAATTCTCCTTTATTTAATTACCTAAAAGACTAGGAAGCCATAATGTTATAGCAGGAATATATGTAACAGAAAGCAGCACTATCATCATCCATATAAAAAATGGTATTAATCCTCTTATAGACTGAGTCAAAGGTACTTTTCCTATATCAGATGCTACAAATAAACATACTCCTACAGGAGGTGTTGTAAGTCCTATTACCAAATTAAGAACAGCTATTAATCCAAATTGTATAGGATCCACTCCTACGGCAGTTACAACTTTAAGTAATACAGGCACCAATATTAATAAAGCGGATATTGTTTCTAAGAACATACCAGCAAATAAAAATACTATATTAACTAATAGAAGTATTATTATTTTATTTGAAGTTACAGAAAGTAAAGAAGTTGCTATTAATTGAGGTATATTTTCAGTAGCGAGTATCCAAGCAAATATATTGGCAAAACCAACTAATAGCATAATACCAGCTGTAGTCTTTATAGAATCTTTTATTATAACAAATATATTTGATAAATTTAATTGTTTATATATGAATATACCTACTAATAAAGCATATAATACAGCAACTATAGATGCTTCAGTAGGAGTAAAGAATCCTCCAAGTATTCCAAATAATATTATAAATACCATTATTATAGACCATATGCCATTTACAAATGATTTTATAGATTCTTTTAATGTAGAACGTTTTTGTATAGGATAATTTCCTTTTTTAGCTATTATATATACTATTAACATCATTCCAACACCAAGCATTATTCCTGGTAATATGCCTGCTACAAATAATTTTCCAACAGATAAACCTGTCAATGTACCTACTATTATCATAGGAAGGCTAGGAGGTATTATAGGTCCTACTAAAGATGAAGATGCAGATATAGCAACAGCATATTTTGGATCATATCCTTCTTTTTTCATGGCAGGAATCATTATATTACCTATACTAGCAACATCAGCTAATGCAGTACCTGATATTCCAGCAAATACCATAGAAGCTACTATATTTGACATACCAACTCCGCCTCTTATATGTCCTACTAATGCTTTTGAAAAGGCTATGATTTTTTTTGTTAATCCGCCTTCATTCATCAAATTACCAGCTAAAATAAATCCTGGTATACAAAGTAAAGTAAAAGAGTCAAGTCCGCTATACATTTTCTGAGCAAAAGCTATTAGAGGTATATCATTACCAATAAAGTATATTAAACATGATAACCCTAATGAATAGGAAACAGGAACTCCAATAAATAAAAAAATTATAAATGATACAAATAACAATAGAGCCATATTTAAAATCCTTTAATTAATTAATCATCATTTTTTCTTAAAATATCAAGAAAATTAGATATTCCATAAAAAGATAGAAATAATGATAATACAAAAACCATGCCATAGGGAATATACATAGGTAAACCAGTAACAGGTGCTATTTGTCCAACACCCAATAATATATAATTATGAGATGTTGAAAGTATTATTATTGATAAAACAGATATAAGTAAATCTGATATACCTCTAAGTATTTTTACTATTTTTTTAGGAAAAAATGATAATATTAAATCAACATATACTAATTGTCTGTCTTTTAATGCAACAGGGGCTACAAATGCAATCATATATAATAATAAGAATCTAGATACCTCTTCTGTCCATGATACTGATATTGGTATAAATAGTCTTGTTGCTATTTGAAGTAAAACTACTAATACTAATAATACAAAACATAAAGCACCTAATGATAATAATATTTTTGATATAAAATCATTAATTTTTTTTAATTTATCTAAAAACATATATTCCCCGCTTATTTATATTATTCTATTATTCTATGGCTAATATTTTATTGTATATAGCTTTTTGTTCCTCTGTTAAATTAGCTTCTATAACAGGTTTTACTAAATCTTCAAAAGCTTTTTTATCTACTTCAACAAAAGTCATTCCTTTTTCTTTTAAAAGATCAACATATTTTGTCTGCATTTTATTAAATTCTTCTATTCCATATTCCTGGGCTATTTTACTTGCTTCAAATACTTTTTCCCTTAATTCAGGAGTTAAGCTTTCTAATTGTTTTTTACCAACAACTATATATAGCCATGAATATACATGTTCTGTTAAATTCATGTATTTTTGAACTTCATAAAATCCTGAAGTATATATTAAGTCCATAGGGTTTTCTTGTCCTTCTATAGTACCTTGCTGTAATGATGTAAATACTTCATTTAAAGCCATAGGAGTTGGTTTAGCACCTAATGATTCCCAAGCTTTAACAAATAAAGGTACATTTGGTATTCTAAGTATTAATTTATTTAAATCTGCTGGTGTTTTTATAGGTCTGTTTGAAGTTAAATTTCTAGGCAGTCTTAATACATAAAATAAAGGAACTAATCCAACCTTTTCTTCTATTTCCTGTGCTATTTCTTCACCTATTTCGCTTTCTATTCCCTTTTTTACATGCTCAACACTTCTAAATGTATATGGTACAGCCATAACAGCAGCTTTTGGAGCCCAAGTTTGTAATGATTCTCCTGTTATAGTCATTTGTGATGTACCGAGTCTTATGCCATTAATATTATCTATTTCAGATCCTTCTAAGCTATTTGGAAAAACTTGTATAGTTAATTTACCTTCTGTTAATCTATTTACTTCTTCAGCAAATTTTAATGAAACTAAATGCATTATATTATCTTCAGCATATATATGCCCCAATTTCCAAACTATAGGCTTATCAGAGCCTCCGCTTCCAGATTTGCAAGAAGCAAATAATAATAAACTAAACATAATTAATAATAATTTTTTCATTTTTCTCTCCTTATATTAATTTATTAAAAAATTATATACATTTTGATATATATATACACCGTCTTCAATACTTTTTTTATATTTTATAGCCTCTATTTCCCCGCTATAATGTATTTCATCAACCAATGATGATTTTTTTGTGCTTTTTATATCATTAATCATAGTATCAGTATTATTCAAATATCCTTCCATATCTCCAAAAATATTAGGATTTATTACTAGAAGAAATGTTGAAATATTTCTATAATTTTCAAGTTCAGAATACATAGGATTAACTCTCTTACCAAAAGCTCCTGTAAATAATCCTGTAAAACCTTCTACCATAGTTGCTAATGCTGTACCTTTATGTGCAGCCATAGGAGATAAATATACTACTTTATTAGGATCAGTAGTAGGATGTCCGTTCTCATCAACTCCCCAATTATCAGGTATATCTTTGTTTGCTTCTCTAGCAGCAAATATTTTTCCTAGAGCAACTTCACTTGTAGCCATATCTATGAGTATATCTTTTTCATTACCAGGAAAACCATAACATATAGGATTTGTTCCAAAATAAGGTTCAGCTCCTCCAAAAGGAACTACGCATTTATCTGTATTTACCAAAACCATTGAAATTAATTTTTCATCTAATGCCATTTTTGAATAATATGATAAAGCTCCGCAATGGCTTACGTTTTTTATCAAAGTGATGCATAGGCTATTTTCTTTAGCTGTTTTAATTGAATTTTCCATAGCAAATTTCACAGCACAATGCCCCATTGCGCCTTCAGCATCTATTAGTATACTATTGCTCTTAGTAAAATTTAATTTTAAATTTGCATTTAAATTTATTCCTCCAGCTTTTATTCTTTCGCAGTAATGCTCTAATCTTATTGTACCATGAGATCTCACTCCTATAGCATCAGCATATGATAAAACATCTGCTACTACTTCAGCATTTTCTTTAGACATATTAACTTCGCATAATTTTTTTATTATAAGTTCTTTAAGATCTGTTATTTTTATTTTTATATCTGACATATTTGATATCCTATTATTAGTATACTAGTATTCTAGTGAAAAATAAATATGATTGTCAATAAAAATACTTAATTATTTTTATAATATTTAAATTTTAGTAAAAAATATGGTTTATAAAAAATCATATTATATTTACTTGAAGTTTATTAATAAATAATATATCTTATTAGTGTTATTAAAACATATGGAGATAGTTTTTTATGCCTAAAAATAGGAACAATAATATTGATAATTTAATAGTTCTTGAAAAAGAAAAGAATGAGTCTATAGGAGATTATGCCGTTAGATGTATAGAATATAATATTATCAATATGGTTCTTTATCCAGGAGTTTTTATTAGTGAAAAATGTATTAGTGATATGCTTTCAATAAGCAGGACACCTATTAGAGAGGCTTTTTATCGTTTAGAAAAATTAAATTTGATAGAAATATATCCTCAAAAAGGTACCATGGTATCATTAATAGATGCCAACATAATTGAAGAAACTAGTTTTATGAGAAAGGTAATAGAAAAAGAAATTGTAAATATAGCTTGTGAAAATCATACAAAAGAGCATATAGAATTGTTAAAAAATAATATTACAGAATTTGAAAATAATTTAGACAGTACAAATTTTTACGAACTTTTAATGCTTGATATACAATTTCATAAAATTTTATTTTCTATAGCAAATAAAGATCTTATTTATAATATAATATTAGATTCTATTAAACATTTTAATAGATTTAGAATATTTAATATAATGGAAATGGATATAAAAAGAATATTAAATGAACATAAAAAAATATTAGAATATATAAAGAATAAGAAAACAAATAAAGCATTAGAATTAATGGAACAGCATCTTACAAATGTAATAGATGATATTTCATTTATTAGAGAAAAGTTCCCTCATTATTTTAAAAATTAATCTCTTATCTTTTTACATCTAATCCATCTTTAGATTTCATTAAGTTTATAACTTCTTCTTTTGTAGTTAAATTCCAGTCTCCTGGTATGCTATGCTTTATACAAAATGAAGCTGCAGCAAATTCTAATATATCCTGATAATTATCAAATAAATGCATGCCTGACAATATTCCCGCTGCAAAAGAATCTCCTGAACCTATTCTATCAATAATATCTTTTATATAATATTTTTTTGACTTATATAAATTTTTATCTTTATATAACATACAATATATATTATTATGATTAGAGCTTATAGCCTCTCTTTTTGTAGTTATTACCATTTCTATAGAATATTTATCTATTAATTGCTGCATAATATTTTTATAATCTTCATCGCTTATATCAGAATCTACATCTACATCACTTTTTATTCCTAGTATTTTAACTGCATCATATTCATTTGCAAATACTATATCAGAATATTTTACAATTTCAGGCATTACATCTTCAATTTTTTTGCCGTATTTCCATAATTTTTTTCTATGATTTATATCGCATGAAACTTTCACATTTCTTTTTTTGGCCTCTTTTACAGCATATAATGTGAGATCTGCTGCTGTTTGGCTTATTCCTGGAGTTACTCCGCTTATATAAAAATATGAAGCATCATTAAATACTTTATCCCAATCAAAATCTTCTATTAGAGCCTGAGATATAGATGAATATTCTCTGTCATAAATAACACTTGAACTTCTATAATTATTACCTGGATCTACAAAATATATGCCAAGCCTTTTACCTTCCCAAGATATTGCTGAAGTATCCACTCTATGACTTAATAGAAGCTCTTCAACTTTTTTACCTATTGCATTATTAGGAAGTGCTGTTACATATCTGCTTTTTAATCCGAATATTGAAGCTAAAACACAAATATTGGCTTCTACACCTCCAAATGTAGCATTAAGTTTTGATGACTGAAATAATCTTTCATTGTCTAAAGATGAAAGTCTTAGCATTATTTCTCCAAATCCTACTATATATGACATTTTATTCCTCTAATTAATTTTATTTGATATACTAGTATACTAATATGATAGTACACTAAATATTAATTGTCAAATAAATATTAAAAAAAATATTTATTTTAAAATAAAAAAAGAGCCTAAATATTTTTATATTTAGACTCTTACACTATTTGAGAAAATAATTATAAATTTTCTTTTAATATTTTAATGATTTCTTCTTTAGTTAATACCTTACCATAAGAAAGAACTTTATTATCCAAAACCAATGCAGGTGTGGACATTACCCCATAAGAAGCAATTTCAGCCATATCTTCTATATATTTAATAGCTAAATTTAAATTTGCCTCTTCTATGGCATTTATTGTATTTTCTTCTAATTTTCTGCAGTTTGAACATCCTGTTCCTAATATTTTTACTCTCGCTTCTATAGGAGATTCTTTTTTATTATCCTCTTCAACGAAGGGATTAGTAGGTGCTCAGCCGCAGCCTCCATTACCAAATAAAATATCTTTTAATGACATATTTCCTCCTTAAAGATTGTTTTATTATATATATAAAAATATTTATTTTCAAATTTTTATAATTTTTCTTTTAAAACACTTACTATTTTTTCTTTATCTAAAACTTCCCCATAGGATATAAGCTCGTCATTTACAATTAATGCAGGTAAAGTCATAACTCCATAATATGACATACTGCCTTTACTGTCTGTATATTTTATTGATAAGTCTAAATTTAATTCTAAAATAGCTCTTCTCAAATTATCAAGCATATCTAAAGAATTATCATCATTATTACCTAATAATAATATTTTCTCTATTTCTCTCTCCTCATCCTCTAGAGGATCTGGCATACAGCCTCAGCCAAATTGTATTTTTTCTATAGACATAATATACCTCCGAATATATATTATACATATTATAGGTATATTAAAATAATTGCAAATTTAAAATCAAAAAATTATACATATATTACAATTTTATAAAAATAGAAAATAAAAATTATTAAATAAATATCCAATAATTATTATCCCTAAAGTTACTATACTTACAAAAAATATCAAAAGAGGCATTTTTACTGCTTTTTTAAGCATAATAATAGAAGGTAAAGATAAAGCCGTAACAGACATCATAAATCATAAAATAGTACCAAGTCCTGCACCTTTATAAAATAAACTTTCTGCTATAGGCAAAGTTCCAAATATATCAGCATACATTGGAATACCAACCAAAGAAGCTAAAGGTACAGAATACCAATTATTTTTTCCTAGTACAGTATTTATCCATTCTTCTGGTATAATATTATGAATAAAAGCACCAATTCCTACTCCTATAAAAATATATAAATAAACCTTTTTTATAGTTTCTATAACTTGTTCTTTTGAATATATTAATCTTTCTTTTTTTGTCATAGTTTGTATTGCTATTTCTGTATTATTCATTTTTATATTTTTTATGAAGTCTTCTAAATATTTTTCCATTTTTAATTTTCCTATTAAAGTTCCTCCAGCAACAGCAAGTACAAGTCCTACTACAACATAAGCAATGGCAATCTTCATACCGAATATGCTTGATAAAAGTATTAAAGAAGCTAAATCTACAAGAGGAGATGATATTAAAAATGAAAATGTCATTGAAATAGGTATACCTGCCGAAGTAAATCCTATAAAAAGAGGAATTGATGAACATGAACAAAATGGTGTAACAGTTCCAAGTAAGGCTGCTAATATATTTGCTGATATGCCTTTAAATCTGCCTAATATTTTTTTAGATCTTTCAGGAGGAAAATATGATTGAATATATGATATGAAAAATATTAATACTGAAAGAAGAAAAAATATTTTTATAACATCATAAATAAAAAATTGTATTATTCCTTTAGCTGTTTCTGATAAAGTAAAATTATTTAATATATTTCCTATTAAAGTATTAAGCCATTTCATTGATATTATCTGATCTTGTATAAAGATAAATATTGTTTTTATAATTTCCATTTTTAAAACTCCGAGTATATTTAAAAATTACATTATCAATTTTTGAATTTATTTTTTGTTGCATTTGCTATTTTTACAAGAGTAAGCATCACAGGTACTTCCACTAACACACCTACAATTGTTGCAAGTGCGGCCTCAGTATTAACTCCGAATAATGATACAGCTACAGCCACAGCAAGTTCAAAGAAATTTGAAGCTCCTATCATGCCAGCAGGTGCTGCTACATTATGGGGAAGCTTCAATAAATAGCTTGCAATATATGCTATAGAAAATATTAAAAAAGTTTGTAATATTAAAGGTATTGCTATCAAAATTATATGAATAGGGTTAGATAGTATTACATTTCCCTGAAAGCTGAATAATAGTATTAATGTTAATAATAATCCTATTATTGTAGTGTTATCAAATTTATGAACAAAAATATTATTAAAATATTCTATTCCTTTTTTACGGCATACATAAATTCTTGTAATAATTCCAGCTGTTAATGGTATAAGAACAAATAATACAACAGATAAAAATAATGTATCCCAAGGCACTGTAATATTCGATATTCCTAATAAAAATTTTACTATAGGAACGAATGTTATTAGTATTATTAAATCATTAGTGGCAACCTGCACAACAGTGTATGATGGATTTCCATTTGTTAATGCACTCCAAACAAATACCATAGCAGTACATGGAGCAGCTCCTAAAAGTACAGCTCCTACTAAATATTCTTTTGCTAAATCATTAGGTATAAAGTTTCTTAGTATAGTATAAAAAAATAAAGAAGATATAAAAAACATAGTAAAAGGTTTTATAAGCCAATTTACAATCCAAGTAACAAATAGTCCCTCAGGATTTTTTGTAATGTTCTTTATGCTTTAAAATCTACACTCACCATCATAGGGTATATCATAAGCCATATCAATATTGCTATAGGGATGGAAACATTTGCATATTCAAATTTATTTAATGTATTTGGTATTATTGGTATTATAGGTAAAAATTTTGATATTAATATTCCTATAATCATACATATAAATACCCATAAAGTTAAATATTTTTTAAAAAAGCTTATAGATTCTTTTTTACTTTCCATAATTTTCAAACTCCTCAATTGCATTGAGTTTTTATTTTTTTACTATTGTTAATTTTTGACGAATAATAATCCAAAATATTTTTAGCATTTTCAAAACCTTCTTTGTTTATACTATAATAAGTCCATTTGCCTTCTTTTCTTGGTATTACTACTTCAGCATCGCATAATATTTTCATATGATGCGATAATGTAGACTGTACTATTTTCAGTTCTTCTAATAGTTCACAAGCACATATTTCTCCGCCTTTAATCATATCCAATATTTGAAGTCTGTTTTCATCGCAGAATGCTTTGAATATTAATGCTTCTTTTTTATAGTCTTTCATTATTGATGATATCCTTAAATATTAATATATCGAATTTTATCGATGTATTAAATATACTATACATATCGATAAATATCAATATGTTTTTTTGATTTTTTTTTATATTATTGAAATAATGTTTTATAATGATATAATATAGCATTACTATATAAAATATGGAGTTTGTTAATATGCAAGTAAAAAATTTTGGGGGCGGACATCTTTTATATGAATTAAAAAATAAAAATGATATGATATTAAAACTTACAGATATAGGAGCTTCAATAACAGGAGTATTTTTTAAAGATAAAAATGCTAATGAAGTTCAGGTATCATTTGGAAGCGATGATTATTCATTTTATTTAAATCCTCATGATTATATAGGTGCTTCTGTTGGAAGAATAGCAAACAGAACAATAAATGCTGAGTTTACACTTGATGGAAAAACTTATAAATTAACAAAAAATGATAATGGAAAGCATCATTTACATGGAGGAGAAAAAGGTATATCATTTCAGAATTTTGCATCTAAAGTTTTGGATAATAATTCTGTACTATTTAGCTATAGCTCAAATGAAGGCGATGAGGGATATCCTGCCAATACTGATATAGATATAACTTATTCTTTAACAGATGAAAATGAAATAATTATAGAATATTTTGCAGCAGTTAATGCTCCTGCACCAATAAACTTAACAAATCATGCCTATTGGAATCTTAATGGGGAAGGCACTATATATGATCATTATTTATTTATAGATTCTTCATTTTATTTACCTGTAACAGACGAATGTGTATCAACAGGAGAGATTTTAAAAACAGAAAATACTCCTTTTGATTTTACAAAAACAAAGAAAATAGGTGATGATATAGAAAAAGCTAATGGTTATGACAACTGTTTTATATTTAATGAAAAAAATATATTATCTCATACTGATGAAGAAGAAAATAATTTGAATAAATTAAGGGCTTCATGCTATAGTGAAAGAACAGGTATTGTTTTAGAGCTTTATACTACAAAACCTGCTATGCATTTTTATTCTGGAAATATGCTTAATAATAGGGAGGTAAGAAATACAGTTTTAAATAAGCATAATGCTTTTTGTTTTGAAACAGAGTATTTGCCAGGTGCTGTAAATTTTCCTCATTTTCCAAGCATAATATTTGATTCTGATAAAAATTACAGTCATAAGACAATATATAAATTATCATTAAAATAAATATATTTTGGAAGTTTTTATATGGATAATAATAAAAAATCAATAATAATAGAACATTATATAGAAAGGGTAAGGGATTTTAATATACCAGAATATAAGGTTTTGGATTGGGAATCTAAAGAAGCCCAGGAGGCAAGATTTTCTGCTTTGATTAATAATTTTGATATAAGAAAATCTGTTTTGCTTGATGTTGGCTGCGGACTTGGGCATTTAGCTGAATATATAGATAATCAGAATATAGATACTTATTATATTGGTGTTGATATAATGCCTGAGATGATTGAGAGGGCTAAGAGTAAAAAATTTAAAAATATTAATCCTCAATTTATGACTATAGATTTTTTTAAGAATTCTGATACAAAAGATGATTTTGATTATATATATTCTTCTGGTATATTTAATCTTAATCTTGGGAACAATGAAGAATTTTTAAAAAATGCTGTAAGGGATTTTTTGATTGCAGCTAGAAAAGGTGTATGCTTCAATTTGCTTGATATTTCATGTAAAGAAAAATATGGGGATAAATATTATTATTATAAAAAAGATGAAGTATTTAATATGATTTGCGATATAGTAAAAAATTTAGATTTAAAATGCAAAATAAGAATATCTGATGAGTATCTGAGCAATGATTTTTCTATATTTATAGATTTTCTGAAGGATTAATAAATATATTATTAAAAAATACTGCTGAATAAAATAAATTATAAGAAGCTTTAATATTTATTTGGAGGAAGTTTTATGTTAAAGAAATTATTATTTATTACTATTTTTTTAATTTGTAATTCTTTTTTATATTCTCAATCTGATCAAACTATTTTAGAAGCTGTGTCAAAAGCTTATGATATGGAGATTAATTCTTCTTTTGCTTATGCTAAATTTTCAGTAGCTTCAAAAAATAAGGCTATATCAAGTTTATTTTTATCTATTTCTGATTCAAAATCCTGTCATGCTAATATTTTATATAATGCAGCTATTCAAGATAAGATAACAGATACCATTTTAAAAGCTCAAGTAGGGGACCCTAAAGTTGGAACAGATATTGAGAATTTAAAATCAGCTCAATCAATGACATCTTATGAATATAGTAAAATGTATCCTGAATTATTGAAAGTAATAAATAAAGATAGCCAAAAAGAAATGGCAAATGAAATGAACAGAATAATTAAAGTAGAAAAAGCACATAATGCTTTATATACTCAAGCCATAAATAATTTGCAAAATAATAAACCATTAGCAGATAAATATTATTTATGTGAGATTTGCGGTTATGTTGAAGCTAATTCAGCACCCGATAAATGTCCTATATGCGGTGAGGCTAAAAACACATTTAAAGAATATAAATAATTAATTTATTATTAAAAATATTAAAAAATAAAAGGCTTAAAGTGTTATACTTAAAGCCTTTCTTTTTATTTAAATTTTATTATACAAAATAATTTTTATTTGTTTATGGTACGCATATCTATTACATATCTGAATTTCACTTTACCATCTATAACTTTTCTGTATGCTTCTGAAATAGTTTGAGCATCTGCTTTTATTATTTCAACTGTAGGATAAATATTATTTTCTATAGAATAGTTAAGCATTTCCTGAGTTTCTTTTATACCGCCTATTAATGAACCGAATAATTTTTTACTGCCATGCTGTCCTACCATTGCTATAAGAGTAGGCATTTTTGATGTTCTAGGAAGTCCTAATATACACATAGTACCGCCTCTTTTATGCATACGCATATACATATTAACATCATAATAAGCTGGAATTGTACTTATTATATAATTAAGAGTGTTGTTAACATTTTTTAAATCTTCTGCATTATTAACATTAACATATTTTACAGCTCCCATATTTAAAGCATCCTGTCTTTTATCTTCTGTAATATCAAATACTGTTACTTCTGCACCTAATTTTACAGCATATTTTACAGCCATAGATCCAAGTCCTCCAAATCCTGCAATACCTATTTTATCCCCTTTTTTTACATTCATAACTTGTATAGGTGAATAAGTTGTAATACCTGCACAAAGGAGAGGAGCAACTTTATCAAGTTCAGCATTATCTGGTATAAGTATTGCAAAATCTTCAGATACCACTATATTATCAGAGTATCCGCCTTGAGTTATTTCATTATTATGGAATCTATCTCTTGAGCCGTAAGTATAAACCGCTCTATTTAAACAGTACTGTTCTAAATTATCCAAACAGCTTTCGCATTGTCCGCAAGAGTTTACCATACAGCCTACGCCTGCAAAATCTCCAACTTTGAATTTTGTTACGGCATTTCCAACCTGTACAACTCTGCCTGCTATTTCATGTCCTACCACTAAAGGAGTATTGCTTGATTTTCCTTCAACAACATGTATATCGCTATGGCATATTCCAGCATAAAGTATTTCTATTAAAACATCATTGCTCCCTATTGCATGTCTTGTAAACTCATGATATTTAAAATCCATATTAGCTGAAACTGCTGCGAATCCTTTTGTTATTACCCTGCCGTTTGCATTAGTTTGTATATTAATAGGGGCTTTTTTTAATTTCTGATTATACATTGCATTTGAAGAATTATTTTGATTATTTACAGTTGTTTGTGCATTTGATGAATTATTGCATGATACAACATATAATACTGATAGAATAGTTATTAATATAGCTCTTTTCATTTTATAATCTCCTTCATAAATTTATATAATTATATTATATCATTGAATTAAACTCCAGAGTCAAGTAATTTTTTAAATTTATCCATATATAAAATTTTATTCTAATTCCCCGCCCACTTTATTCTGTAATTTTCTTTGTAATCATTATTCTATTATTCTTTTTAGTTGTAGCTGTTATTATAATGCCCACCCTAGATTTGTTTAGATTTTGAGTTTCCTCACCGCACGTAGAATGCATTATAAATATAAATTGATTTTTAATGTTAATTTTTATTATATACAAAATTTCATTAAGCGTGCGTTGAAAACATATCAAATATAATAAAAACTTGGGTGGGTGCTTTAATTTCTTATTTGACTATAAGGATAATAAAATTAGAATTATAAAATAAAGCTATAAAAAATAAAGGGCGGGGTATGTAATAAAATTTAAAATAATATTATCACTTGAAAAATATATGAATTTGCAATATAATTTTTGACATTAAAAATATGTAAACTAAATTTTAATGTTTTAATAAAAATTAATAGTATCAAACTACGGAGTGTATATTATGGAATATAATTTTACTACCATTGAAAAGAAATGGCAGAAATTCTGGAAAGATAATGAATCTTTCAAAACAGTTGCTAAACCTACAGACAAAAAATATTATGTATTAGAGATGTTTCCATATCCTTCTGGAAAAATGCATATGGGGCATGTTTCTAATTATACTATAGCTGACTCTATAGCTAGATACTATAAACTGTTGGGTTATGATATTCTTCACCCTATGGGCTGGGATGCTTTCGGTATGCCTGCTGAAAATGCTGCTATAGATAATAAAACTCATCCTGCTGAATGGACTTTAAAAAATATTGCTAATATGAAAGATCAGTTAAATTTACTTGGATATTCTTATGATTGGGATAGAGAAGTTACTACTTGTTTGCCAGATTATTATAAATGGGGACAATGGTTTATATTGAAGATGTATGAAAAAGGTCTTTTATATAGAAAAGGCGGAGATGTTAACTGGTGCGATCATTGTAATACAGTACTTGCTAATGAACAGGTTAGTCCTGAAGGTACTTGTTGGAGATGTGACGGAGAAGTTACTAAAAAGAAATTAGAACAATGGTATATAAAAGTTACTGATTATGCTGAGCAGTTGGATGCAGATTTAAAATTATTAGAAGGTTATTGGCCTGATAATGTTATAGCTATGCAGAAAAATTGGATAGGAAGAAGTGTCGGTGCATATGTTAATTTTACTTTAGATGACGGCAAAGATTTTCCTATATTTACGACTCGTCCAGACACTATTTATGGTGTTACTTATATGGCCATAGCTTGGAATTATGACGGACTTTTAGATATGTGTACTCCTGAGCAAAAAAATGCTGTAGATGAGTTTATTAAAAAGTCTGCTAAGATAGATCAAAAAACAGATTATGAGAAAGAGGGTGTATTTACAGGAAGATATGTAGTTAATCCATTTAATGGTGAAAAAGCTCCTTTATATGCTGCTAATTTTGTTTTAGCTGAATATGGTAGCGGTGCTGTAATGGCTGTACCTGCACATGACCAAAGGGACTTTGAATTTGCTAAAAAATACAATATACCTTTAAAAGTTGTTATACAAAATTCTGATAATTCTTTAAAAGCTGAAAATATGACAGAGGCTTATACTGAAGATGGAACAGTTGTCAATTCTGATATTTTAAATGGCCTTTCTACAAGAGATGCTATAAAAAGAGCTATAGAGTACGCTTCAGAGAAAGGTTTTGGAAGAGAGCAGGTTCAGTATAAACTTAGAGATTGGCTTATATCAAGACAAAGATATTGGGGCAATCCTTTACCATTTGTACATTGTGAGAAATGCGGTGTTGTTCCTGTTGCTGAAAGCGAATTACCTATAACACTCCCTATGGATATAGAGTTTACAGTTGGAGAAAATCCTCTTAAAAAATCTGCATCATTTGTTAATACTACTTGTCCTAAATGCGGTGCTCCTGCAAAAAGAGAAACTGATACTATGGATACATTTATATGCAGTTCTTGGTATTATGCAAGATACACAGATGCTCATAATGATAAAATGCCTTTTGACAGCAATATAGCAAATGCTTGGCTTGGAGTTGATCAGTATATAGGTGGTATTGAGCATGCTTGTATGCACCTTTTATATTCAAGATTCTGGTATAAGTTTATGAGAGATATAGGACTTGTTAAAGGAGATGAACCTTTCAATAAACTTTTAACTCAAGGTATGGTTTTAGCAAATAGTTATGAATCAAGAGAGTTAAAGAAATTCTATACTCAAGAGCAGATGAATAATAAAGAATATGAGAAGGACAGAATTAAAAAAGAAGATATAATAGTAAAAATGGAAAAGATGTCTAAATCAAAGGCTAATGGAGTTGATCCTGCTGAGATTATAGAGCTTTTCGGTGCTGATGCTGTTAGAATATTTGTTATGTTCGTTGCTCCTCCTGAAAAAGATAAAGAATGGTCTGATGAAGGTGTTAAGGGTTCAGCAAGATTCTTAAACAGAATTTGGAACTTATTCTTAAAGTATAAAGATGAAGAAGCATTTAAAAATTGTAAATCATTTGACTATAACAATCTTTCAAAAGAAGGACAAAAATTATTCAGAAAATACAATAAAACTATTAAGAAAGTTACAATAGATATTAAAGACAGATTCCATTTCAATACTGCTATTGCTGCTTTGATGGAGCTTTTAAATGATATGTCTTCTATAAAATTAGCTAATAATGATGATTATGCTATGTTCAAAGAGGTTATAAGAGGATATTTAATACTTCTTAATCCTATAGCACCTCATATTACAGAAGAGCTTTATCAGATATTAAACTTTGGAAAGATGATACTTGAAGAAAGTTGGGTTGAGCATGATGAACAGTATTGTAAAGATGATACGTTTGAGTTAGTATTCCAAGTTAATGGAAAAATAAGAGACAGAATAGAAGCTGATGTAAATATAAGCGAAGATGATGCAAAGAATCAGGCATTAGCAAGTGAAAAAGTAAAACAATTTACAGACGGCAAAAATATTGTTAAAGTAGTTTATGTTAAAGGTAAGCTTGTAAATATAGTTGTAAAATAAAATATAATTAATTAAAAATAATAAAGAGTATGGATTAAAATAATCTGTACTCTTTTTTATTTGGCTTTAATTACATGCCCCGCCCTCTATTCTTTATTATTTTATTTTGAAATTCTCATTTTTATTATCTTTATAACTTAATCAGAAATTAAAGCACCCACCCAAGTTTTTGTTAGATTTAGAGTTTTATTTAACGCACGTTGAACTAAATTTTTGCGTATAATTAAATTGAATTTATAATTAAGTTTATATTTATAGCTAAATTCTGCATGCGGTGAGAATATTCTAGTATGAAAATTAATTGTTATTAATAAAATATTTATCAAGAAATATTTTCAATGGTATTAAATAATCACTATCTATATTCCAAATTTTATTATCATTATAATCTCTATTTTCTTCTTTTATTTTCTTTTTATTATATCCTTTTATTGTATCCAGATACGCATACACTTTAGATTTATTTATAGGAGTATCGGTATTTTCTAATGATTCTATGCATTTTATATAATTATCAAAACAATCCATTATTTCTTTTATTACAGCAATATTTATTAGTATACTTTCTAAATTACCATTATCTTTATTGTTTGGAAATAAAAATATATCTTCATCATTTAAATTATAATTAGTTAGATTATCTTTTATATTAGCAATTGAATTTTGTATATCATTATCAGCATCAAATATTACAATTAATTTATGATTATCATCAATATATTTTTTTATATGCGTAATTTTGTTTTCATTAAAACTGTTATTATTATTTGGTTCTATTATAATATTTTTATTAAAATTATTATAATGATGTTTTATATAATCCTCTAAAAATTTTTTATCAGCTTTACCTTCAACTAAGATGAAATATTTTTTATTCATAATTAATACCTTATATCAGAATCATTTTCAAGTAATTCTTTAACATTGTCCATATCATAATTATAAGATTGAAAACCTTTATTTTCCGTATTTACTATATTTATAACATTTACAGTATCTTTTATATCATTAAACTCATCATTAACTATTTCAGATAAAAATTTTAATACTTCATAGCTATGAGTTGTAAAAAACATTTGAATATCATTATTTTTACTTAAATTTAATATGCTTTTTAATAAATGTTTAATAGTTTTATGATGAAGACCATTTTCTATTTCATCAACTAAAATAGTATTATATATATTTGCAACTATAGGAAGAATTATAGATAAATATTTTTTTAATCCATCACCCATTAAATTTAATAATACTAATTCATTTATACCATCAATGTTAATATATATGTCATTTTTGAGTATATTAATAGCTTTAATATTTTTATTGAAAAAAGAAATCATTTCTAATAATTGTTCTTCATTTTTATTTTTCAAAATTTCTATTAAGTAATTTACTAAATTCTTATAATCTGTATAAGTAGAAATATATGCTCCTTTTATATTATGATTATATCTTAAAATTTTATTTTCTATTTCATTAATATTTTCTAAAGAGTATTTGAAATTTTGTTTTTCTTTTTTATCCTTATAAAAAATAGAAAAATTATATTCAAGTGATATTATATCATTAAAAAATAATTTATCTTTTTTCATTATAGGAGATACACTCAAATTATAATTATTATTTGTATCTAATGTATAATTGAATTTTATAATATTTTCGTAGTTAAAATTATGAAATAAATTTTTTAGTTCTTCTGGATTTTCTTTTATTCTTCTTATTCCATTTATATAGTAGCTTGTATTTATATTGAGTATAGATATCATCAAGCTTATGGATTCAAGTACACTTGTTTTTCCGCAGTTATTTTTACCGACCAAAAAATTTATTTTTTTTATGTTATCTATTTTTAATTTATCAAAACCTCTGAAATTTTCTATATATAAATTTTTAATCATAATGAATCCATAAATTTTAAATTATACTGTAATAAATATCGGAGTTTGAAATAAAAAAATACAGTTAGTTAATTTTTACAATTATAAATTATATGATATAATAATACAATTATTAAAGTTAGAGGTGTTTAAATGTATATACTGCCAGCAATAGATTTGAAAAATGGCGAAGCTGTAAGACTTGTAGAAGGGGACTATGATAATAAAACTATTTATTTTAGAGATCCGATTGAAGCATTAGATTTTTTTATTGAAAGCGGAAGCAGTTATTTGCATGTTGTTGATTTGGATGGTGCTAGCGACGGAGAGACTATTAATTTCAAGACTATAGAGAAAATAATAAAAAAATGCGATTTATTTGTAGAAGTTGGCGGCGGTATAAGAAATGAAGAGACTATAAAAAAATATTTGGATATAGGTGTAAAAAGAACTATATTAGGAACTGCTGCTGTTGAAAATATAGGTTTCACTGAGAATATGATTAATAAATATAAAGAACATATAGCAGTGTCTATTGATTCAAGAGATAGAATGATAGCAGTAAAAGGCTGGAAAGAAATAAAAAAAGAAGATTCAGTAGAGTTTTGTGTTAAATTGGATAAAATGGGAATAGATACTATTATATATACTGATATTTCAAAAGACGGTAAATTATCTGGAACTAATTTAGAAATATATAAAGAGTTGAGGGAAAAACTTTCATGTAATATTATAGCTTCGGGAGGTGTTACTTTTGAAGAAGAAATTATAAAGTTGAGGGATATGAATATTAATGGGGCTATAGTTGGAAAGGCTATATATGAAGGTAAAATGGATTTGAAAAAAATAATAGAAATATCCAAACAGTAACTTTATAATATTAGATGTAATTATTAAACTTTTAGGGAGTATTATGAAAATTGTTAAATAATTATAGAACAATTTTTATTAACAATAATTATGAAAGAGATAAATAAAATATTAGAAGAATGCAGAAAAATAGTAAATAAAAATTTTAGTAAAGAAGAAATTGAAAAAATAGAGAATGATGATAACTTTATAAAAGCTATGAAAGAAGAAAGTAATAATAACTTTGAAAAATTTTATTCTATGCTTGATGAATCATATTCAAAGGATTTGTTTAGAAAAATAGTAAGATATAGATATTTATTAGCATTTTATAAAGAGGCCTATAGTAATGCTAAGGAAAAGATAAAATTAAGTATAAAGTATGGTTCTATTAATATATTTTCTTGGGGCTTAAAGAGATTTTTATTTTCTTTGCAAAAGTCTAAATATCCTAATGAGATAGAGAATTTCTTACTTTTTTATATATTTGGACTTGAGCAGTATAATGTAAAAAATATTTTTGAAGTTTCTAATGATAGTGTTATATTTGATGTTGGGGCTTGGAAAGGAGATACTGCTTATTTCTTTTCTAAAAAATGCAATGATAATGCTAAGATTTATGCTTTTGAGCCTGATAAAAATGCCTATGAAACATTAAAATTAATAAAAGAAAAATACAATTTAAATAATGTTATTTTAGAAAATGTTTTATTTTCTAATAAAAAAGAAACTATTGATTTTGTATCTATGACTCCAAATACACCTGTAGTTAAGATGGATGCTGTTACTATAGATGAATTTGTTGAAAGCAATAATATTGAAAGAATAGATTATTTGAAAATGGATGTTGAGGGAGCTGAAATGCATATATTAGAAGGTGCTGTAAATACAATAAAAAAATTTAGACCTTCTCTTGCTATTGCTATATATCATGGAGGCGAACTTTTTATGGAAGATTTTTATAAAGTTCCTATATTTATTAATGAAATATTAGAAAATTATGATTATTATATAAGAACTTTCTCTCCTTGGGGCGGGGAGACAGTACTTTTTTGTGTACCTAAAAAATAAAATTATGTTATAATTAAATAGACTAATTGTATAATATTGACTTTTTACGACTATCTTATAAAATCAATTTTAGGAGATTAAAATTTATGGCAAGAAAAGATATAATAAATAGTGTAATAGGAGATGGTTCTTCTTTCAAAGGTACTTTTATTGTAAAAGGTTCTTTTCAAATAGATGGAAAATTTGAGGGAGAATTAAAAATAGATGGACATTTAATTATAGGGCCTAATGGTAAGGTAAAAACAAGTACAATTATAACAGAAAGTATTACTATAGCAGGTACTTTGATAGGAAATATTGATGCTAGAAAGGAAGTTATTCTTATAGAGACAGGAAGAGTTTTAGGTAATATAGAGGCTCCTAAAATAGATGTAGGAGAAGGTGCTGTTATACAGGGAGAGATGACAATTACTGGCGGACAGAAAAAAGATATTACAAAAGTAGTTCATGAATCTTTTACTGGTATAAAAATGGAAGATGAAGTATCAGAAAATACAGAGTCTTCAGATAATAATACTGTTAATAATGATAATGCTTTCAATGCAGATAGTAATTCAAATAATAGATTTTTTTAATTATAAGGTGAATATATAAAATGGCTATAAAAATAAAAACTCAAGCTGAAATTAATTTAATGAGAGAAAGTGGACATATATTGGCTAATGTATTTAAAGAGGTTGCTAAAATAGTTCAGCCTGGAATTTCTACAAAAGAAATAGATAAATTTGTGTATGATTATATAAGAAAGCATAATGCTAAGCCTTCTTTTAAAGGTTATGGTAATCCTCCTTTTCCAGGTTCTGTATGTGCTTCTATCAATAATGAAGTAATACATGGCATACCTAGTAAAAATAAAATCCTAAAAGATGGCGATATTATAGGTCTTGATATAGGAGTATATTATAAGGGTTATCATTCAGACAGAGCATTTACTTATAAAGTAGGAAATGTATCAGAAGAGGCATCAAGATTGGTTGAAACTACTATGCAGTCATTTTTTAATGGTGTAAAACAGATAAGAGATGGTGTACATTTGGGAGATGTTTCTTATGCTGTACAAAAAACAGCTGAAGATGCAGGGTATTCCCTTGTAAGAGAATTTCAAGGTCATGGAATAGGGGCTAATTTGCATGAAGAGCCTGCTGTGCCAAATAGAGGAAAACAGGGAGCAGGTCCTATACTTAAAACTAATATGGTTATAGCAATAGAACCTATGGTTAATATGGGACATCATGCCATTTTAATAGAAGATGATGATTGGACTATTATAACAAGAGATGGTTCATTATCTGCCCATTATGAACATACTGTTGCTGTTAAAGAAGACGGAGTAGAGATATTAACTGCTTTGGAAGATGATGAAATAGTTAATAAATATCTTTACAATAAATGAAAAATATTATGATATAAAAAATCATTTAATGTAAAATTTTATTATACCGATATATTAAATAATAAAAAAAACTTTATTTTGATGTAGATTATGAAACGTATATTTTTAACATTTAATATATTAGTATTGACTTCTTTATCAATATATGCTCAAGGTCAATCATTAAATACTCCAAATAGAACAGCAGAAACAGTGAGAACTATCACTATAGACACTAATACCTATAGCTCTCTTTTTAATGGTAAATTAGAGCCTGCTTGGGTATATATAGGCGAGGCAAAAAGAGCTATATACAAAGGAGATATTCCTTATGCTCTTTATATTATGAATAAAACTATAATGTATTATCCAGATAATGCTGATGCTCATTATTTTTTAGGATTAATATATGAAAAAGAGGGCGGAAATCCAGCTGAGCAAGGAGGAGCTGCTTCTTATCGCTTGGCTATAGAAGAGTATAAAAAAGCTATAAGTTTAGCTACTAATCTTACTATACCTGCTTATAAATTAGATTCATATTTCAGTCTTTTATATATTTATGAAAAATTAGTAGATGAAAATAATTATGCTAATACAGAAAAAGAAATTATTACTATGGCTGAAAATACATATAAAAATTATGAGAAAGGAAGAATCTATTTCAGATTGGCAGAACATTATGGTTTGAAAAATAGAGGAACTGCTGCTATAGATTATTATAGACAAGCTTATATAAATGGATACAGACAAAAATTATCTCTTTTTAGAATGTCTTTAATCTATAGAAGAATGCGTAATTATGTTCAGGAAAAAGAGACCCTAATTCTTGCTGATAAGTATAATTTTGATAATGTAGAGCCTAGCAATTTTGAAGTTCAAAAGGCTATAGTTCAGAGATTAGAAGCTTTGAGAAATGTTAGAATACCTAAGAAATTAAATTAATTTATAATATGTATTATATTTTAGGACAATGTTGAATTTTTTTTCATCATTGTCCTTCATTTTTTTATGATTTTAATTCATTAGTATTGTTAAAAAGTTTGTAATGCATTAAAATATGATATTTTATAGTAAATAAATATTAAGAGATCAAAAATGAAAATAAAGGTAATTCTAATATTATTAATATTATTAAGTGCATTAAATTTATATTCTCAGGAAAATGAATTAAATTATTTAGAAGATGATTATAGTTTTACTAATCCATTTCGCATATATGATGTAGATAAATATTATATGGGCTGGCAGGACCCTAGAGCATTTATAGGAAGAATATTATTTGCTAAGAATTTCAATGTGGATAAGAATTTATCACTAATTGCTCCTAATGTAAATTGGGATTTTAAATCTGTATCTGTGTATGTTGAAGGTCGTTTAGCAAGTGAAATAATGTTCTATAGAAATAAATATTTTTCTGTAGGTATGGCTGGAGGTATGGATATCTCCATATTAGGAAGAAATAACGGATTATTTGATGTTTATGATTTTTCTGGTCAGTTTATGGTTTTTGCTGATCTTTGGCTTCAGAATCTTGCTGGTATTAATATGAAAATAAGATTTATCCCTATGTATCATCAATCTACTCATTTGGTTGATGGATTTAAGGGTGATACTAAGATTAGAAGCGGAAGTAGTTATGAATTTGCATCTGTAGCAGTTTATTATTATATTAAAAATTTTAGTATTTATTTAGGTTCGGAATTTTCATATAATGCTGTTGGAAATAGTCCTCAGCTTTTTAGAATACATACAGGACTTGATTATAGATTTCCTATATATAAAGATCAGATTAGTTTGATAACAGGAATAAATATTGCAGCTGTTTTAGATAAAAAAGACAGACTTGGTCTTATAAAAGATCCTTGGCATGCTGCTGTAAATTTTGGTATTGGAATAGAGTTTTACAGATATGCTGTGTCTTTAAAAGTTGGTTATGGAAAGCCTAGAGGAGCTTCAAGTTATTTTGGATATGAAACTAAAGTTGGTCTTGAAATAAGTTTATTATTCTAATAATACTTTATTAAAAATATTCTTATTAATAGTAATTATCAATAAATTAATAGTATTTTTTAGAATATTTACAATTTTTTTATATTCCATTTATAAAAAATGATAAAAAACTATATTCAAAATTTATTTATCATGTTAAATTATAATTAAGAAATGGAGGATATTTTATGGCTACATTATTTGATATAATAGGTCCTGTTATGATAGGTCCTTCAAGTTCCCATACTGCAGGGGCTTGCCGTATAGGGAAACTTGCTAAGAAGATTTTGGGTGAAGATGTGAGAGAAGCCAAGATTTATTTGCATGGTTCTTTTGCATTAACTTGGAAAGGACATGGTACTGATAAAGCTATTTTAGCAGGTCTTTTGGGATTTGATACTGATGATCCTAGACTTAGAGACAGTTATAATCTTGCTGATAAAGCTAATCTTAAATATGAATTTATTCCTACAAAATTAAGAGAAGCTTTTCACCCTAATAGTGTATATATTGAAGCTAAGGGTGATAACAATGAAATTAATATATTGGCTTCTTCTATTGGAGGAGGCTTAATAGTTTTGGATAAGGTTAATGGAATTGAAGTTCACTATAAAGGCGATTTTCCTACAATTGCGATAGTTAATAAAGATGTTCCTGGAATTATAGCTAAAGTTACTTCTATTATATTTGAAAATGGAATTAATATTGAAAATATGGATGTAACTCCTCAATTTGAGGGACCTAATAAAGGATATGCTATTATAGTTATAGGTATGACTGATGTTATATCTGAAGAGATAGAAAATAAAATAAGAAGTATAGAGAATATAAGAGACTTTGTCTTTTTAGATAAATTATATTAAGATTATATGGAGATAAAAATATATGGATATAAAATCTATAGAATCATTAGTTGAATTGGCTTTAGAAAAAAATGTAAAAATAAGTGATATAGTAATAGATATAGAGGCTAATAGTCAGAAAAAAAGCAGAGAAGAAGTTATTAATAATATGTCTAAATATTATGATATAATGAAAGAATCAGTTAATAATGGAAAGAAAGACAAATTTAATTTTGTAACAGGTTTGCAAAATGAATGTGTTGAAATAGTAGATAAATTTTATAAATCTAAAAAAAGTATATTAGGTGAAGTAGTAGGGGAGGTTGTAACTGCTGCTATGGCTGTAAGCGGTTATAATGCTTGTATGGGTAAGATAATAGCTGCTCCTACTGCTGGAAGCTGCGGAGTAATGCCTGCTGTTCTTACAGTATGTGAAAATAGAGGCTATAATAAAGATGATGTAGTAAAAGCAATGTTTACAGCGGGAGGTTTTGCTGATATAATTGCTCAGATGGCTACATTTGCTGGTGCTGAAGGCGGATGTATGGCTGAATGCGGTTCTGCTGCTGGAATGGCTGCTAGTGCATGTGCTGAAATTATGGGAGCAACTCCTCAGCAATGTGCTGATGCTTTTGCTCTTACTATATCTGCTATGCTTGGACTTATATGCGATCCTATTGCTGGATTCGTTGAAGTGCCTTGCATGGGCAAAAATGTTATGTCGGCTGTGCATGCTATTGTTTCTGCTGAGATGGCTTGTGCTGGATTTAGAAGCGTTATTCCTGCAGATGAAGTTGTACTTGCTATGAAAGAAGTAGGTGACGGAATGGATGAAAGATTTAAAGAAACTTCTCAGGGAGGACTTGCCAATACTCCTACTGGAAGAATTATTGCTGAAAAATTATTAGGTAAAGTTAATAAATAATTATTAAATTGATTTAAGGGCTTTCAATTGTTTGGAAGTCCTTTTTTATTAAAATTAGTATGATAGAAACTGATAGACTTATAATAAGAAAATTTAATATCAATGATGCTGAAGCTTTATTTAGTATTTTAGCTGATGAAGAAGTTAATAAATACCTTCCATGGTTTCCTTT
The DNA here is from genome assembly GCA_944392715.1 of uncultured Brachyspira sp. Classification (GTDB taxonomy): domain Bacteria; phylum Spirochaetota; class Brachyspiria; order Brachyspirales; family Brachyspiraceae; genus Brachyspira. Next base: position 31,271 of record CALXXQ010000139.1, read on the forward strand.
TCAAAGTTTGGAAGAAACTAAAATACATTTACAAAAATTTTATTTAGATACAAATGATAATCATAACTTTTATAGATATGCAGTATGTTTAAAAGAAGATAAT
>CALXXQ010000140.1 GCA_944392715.1 uncultured Brachyspira sp.
TAAAGTCTTCTAACTGCCTGAGCCATTAAGTGACTTGTAGAGTGTCTTAATATTTCAAGTCCCTCATCTGAGGTGGTAAGTATCAATTCTAAATCGCCATCTGTTTCAGGCGTATATGTAAGGTCAACTTCTGTTCCATTAAATTTAGCCGCTACTGCATCTTTGGAATCTTTTTTAGCATTTTGTTTAAGGAAGTCTAATATAGACTCACCTTTAGACAAGTCATATGACTGTCCTGAATAATTAATTTTTGACATTATTACACCTCTTGAATTGATACTTTTTATTTATATAAAAAAATAATATAAATAATTGTAATATATTAACATATTTATATATTATAGTCAATCAAATTATATAACTAATATTTATTAAAGTTAGATTAATAATAAAAAATATAGAATATACTAAAAATTAATATATTTTTAATAAAATTATGTTGACTTTGATAATATATTTAATATACTAAAATTTAGTGCTTTTTAATGAATTAAAGTACTTTTATATTAAATTAATAAAAACTTAATACATATTAATCAATATAATATAAAGCTTCTAAACATCATTATAGTATATATAAATTATATATTGATTTTTTTATTAATTTATATACTGATTATAGTTTGGAGGTGAATAATATGTTTAATAGTTTAAAAGTCAGAATGCCATTAATAATCATATCAACTATAACAATCATGATGATAGGATTATTAACAACATTAGTAAATCTATTCTCAAAATCAATAACCGATATAGCAATAAATGGATTTGAAAATATATCTGACGGATATGCTAAAAGTTTAGATAATTGGTTTTCTGAAAATAAAAATAAATTAAAATTATACTCCAAAAATAAATATCTTATTAATTATCTTTTAAATAAAACTGAGGAAAATAAAAATATTGCTTATGATGAATTGAAATATGAATTTGATGCTATAAATAATATTTATAATTCATTTTCAATTTTAGATTTAGATGGAAATACATTGATATCATCAAGTAATTTAAATAATATAAAAGATGATAATACTTGGAATAAACTAAAAAATAATAATTATGAATTTGCAATAACAGAAAATATAATAAATGAGCAATCTCCTTATATGATTTTGTATTCAGGTATAAAAGATAATACAGGAAATACAATAGGAGTTTTAGCAGCATCAATGAAATGGGATTTATTTAATAAAAATAATTTTGAAAATGTTACTAATATAGGAGAATCTGCAAGACTATTTTTAATGAATGATTATGATAAATTAATAGCACATAAAGATCCTTCAAGAATGGGAAAAGATGCATCTGAAGAAATGAGCAAAAAAAATAGAGGAAATGTTGATAGAGGAAGCATCAGATATACTAGCTTGACAACAGGAACAAAAACTGTAGCTGCATTCAATAAATTATCTGAAGTTCCTTTTACATCTGCAATAAGCGTTAATGAATCGGAATTTAATTCTCCTATAAAACAATAGCATATATATCTATAATAATAACTATTATAATATTAATTATTACATCTATAATAATAGTATATTATATAACTACTAGAATAACAAATGTATTAAAAGAGTTATCAAACTCTATTGTAGATTTCAGCAGCGGTAATTTATCATCAAAAATACCAAATTGGATTTTTTCAAAAAAATATAAAAATAATTAATTGGGAAAAATGTCAAGTGATTTTTATAATATGCAAAATAAACTTATAGATATATTAACAAATATAAGTAGTATATCATCTTCAATATCAGATAAATCTTCAGCCATTTATAATGGAAATGAATATTTATTTAAAAGAGTAGAAGAAGAAGCTTCAAGCCTTGAAGAAACAGCATCATCTATGGAGGAATTTGCATCGGGAATAAAAAATTCTACTCAAAGATCTTCAGATATATCAACTATAATGGATGAAGTAAAAACATCTTTAGAACATGCTGCCAATATAGTAGGAGAAACAGCATTAAATATAGAGGATGTTAATGAAGCAAGCACAAAAATTAAAGATATTACAAAGATGATAGAGAATATATCTTTTCAAACGAATATACTTGCTTTGAATGCAGCTGTAGAAGCGGCAAGGGCTGGAGAACATGGAAAAGGATTTGCTGTCGTAGCTTCTGAAGTTAGAAACTTATCTCAAACTTCTCAATCTTCAGTTAAAGAAATAACTAATTTAATAGATGAAAAAGAAAAAAAAATAAATAAAGCAACAGGTTCTGTAAGAGAATCAAAAGAAATATTTACAGAATTAGAAGAAAAAATAAAAAATGCAGCAAAGCTTATATTGGATATAACTTCAACTATGAGAGAACAAAGTATAGGAGTTGAACAGGTTAATAAAGCTATTTATAATATGGACATTAATACACAAAAAAATGCTTCATTAGCTAATGAAACTTCAAATTTATCAAGCGAATTATTAAATAAATCTAAAGAACTAAATGAAAAAATCAGCTTCTTTAAATTTTAATTTATATATAAAAAGTTACTATTTTTATTGAAAATTTATTATTTTTACTATATTATAAAAAAGTATTTTTTTAATTTTTAATAAAAGAATAAGGAGAAATAATATGGTTAAATTCTCAGATTTAGGCCTTGTTAATAGTAGAGAGCTTTTTAAAAAAGCTGTAAGCGGAGGTTATGCTATTCCAGCATTTAATTTTAATAATATGGAACAGCTTCAAGCTATAGTACAAGCATGTGTAGAGACTAAAAGCCCTGTTATAATTCAGGTTTCTTCAGGTGCTAGAAAATATGCTAATCAGACTTTACTTAGATATATGGCTCAAGGAGCTGTTGAATATGCTAAAGAATTAGGAGCTAATGTACCTATAGTTTTACACTTAGACCATGGTGATAGTTTGGATCTTTGTAAAAGCTGTATTGAATATGGATTCTCTTCTGTTATGATAGACGGAAGCCATCATGATTATGAAAAAAATGTAGAACTTACTAGAAGCGTAGTTGAATATGCTCATAAATATGATGTTACTGTTGAAGGAGAATTAGGAGTACTTGCTGGTGTAGAAGATGATGTTGTAGCTGAAAGTCATACTTATACTAGACCTGAAGAAGTTGAAGATTTCGTTAAAAAAACTGGTGTTGATTCACTTGCTATTTCTATAGGTACTAGTCATGGTGCTTATAAGTTCAAACCTGGTCAAAATCCTCAAATTAGACTAGATATTCTTAAAGAAATTGAAAAGAAAATTCCAGGATTTCCTATCGTACTTCATGGTTCTTCAAGCGTACCGCAAGAATATGTAAAAATTATTAATGAAAATGGCGGTAAATTAGATGATGCTATAGGTATACCAGAAGAGCAGTTAAGAGAAGCTTCTAAGAGTGCTGTATGTAAAATTAATATCGACAGCGATTCAAGACTTGCTATGACTGCTGCTATTAGAAAAATATTCCATGATGATCCTAAAGAATTCGATCCTAGAAAATATTTAGGACCTGCTCGTGATGAAATGAAAAAACTTTATATGCATAAAATTATTAATGTATTGGGTTCTAATGGTAAAATATAATAAAACAAAAAAATTTTAATAAAGGAGATACTGTGGGAAAACAGCATAGAAAAGTAGTTAAACGTAAAAGAGCTTTAAGAAGAATCAAAAGACAAAAAGAAGCTCTAAATGCTAAAACTAAGTAAGCTCAAAAATTAAGGGTATAAGATAATTCTTATGCCCTTAATTTTTTACAAAACAAAATAAATAAAGGAATAAAAATGAAAAAATATATACTAATAATATTCAGCATATTTATTGTACTAATATCTTGTGAAAGCAAAATTGATAAATCCCCTTTAGCAATTCAAACAGATTTTGGGAAAAAAGATAATGCTGTTGCTAGTATGTATGGTGTAGCACTTACAGTTGATAAAAATTTAAAAATATATGATCTTACTCATGAAATACCTGCTTTTAATATTTGGGAAGCTGCTCTAAGATTGGATCAGACTGCTAGATACTGGCCTGAAGGTACTGTATTTGTTAATGTTGTAGATCCTGGAGTTGGAACTGATAGAAAATCTGTTGTTATGAAAACTACTAATAATTTATACTTTGTAACTCCTGATAATGGGGCTTTAACTTTTGTTGCTGAAAGCTTGGGTATAGCTGAGGTAAGAGAAATAGATGAAGCAGTTAATAGACTTACTAATTCTCAGGAATCTTATACTTTTCATGGAAGAGATGTTTATGTATATACGGGAGCAAGATTAGCTTCTAAACAAATAACTTTTGAAAAGGTAGGAAAATCACTTGGTACAAATATAACAAAAATTGATTATCAAAAAGCTAGATTTGAAAACGGTAAATTCTATGCTAATATTCCAATACTTGATGTGCAGTATGGAAATGTATGGTCATCACTTCCTCGTAAATTAATGCTTGATAATGGAGTACAGGTTGGAGATATTTTAAATGTTTCTATATATAATCAAGGAAATTTAGTATGGAGCGGAGATGTTAAACTTGTTAATACTTTTGGAGATGTAGCTGAAGGTGATAATATGGCTTATTTTAATTCAGAACTTAATTTCTCTGTTGCTGTTAATATGGGTAATTTCTCTGATAAGTATAAAGTTTATAGCGGCCCAGATTGGAGCATGGAAATAATAAAAAAGTAATATTATAATGCTAAATATAAAAATTGTTAGTATCTGCTAACAATTTTTATTAGCAATAATAGGAGCTAGTATGGCAAGAAGAAAAAAGAAAAAATCATCACCTATATTAATATTGTTTATTTTATTAATAGCAGCAGGATACTATTATTATAATAATATATACAATAAAAAAGAAATTTCAAAAACAGAAAAGCCAAAAAAAGAAACTATTACAAGATATAATAGAGATGATTGGGGAAATTGGGAAGATGATGATAATGACGGGCTTAATACAAGGCATGAGGTACTTGCTAGAGAATCATTAATAAAACCTGTAATATCAAATAATAGAGTTATATCAGGTAAATGGTATGATAAGTTTACAGGACAATATTTCACTAATGCCAGGGATTTAGATATAGATCATTTAGTACCTTTAAAAAATGCTCATATAAGCGGTGCTAGTAATTGGAGCAGAGAAAAGAAAAATGAATATTATAATTATCTAAAAAATGATAATCATCTAGTAGCTGTATCAAAAGGAGCTAATCGTTCTAAAGGTGATAAATCTCCTGTAGAATGGCTTCCTCCAAATGAAGAATATCAATGCGAGTATGTACGAGAATGGTTTAAAATAAAAACTGCTTGGGGACTTACTATAGAAGAAGGTTTTGATGAAGTTTCTAATAGAGTTTGTAAAGGCAAATAATTATTATTAAAAAATAGTATAATAATAATTATTTGCTTTTATTTATATGATAATTTTTTATTTCTTAAGAATATATCTATTAATATTTTCCACATGCTCTTCATAAGTTACAGAAAATGCATGCTTTCCAGTACCATCAGCAACAAAGAAAATATAATCAGTATCTGCAGGATTTAATGCAGCCTCTATTGCCTTAGCACCGCTTGAACATATAGGTCCAGGAGGAAGTCCTGTATTTTTATATGTATTATAAGGATGCTCCATACGTAAGTCAGCATATTTTAGATTAGGTTTTTCTATATAATCGCCTTTTACTAATGTCATAGCATATATTGTTGTAGGATCAGCCTCTAATCTTTTATCTATTTTTAAACGATTATAATATGCAGATGATATTAATTTAGGATCATCAAGAGTGCCCATCTCTTTTTCTACTATTGATGCCATAGTTAATATTTCATGCACAGTTCTTCCCATATTTTTAGCTCTCTCCTCTAAATCAGGAAATTGCTTATATAAAGAATCTATCATATATGTAACTAATACTTTAGTAGGATTTCCTTTAACTATATAATAAGTAGATGGAAATATATATCCTTCAACACTATCAGAAGGAATATTATATTTTTTTAATATCTCTTTATCATGGCAAACTTCTAAAAACTCTTTTTTAGTAGTAAAACCTTGCTGTTCCAAATAATTAGCTATTTCATAAATATTTTTTCCTTCAGCAATAGTTAGTCTAACCATAGCCTGCTTTCCGCTATTAAGATGCTTCATAATATCTATCATACTCATATTTCTATTAACTTCATAATAGCCGCTTAAAAGCTTTCTATCATATTTAAGAAATTTAGCGAAAAAAACAAATACTTTAGAATTTCTAATCAAACCTTGCAATTCTAATTTTTTTGCTATTGAAGAAGCTCCTTCACCCTGCTTTATTTCAAAATAAACTTTTTCCTGATCTCCTCCCATAGGACTGATCATGTATTGTATAATAGCTACAGATGAAGCTGATACTATAGCAATTAATATTATTAAAACAATAAATAATTTTTTCATAGTTCTCTCTTATTATTTTTCTATATTAGATGATATATCATTGATAGATATTTCTTTTTCTTCTCCGCTGTCCATATTTTTTAATTTGCACATTCCTCTTTTAAACTCATCTTCACCAAGTACAACAGCATATTTAGCATTTCTTTTATTAGCAGATTTAAATTGACTTTTAATAGACTTAACAGCAAAATCATAATCACAGCTTATATTATTTGACCTTAATGACTGCATAATTTTTAAAACTTCATTTTCAGTTTCCTTAAATGCCACTATAAAAGCATCAAGTCTGTCATTTATAATATTATTCTGATTTTCAAGTACAAGTAAAAGCCTCTCAATACCCATAGCACTTCCAACAGCAGGAACATCCTTACCATTATTGAAAAGCCCAATCAAATTATCATATCTTCCGCCTCCAAGTATAGCACTCTGAGCACCTAAGGCATTTGTCTGAACTTCAAAAGCTGTTTTAGTATAATAATCTAATCCTCTTACAAGCATAGGATCAACAGTGAAGTTCTGCCCTATTCTTGAAAGCTCATCGCATAATTTATCAAAATGTTCTTTACATTCATCGCATACATAATCATAGAATTTAGGTATATCTTTTATAGTTTCCTTACATTTTTCATTTTTACAATCTAAAATTCTTAATATATTTCCTTCATATCTTCTCTGACAAGTTTCACAAAGCTCTTTTTTTTTATTTCCAATAGCTTCTCTTAAAGCATTATTATATGAAGGTTTGCATTTAGAACATCCAACAGTATTTATTAAAAGATTTACATTATTAATACCAAACTCTTTTAATACATTTATATTAAGAAGTATTATTTCAGCATCTATCAAAGGAGAAGAACTTCCTATACATTCAACGCCAAATTGATTGAACTCTCTGTATCTTCCTTTCTGCGGACGCTCTGCTCTATACATAGTACCTAAATAAAATAATTTATTTACAGCAAATTCGTTTTGCATAGAGTTTTCAACATAAGCTCTGGCTACAGAAGCAGTACCCTCTGGTCTTAAAGTAAGAGAACGTCCTCCCCTATCTTCAAATGTAAACATCTCCTTCCCTACAATATCAGTACCCTCTCCTATTCCTCTAGTGAAAAGATCTGTATATTCAAATAATGGAGTTCTTATTCTTCCGTATCCATAAAGCTTTACTACATTTTTTATTTTATTTTCTATAAACTCAAGATTCTTTGATGAATCATAAAAAAAGTCATTTGTACCGCGTGGTTTTTTGATATCTAACATTAAACTTATCCCTATATAATATTTTTAATTTAAAATCTCTTCTGTTTTAGTGCTTCCTGCTTTTGATGAAGCTTTTGGAGGCTCGTACATAGGTTTAGATTTTCCAACAGCTCTTATACCGCTGATTTTTTGTTCATAAGAAGGCATAGCAGATAAATCTTTAAAAACTGTAGATGAATAATCTAATATCTGAGTATTGCCTGCTTTAGATGATAATATCTTTATAAATTCATTTCTTTGAGTATCATCAATAACACCTATTTTAGTTCTCCAATAAAGTACTGTAGGATAATATCTATGGCTTTCTGTAAGAGAAGAACCTACCTCAGCAAACATTTTATCAGCTTCATATAAATCATTATAAGCAAATAAATTAACAGCTGCTAAATAAAGTCTGGTTCTCATTAAAAGATTAGAATTATCTTTTTTATTATATGCAAATGTCAAATCAGATTTAGCCTGAGCAGCAAAATCTGCAGACTTTCTTCCTTCATTTAAAAATCTTGAATAATAAGCCACACCTCTATAATATGCATATTCTTCTACTGAAATACCCATATATTCATTATAAGGATTAGTATTGAACCATTCTGTTGCCACATTTGAAGGTCTTTCCAATACTTTTCTTATTATATCTCTTGTATTTTCAGCATTACTGTCATATTTATTAGCAGGAGTATTCTCTTTTTCAACTGTTAAAGAAACATCTTCTTTTTTTGCTTCCTCCTCTAAACTCTCTTCAGCTTCTTGCAATTCTGTATCATTAGTCTGAGTAATCTGATCCTGTATTATTATAGAAAACAAATTGTATTTATCTTTTTCTACTTTAACATTATTTGTATATAATTTATCACCAAAAGATATATAAGCCTCATACATACCTTCAGAAACCTCAATAACAAAATTAGTAGAAATTTCAGTATTGAAAGAATAATCTTCTATATCTACACTTATAGGTCCATTATTAGGATTCTTATCTATTAAAATAGTTAGAGGATATAAAACTTCTGATGTTGTTTCTACATTCGTTGGAGGAGGTATATCTTTAGGTTCTTTTGCACCTCTTAATATATTAGTTTTATATTCTACTTTTTCAGGGTCTGCTATAACTATTTCATCAACTACTTCTTTTTCAACAGTAGGTATTTTTCTATTAGAAATATTTTCAGGTGTTTCTGAACTTTTAGCTATATCCTGAAGATTATCCAATTCTTCTTTTTCTTCTGGTGCTATATCAGCCTGTACTAAATCTTTTTCAATTTCTTCTTTCTCTTCTATTTCTTTTTCTATTTCATCTATTTCTTTAGTTGGAGAATATCTATCAAAAGTATTGAATTTTTGAGATGTAAATACAGAAAGTCCGTCTTCTTCTGGAAGTATAGGAATAGAATTTTTTATTAATGTATATACGTCCATATTTGAAGTAGTCCATTCATAAACTTTTTGAGTCATATCATCAGGAGATTTTAACTTTTTCATCATCTCATTAATACTTTTATTTTCTCCTGTAAAATAATCATATATAACATTATCAGGATTTTTAGAAAGTATAGTCAAAGTTTCATAATAAGTTTCATAAACCATTGGAGTTATATAACTTAAATACATACTCCAATATATTGCTGTAGGATAATTAGGATTTGAAGTTTTACAATTATCAGCATAATATTTAAATATTCTGGCAGGTAATTCTTTATCGCCTGGTAATATTGTAAGTATTCCTCCTATATATAGAAAAGCTCTATCATTATAAGAGTATACTGGATCATTAGGTAATTCTAAAGCCTGTCTGAAATCGCTTGCTGCTCTATTAACTTCTGTTCTAGCAGCTCTAAATTTAACAAATGATAAATATCTGCTTACACCTCTATAAAAGTCAAAAACATATCTATTAACTCCGTATTCATCTGAATAGGCATTTTTTTTAAACCAATCTATAGCTCTTTTAGGGGATTTTTCCTGCAAATTTTCTATGTATTTTGGAAATGTTATGCTATTTTGTGAAAATAAAGGTAAAGATAATAGCAATATAAAAGCAATAAAAATAAATTTTTTCATTGTTATCTCCAAGTATTTTTAACTATTCTTTAAAATATCGACATCTGTTAAAAAACTTAATATATTTTACTATAAAAACATATAATATCAAGTATATATAATTTTCATATCTTTATATTACTTGAATATCAATTTATATAATAAAAATTATCTGAAGGAATTTTGCCTCCTATAAGTTTTTTATCAAAATTATAAATAAAGTTATAATAGCTATTTAAAGCAAATTTCATTTTTGCCCCATCATAAAAAGTAATACCCATTCTATTTAAACCGTAAACAGCAGCCTTAGGATTAACTATCATAGAAGTTTTTTTCAAAAGATTCTCTATTTCATTTTTATTATTCAAAACATAATCTGTAGATTTTTTATACTCATCTAAAATTTCTTTTAAAAGATATCTATTTTGATTTATAAAACTATTTTTAGCAATGAGCAAAGCAACAGGATAATTTTCAATATATTTTGACATTTCAACTACTATATGAACATCTTTATTTTCAAGCATAGCTGATGATAAAAAAGGTTCAGGAAGTATTGCTATATCTGCATTCTTTGAAGCTACTGCTTTTGCCAAATCTGGATTGCTGAAAGAATAATTTATATTAACTTTTTGAATTTTTTCTTTTGATATTAAATATTGAAGCATCAAATCAGGGGCAGCCAATTTAGAACCGCAGTAAATAGTTTTATTTCTCAAGTCATTTATAGTTTGTATTTCTTTATTAGCTGATACTATGAAAAGTTTAGTTTCAGATATTACGGCTATGGCTTTATATTGAAGATCTCTATTAAATATTATAGCGGCCATATTAGCAGGAATTGCAGCAATATCGGCATCTCCTTTTACTATAGATGAAAGCATACTTTCAGGAGAGTTTATAATTTTTATATCTATATTTTTATAATCATTTATCATTTTCAATCCGCCAACTCCTGTAGGACCATTAAGTAAATACATTTGATAAGGGTGCAAAGTATTTATAAAAATAAATGCTATTAATAGAGATGCATATATTATTATATTTTTCATATACTATCCTTTTTATATTAAATATAATTTTCTTTCTATTATATAATCATATACTTTTTTTGTAACAAAGTATTTAAATCCTTTTTTCTCTTTTATTCTATTTCTTATAAGACTTGAAGATATATCTATACGCGGAGCCATTATCACTTTTATATTATACTTTTCTATATTCTCTCTATATAAATTATCATTATCCTCTCTATTTACAACTATAATATCAGCAATTTCAGATATTCTTTCAGGCTCTCTCCATTTATGAAAATCCTTTATTAAATCAGCTCCTATTATAAGACCAATTTTACCTTCTATATTTTTATAATTATCATATAAATAATTTAATGTATTTATAGTATATGATACAGAATCATTATTTAATTCATATTCATCTAATAAAAATCTTTCATCATTTTCTATAGAAAGCTTAAGCATATTTAATCTATCTTCATTAGATGCTTCTCCGCTTATAGTTTTATGAGGAGGAATTTTCGCTGGTATAAATATCACATTATCATAATTGCAATTTGTAATTACAGTATCTGCTAATATTAAATGTCCTAAATGAGGAGGATCAAAAGTACCGCCGAGTATAGCTATTTTCATTTATATCCCATAAATTATAATTATAATATATTCTAATATTTTTAATATTAATTTGCAATATATTGTTATAATAATAACTGTTTAAGAGCCATAGATATTGCACAAAAAAAAAAAAAAAAAAAGATGGTATTCCTTATAATTTATAATTGCTACAAATAAACCAAAAGGAATACCTATGAAACAGTATAATACACAACAGAAAAAAAAGATAGTAGAAATTATTAGTAAAACAAAAAATAAA
>CALXXQ010000141.1 GCA_944392715.1 uncultured Brachyspira sp.
GCTGTAAAAAGTTTAGAAATATGGGTTGTTTCATTAACTATATTCAGCGTATATTCTGTATATTGCGGATTAACTTATTTTATACCTTTCTTAAAGGATATATACAGTATACCTGTTGCCTTGGTTGGTGCCTATGGTATAATTAACCAATATGGATTAAAAATTGTAGGAGGACCTATAGGAGGTGTATTATCAGATAAAGTATTCCACTCACCTACTAAATATATAAGATTTGCATTTTTACTATCAGCTATTGCAATAGTAGGATTTACATTCATTCCGCATAGTAAATTTAATCCTTATATAGGTATGGTTTTAACATTGAGTTATGGTGCTATTATATTTTCTATGAGAGCTGTATTCTTTGCTCCTATTGATGAAGTAAAAGTACCTAGGGAAATATCAGGAGCTGCCATGTCTATAGCTTGTATATTTGGCTATTCTCCCCAAATGTTTGCTTTTGCATTATATGGAAATATATTAGACAATAACCCTGGTTTTGCTGGATATCGTATAGTATTTTTTATAATGGCTGGATTCTCTGTACTTGGAATACTAATATCTAGTTTACTTTTATCAATGATTAAGAAAAAAGAAAAATTAGGAGTTCAAAAATGAAATTAGGTTTAGAAACAGAAAGCTATCATTTATTCTTTCAAAATAAAAGAATGAATATATTTGATTTTATTAATAAAACTAAAGAACTAGGATTAGATGGAGTTCAAATTAATATTATTAAAGATTATAATTTGGATCCTAATTGGGGTACTTTAGAAACTGATGATATTAACCATCTAAAAAAAGTTAGGGATTTATGCGATAAATTAGGTTTATATATAGAAGTTGATACAAAAGGTATAGAGTTTGATCATTTAGAAAAAGTTCTAAAAGTAGCTAATATATTAGATGCTGAAGTTATCAGAACATATATACCAACTAAAGATCCTATAATATCTGAAGAATCAGGTTCTGGTGGAAAATATGATCCTGCCAAGGTAAGACAGTATTTTGATACTTCTATATATGAAGAAGCTATACCAAAACTAGAAAATATTATACCTATATTAAAAAAATATAGAATAAAAATAGCTTTAGAAAATCATGAATATGAAACTTCTAAAGAATTGGTTTGGGTTGTTGAAAAACTCTCTAGTCATTGGATTGGTCTTTTATTTGATTTTGGTAATTCTATGATGGCTTGGGAAGATCCAATTGAAGCTGTTAATAATATGGCACCATACACTTTTACTACACATGCAAAAGATCATATAATTATAGAAGATCCTGAAGATGTATATGAATATGTTGTATGCGGTGTCCCTATTGGAGAAGGAAATTTGGATATCAAAAAAATCTATGATATTCTTTATCATAAATCACCATTAAAAAGAATAAATATAGAATCTTGTCATCCATACTGTGCTCAATTTAAAAGAGCTCCAGGAGTTGGAGGTGTAGATAAAGTTGGAGAAAATGCTTTTAAAGTGCATCCTAATCCTTATCCTTACAATGAAATAAAACCTTTAGAATATTATTATCCTCATGAAATTTCTAATGAATATTTGGAAAAATTATTAAAAGACCAAGATGAAGGATTAAAAAGATCTGTAAAATATTTGAAAGGAATAAGAGATTCTTATTTAAGTTAAATATTTTTTATATTTTATAATGGAGATACAATATATAATTTTGTATCTCCAATTTTTTATTAAAAGAATCCTTCGCTTTTAGCATCTTTACTCATAAGTTCTGTTAATGTATCCTGTATATTCGCATTATTAAAAAGTATATTATATATGGCTTCTGTGATTGGCATATAAATATTATTTTTCTGAGCATATTCATAAGCTGCAGTAGTAGCATATACCCCCTCAGCAACCTGACCATGATTTTCAGCTATAACATCTTGATATTTTTTACCCTTAGCAAGTTCTCTTCCTAATCTATTATTTCTGCTAAGTCCGCTTGAACATGTAACTATTAAATCCCCTATTCCAGAAAGTCCATACATAGTATCTATTCTAGCACCCTTACTTAAAGCAAATCTTACTATCTCATGTAATCCTCTAGTGATAAGTGCAGCTTTAGTATTATCACCAAGTTTAAGCCCATCAACTATACCGCCTGCAATAGCTATAATATTTTTTAAAGCACCGCCTATTTCTACCCCTTTTTGGTCTGTAGAATTATATATTCTAAATTTAGGAGGAACTGTTAATGTATCTCTTACATATTCAGAAACACCTTTTTCACCTCCTACAACTACTGCAGTAGGTACTCCCTTAGCAGTCTCTTCAGCATGAGAAGGTCCTGAAAGTGTTAATATAGATAAATCTCCTGATATTATGCTTCTTGCAACTTCGCTCATAGTTTTACCTGTTTTTCTATCAAGTCCTTTAGTTGCAGATACTAATATTTGATCATTACTTATATAAGGCTCTATATTTATACATGCATCAGCAAAAGCAAATGAAGGAGTTACTATTATTACTATCTCACTGTCATTTACTGCTTCTCCAATATCTGTTGTAAATTTTATATCTTTATTTAATTCTATATTCTCTAAATAATTATCATTTCTATGTGAAGTGCTTAATAATTTATAACTGCTCTCACTATGAACCCAAACTTTAACATTATGTTTTTCTGAAAAAATATTTGCAAGTGCAAGTCCCCATCCGCCTGCTCCTATGATTCCAACATTTATCATAATATACCCCAATAATCCGTTTTTATATATAGTATACATAAAAAATAATTATTATCAATATATAATTAAAAAAATATTATGTAAACTCTTATTTAAATGATTTTTCTAGAAGATGGCATACATTATTAAGTAAATCTTCTTTCTTTATTTTATTATCATCTTTAACCCAGCAAAATATTACAGAAACTAAAGCCCCAGAAAAAAATTGAGATGTTATTTTTGTATTTTCAATATTATCAGTTTTCATAGTTTCATCTAAATAGTCTGTAAATATTTTATATAATGATGAAACAAATAAAAGAGTATTATTATAATCTATTAATGATACATTGAAATATTGTTTATTATCATCAAAATAGTTAATAACTTTTTCTAATATTTTTCTATAATTTTTTTTGAAATCGTATATTGAATTATCTTTCTTTAATTCTTTTATAATATCCTGCTTTATATCTTCTATAATTGAGTTTAGTAATTCTTCTTTATTATTAAAATGATCATAAAATGTAACTCTATTTATCATAGCATTATCGCATATTTCAGTTACGCTTATATCTTTTAATGAATTAGTTTTTAAAAGTTCAAGTAGTGATTCTTTTAATAATTTTTCAGTTTTTAATATTCTTAAATCTTTTTTGTTATTTTTCATTTATATAGTATGACATATATTAGAATAAAAATAAAGTTTATAATTATAAATTATATATTTTTAAGATTTGATTAATTTTTAAAAAAAACGCCAAAAATAACGTAGTATATGTATGAAAATAAATTTTTTTTAAAAATCACTTTTTTTAAAGTGTGGAATAAATATACAATAATAGAAAAAATACATACAAAAAAATACTTTGTATAGAAATATAATTTATATTTTAATAAAAAATTAATAAATTTACTTGCAAAAATAATAATATATATTATACTTCTAATAAGTTCTTTGATACATATATGTAAAATACATATTAATGTGAAAGAAATATAAAGGCTTAAAAAAGCTGTCTCGATACCCTACTAGATGTAGGAAAGCGGGATGGAACTTTATAGTAATGGCTTGAATATAGGTCTCGATACCCTACTAGATGTAGGAAAGCGGGATATACATGGAAATTAACATCTTTATCTTTTGGTCTCGATACCCTACTAGATGTAGGAAAGCGGGATGGAGGAAAAGAAAAAAATACTCCTTTTTGTCTCGATACCCTACTAGATGTAGGAAAGCGGGATCCATTAAAGTTAGGTGTTAAATCTAATGTGTCTCGATACCCTACTAGATGTAGGAAAGCGGGATGGATCTTTATTCTTATTATATATCTTTAAGTCTCGATACCCTACTGCGCACTGCGCACCTTCGGTGATGTAGGAAAGCGGGATATAATTATGAAAATTAATTGTGTAATACTTTTTATTTTTTATAATAAAAAGTATTTTTTTGTATTGATATACTGTGTATTACACAGTATAATACTATAAACAATATATAAAGGATTTAATATTGAATTATGATGATATAGTATCAAATTTGATGCAGGAACTAAGACGCGGTACATTAATAATAGTAGTACTTAGTCAATTAAAAAAAGAAGAATATGGATACAATTTAATAACTAAATTAAAAGAAAATGGCATCACTGTTGAAGCTAATACTTTATATCCTCTTTTAAGAAGATTAGAAAATCAAGGGCTTTTAAAAAGTGAATGGAATACCAAAGAAGATAAGCCAAGAAAATATTATTCTATAACAAAAGATGGAAAAGAAGTTTTAAAAAAAGCTATTCATCATTGGAAAGAATTTTCATCTAATGTTAATAAAGTAATAGATGAATAAATTTTAATTAGGAGTTTGTATGATTGCAAATAAAGAAAATAAAAAGGCAGAAGATATTATTGAAAGATATATTTATACTGTTACAAAATCAATGCCTGGTAAAATTAAAGAAGATGTTTCTAATGAAATAAGAACTCTTATTGATGATATTATTAAAGAAAGATTTTTAAATTCAGAATATAAAATAAATGATATAAAAAATATTTTAATGGAAATTGGAAATCCCTATGAACTTGCCTACAAATATGATACTGATTACAATAAATGTTTAATAGGATATCCATATTATATATATTATAAACTTGTATTAAAAATTGTTTTATCTTCTACATTGCTTGGAATAGCAGCTTCATCAATAATCAATATATTTATAAATAATGAAGCTTTCAATTTGATTAATATAGCAAGTGATATTTTTACTGCATTATTATTAGCATTTTCATTTATAACATTAATATTTGTATTTATTTCAAATAAGAATATAGATATTTCTAGCTTTGCAATAGATTTTGATAATCTTCCAAAGCCTCCTAATAAAAAAATAACTTTATATAATTCAATTATTACAATATCAGCAGCAATTATATTTTTATCTATTTTATTCTTATCTCCAAATATATTTTCATTAAAAATAAATAATGAATATTTTACATTCTTCAATATAGATATTATAAAAGATACTATATTGTTTCCTATAGTATTTATTTTAATGCTTATATCAAGAGAAATTATAAAAATATCTTCAAATACATACAATAAAAAAATATCTGCATTCTTTATTGGTATTAATATAATATCAGCTATTACATCATCATTATGGCTATTATCATACAATGTGATCAATATTAATTTTATAAATGCATTAAAAAAATTAGAATCAGAAAATTCTCTTGCTTTTAATATATTTAATAATTTTCAGTTATTTTGTTTAATCTGTATATTATTTGCTTTACTGCTTGATAGTATATATGTTTTATTAAAATTAAAAAATAAACTTATATATAAAGGCTGATATATGCAAAAACTTTAAAATTATAATAAAATTTATATTAATGACAAATAGAAAATTATTTATTATATAATATTACAGCTTCATAATAAAGTTTTAATTTTAAAATATTATCAAGAACTGTATCATCATCATTTGAAATAATACACCTTGATTTTTTATATTAAAATAAATATTATTTATTACTATAAAATCTTTAATTTTTATAAAAATATTTATACATTGTAAATCAACTTTAATCAATTTTTATATTTTTTATTTTATACAAAATCAAAAATAATTTACAAAAAAATAAAAATGTAGTTTATAATACAATAGTAATTTTTTTGTACTTGATATAAAAAGTAAAAATAATAAAATATTAACTAATAATTTCAATAGGTGTTAGAGAATGTTAATGAAATTAATATATATTATTTTTTTGCATTCAATTTTTTTAAACTTTTTTATTTTTGCTCAGACTAATGAAATGATTGTACTTCCTTATACTCAATATATGGAAAGAATAAAAATACTAATACCAGAAATGAAATTAACAGCTTCTCAGGAAAGTAATGCTGCAAATAATCTAACAAAGGCTAAAAGTTCAGGAGATGTGAAATTTGATTTGCAGGCTGGTGCAATAGGAAAGCAAAGTCATCTTAATGAATATAATTTTTTACCTACATCAGATTTTTATTATAATGGTTTTAGAATAGGTGCAGGATTCAGCGGACTTATACCCTACTCTGGAACAAGATGGTCTGTAGAAATTAAACATGATAGTTTTTTCGGAGATTTTAAAACTGGAGATATTACTTTACCTGTTGATACTCCTTTTGGTACAATAAATGGAAAGCTTCCAAATTTAAGTACAAATGATTTTAAATACTATTATCCTACAGTAAAAATACAAATAGCTCAGCCTATATTAAGAGACTTTTTCGGTAAATTAGACAGATACCCAATAAAAGATGCAGAATATCAGCTTACTATAGCAAAATTAAAAAGAATAATAGATGATAATAGTGTATTAACTTCTTATCAAAAAATTTATTATCAATGGATAATGGCAAGAAAATTAATAGCTTTATATGATAATATGATAAGAGAAGCAAGAACATTTGAAAATCAAGTTTATAGAAGATATACAAGCGGAGTAATAGATAATGATTCTTATCAAAATGCTAAAAGACAAACTTTAAAATATATAGAAGCAAAAGATAAATCTGAATTAATGCTTAAAAAAATAATTAGAAATATTCAATTCTTCATACCAGAAGAAAATATAATACCAAATGAAGATGATTGGAATCAGACATTAGAAACTTCAATAAATGCCAAAGTAAGCATAGTACCTTTTTTGGAAAGTGCTCAGGGACAAATGGCTTATCAATTAAAATTAAGAAGCGAATATGCTTTATCAATAATGAAAAATAATGCATTACCTGATTTATCAGTTGTAGGAAGCGTATCATTATCAAGTTTAGATGATAGCGGATATTTCAAATCTTTTTCTTCTATGACTAATGTTGATTATTTTGTAGGGCTTATGTTTTCCTATCCTATAGGAGGACGTGATGCTAAAGCTAAAATGGAAGATGCTTATGCTGCTTTAAATGCTGTTACTGCTGATTTTGATAGAGTTAATAGAGATTTTGATGTTCAAATTGGTACTTATTATGATGAGTTTGAAACATACAAAAAAATGCTTGAAAATAAAAAATTAGAAGTAAATACTATAGTATCAAGAATAAATACTCAAAATGCCAAATTCAGACAGGGAAGACTTCCAATAGATGAAATAATAAATGCAAGACTTGATTTAGCACAGGCAAGAGCAGAACTTCTTAATTTAGAATATATGATAATAAGTACTGTAATGGATTATAATTCATTAGTTTTAATTGATAATTAATTGGAATTAGAATATGGATAAAATAATAGAACTATTTGCCAAAAACAGATTATTAGTTAATGTTATAATTTTAATAACTTTAGCTGTCGGAATATACTCCTACCTTAATATAAAAAAAGAAGCTTTTCCATCAACTAACTTTGATGTTATGATAGTTCAAGTTATATATCCTGGTGCTTCTCCAGAGGATGTTGAGCAGTATGCTATGATTCCAATAGAAGATGAACTTCAAACAATAGCAGGTATTGATGAGTTTTATTCTATAATAATAGAAAATGCAGGAATACTTACTATAAGAATAGATATGAATCTTAAAGACTCAAGACCTGTAAAAGATGAAATATTTAGACGTCTTCAAAATGCTCCTAATGTATCAAAAGATGTTGAAGAAGTGAAAATTTTTGAAGCTAATGCAAACAGACTTCCAATATACAATTTAGGCATAAGATTTAAAGAAGGAATGCAAGGAAGCGAAAAAGAGCTTTATGATATATCCAAAAGATTTGAAAAAGAATTAAAATATGTAGATGGCGTTGCTAATATTGAAGTATATGGAAGAACAGATCCAGAAATACAAATATTGGCAGACCCTAATAAATTAAGTCAATATTATACTTCATTAACAGAAATTATACAGGCATTATCATTGAGAAATATACGCTCTACAAGCGGAAACATGAAGCCAAATGAAAATGCTGATTTAGAAGAAAAAAATAAACTTCTTGTAACTACAGGACAATTTCAAGATCCATTATCCATTACAAATGTTATTATACGCTCTATATTCAATGGACAGCCTATAAGAATTGGAGATGTTGCAAGAGTTGAAGAATTATTCGTTGATAAAAGCGTATATATGAGAGTTAATAGTAAAAATGGATACTCTATTAATATAATAAAAAAAGAAGATGCTGATATATTAAAGACTATAGATAATGTTAATAAATATTTTGAAAATAATAAAGCAACTATACCAAATAATATAGAAATAATTCCTATGGCTGATAATTCTAGAACTATAACAGATTTGCTTAATGCTGTTTCTTCAAATATTATAACAGGATTCATAATCATATTTATAATACTTATAATATTTTTGGATTTTAAAAGTGCAATATTTACTTCGCTAGGAATGCTTATAGTTATTTCTGTTTCTCTCATTTATATGACATACTCTGGAATAACATTTAATATAATTTCTTTAGGCGGAATCATAACGGTTTTAGGTATGATAGTTGACAACTCAATAGAAGATACGGAAAATATTTTTAATTATCATCAAAGAGGAATAAAAGGACTTGATGCTACAAAGAATGCTGTAGGAGAAGTATTTATGCCTATGCTTGTTTCTACTCTCACAACAGTTGCATCTTTCGCTCCTATAATATTCGTTACTGGAACTATGGGAAGATTAATAAATCAATATCCTAGAGTTGTTATAGCGGCATTGATTGTAAGTATTTTTCAGGCTGTACTGCTTTTACCTAATAACTTAATAACAAAAGAAGAATTGACAGGAATACAAAAAAGAAAAAGATTTAATTTTAAAAATCCTCTTGATTTTGATAAAGATAAATTATTTGATAAATTAAAAATACCTTTTGTTAAATTTTTAAGATTAACATTAAAATTCAGATATATTGTATTTATATTTTTTATAGTTACATTACTTATTACACTGCTAATAGCAAGGGTAATATTTGCAAAATTTACTTTAGTTTATGATACAAGTGCTGATGTTATAGTTGTTAATATTGATACAGGAATAGGAAGCTCTATATATAAAACGGAAAAATATCTTCAGCAGGTAGAAAATATTATTTATGATACAATAGATACCAATGATATAATAGCAGTATATAGTTTATTAGGAAAACAATTAGATAAAAATACCGTAGAAGTATCTGAAGAGATGGATAATATTGCAGGCACTATGATATATTTAGTTCCTGCCAACAATAGAAAAAAAATTGCTTATGATATAGTAGATGATTTAAATCTTGCCATAGAGAAAAGCGGAATAAAAAATGAATTAGAATTAATTACAGTTAATACAAAACTTCCAATAAACCCAGGTAAAGCAGTAGATATAAAAATAATAGGAAATGATACTGCAATGGTTAAAGAAGTAAAAAATAAAATGAAAGAGCATCTTTTAAGTTTGGACGGCATAATAAACTATGATGATGATGATAAAATTGGACAGGAAGAATTAAGAATAATATTTGATTATGACAGAATGGGAGAACTTGGGGTTAATGTTGCCTATGCTGCTAGAGAATTAAGAGCGGCTTATGCTGGAATAGTAGCTACTTCAATTCAGCAGTTTGAAAATAAATTAGATTTTAGAGTGAGACTAGATAAACAGTATACTTATGATACAAATGTACTTAATAATCTTTATATACCAAATACATATAATAGACTTATACAATTAAAAGATATAGCAGATATATATATTACAAATAATCAATCAAGTATAAGGCACTATAATGGAAAGAAATCTATAACTATGACAGCAGATATTGAACAAGGAAAAAATACTGCTATACAAGTAACCTATGCAATGCAGGATTATTTTAATTCAATATCAAAAGAATATCCTAATATAAGCGTAGAGTTTGCAGGAGAAGTAAAAGAGACAAGAGGCTCCATTATAGGTATTGCTTGGGGATATGTTATTGCTATAATTGCTATATATGTAATACTACTTCTTCAGTTTAATAAATTTGTTCAGCCTTTTATGATTTTAGGTATTATACCATTTGGAATAATAGGAGTTATACTTGGATTTGCAGCACACAGAATGCCTATGTCATTTGTGGGAGCTGTTGGTATAGTTGGTCTTGCTGGAGTAGTAGTAAATAATGGTATTATAATGGTAGACTTGATAAACAGAATACTTGAACAAGGAAATATACATACAAAAGAAGATGTACTAAATGCTGTTGTAGAAGGTGCAAGAGACAGATTCAGAGCAATATTCTTAACAACTATTACTACAATATTCGGACTTCTTCCTACAGTTTATGGAATTGGAGGAAGAGCTGATTTAATTGTACCTATGGTTATGTCTATGGCTTATGGACTTTTATTTGCTGCTCTTTTAACATTGATACTTTTACCTTGTTTATTTATGATATCAGCAGATTTAAAACTTATAAGAATAAATTATAAAAAATAATAATTAAAAAAATATATTATAGCCCTTCAAATAGATTAGTATTGAGTATAGCTCCAAGTTCATATCTATTATTATCACTGCTATAATTATATATATAAAATTTTAAATGATCATATCTATAATTAGCAATTTTTTGTCCTACATATAATAATCCATTAGCAGGTATAGAACTTAATATATGAATCTCTTCTAAATTTTTATATTTTAAAATATCATTAAAAATTTCATCTATTTTTTTAGTGAATAAATCATAGCATTTTTTATTTAATAAACTTTTATGTGAATACTCTTCTAATATTATCTGATGTGTTATTGTAATAATATTGCTGTATGAATAATCAAAGCCTTTATTAATTATCAAATTTTTATCATCTTTATAAACTTGATCAATATTATCAATATTAGATTCTCCTGATAATATTATACCTATAGGAGCATTTATATTATCTATTCTCATAATATTAGATTTGCTTTCTATAAAACTTTTTAATTCAGGATCATCTATATCTACATCTTTAAAACCCTAAGATAATGAATCCTTTGGTTTTGGGAGGAAAGTAAAATTATATTCGTATTTTTCTAATATATAGGCAATAGATACAAGTATGCTATTAGGAGCTATTGCATAAAGAACTATTTTATCGTCTTTTGTAATATTTTTTTCTTTAAACTTTGCTAAAATAATATTCTTTAATTTTTTTATAACATTATCAACTTCATTTACTTTTTCATTTTTATATTCTTTATTTAAATCTATTTCTAAATCTATAGGAGGCATTTCACCAAAATTCTGATCATTACCTCTTATGGAATGCATTATTTTCACTCTTTTAGTATTATCATTTTCAGTAATATAATCAAATATTTTATTATTATCTTTCATGCTTTACTCTCTATATATGTTTTATAAATTAATAAAAATAAACTATTTACAAATAATATAAAAAAATATATATTATACAAGCATTTTCGTAATAATTTTTATATAAAATAGAATAAATTAGATATGGAGATAAAATGAAAATATTAGGTATAGATACTTCATGCGATGATACTTCTGCTTCCATAGTTGAAAATGGAAATAATGTTCTATCTTCGGTATTAAGTTCATCAATAGATGCACATAAAGAATTTCAAGGCGTAGTACCAGAAATTGCAGCAAGAAAACATTTAGAAGCTATACTTTTTGTAATAGATAAAGCATTAAAAGATTCAAATACCACTTTAGATGATATAGATTTATTTGCTGTTACAAATAGACCAGGACTTTTAGGCTCGCTTTTAGTTGGGGTTTCAAGTGCAAAGGCATTAGCATTTTCTCTAAATAAGCCATTATTAGCTCTAGACCATATAGCAGCACATATTTATTCCCCTCATCTTACAAATAATATAGAGTTTCCTTATATAGCATTAGTTGTATCAGGAGGACATACTATAATAACAGAAGTTCATGATTATGGTGAATATAAAGTAATAGGAACTACTTTAGATGATGCTGTTGGCGAAGCTTATGATAAAGTTTCAAAATTTTTAAATCTAGGTTATCCTGGCGGACCAATAATAGACAGATTAGCCAAAGAAGGAAATAAAGAAGCTATAAAATATCCTATTGTATTATTAAACGGCATAGATGAATTTAATTTTTCATATAGCGGACTTAAAACAGCATGCGTTTACTCTACAAAAAAATATCTTAAAGAAGGCTATGAAGCAACTAATGAAAATATAGCAGCAGCTTTTCAAATAAGTGCTATAGAACCATTATATATTAAAACCTTGAAATATGTTGAAAAAAGCGGTATAAAAAGAGTTACATTATCAGGAGGAGTTGCTTGTAATAGTTATTTAAGAGATAGGTTTGGAAACTCTAAAGACTTTGAATGCTATTTGCCCGCTCTTAAATATACAACGGATAATGCTGCTATGGTTGCAGGGCTTGCTTATTATATGAAAGATAAACAGGATTTTGCTGATTATAGTTTAGATTGTTCTTCTAGGGTTTTAAATAAAAAATATAATAAAAATAAAAGTGCTAAGCAATAAAATCATTTGTCATAATCAAATATGATATTAATTCTTTAAATAATAATATTTTTATAAAAATATTTTGCAATTTTAATTTACTCTAGTATAATCTTTTATATAAAAATTTGCGGGTATTTTTATGATAAGAGATATACCAAAATATATAAAATATAGTATTGATAGAATGCTTAATAGAGGGCTTTTTTATCAATTAATGCTTTTAGTATTTGCAATAATAATTCTTCTTTTAGTGGTATCAATATTTATAATAGTGTTTTTTAATTATCCTCCTAAAGATGCTTTTTGGGATAGTTTAATGCAGTTTATAGATACTGGAAACATATCATCTGTAGAGGGAAATAAGGGGGTTGTAATTACTTTCTTATTGGTTACTTTTGTTGGTGTATGCGGATGGGGTTCTTTAATTGCTATGATTAATAAAGCTTTGCAAGACAGGATAAATAATTTAAGTAAGGGCAATGCTTTTATAATGGAAAAAAATCATGCTATTATTTTAGGATATGGAGAAGAGGCTTTAACTATAGTAGAAGAGTTTATTAAAGCCAAAGTAAAAACAATAGTTATACTTTCTGAACATAATGTTGATATTATTAGAAAAAGAGTTTCATTCATAAAAGGATATAAAAAAACTAATATAATAATAAGAGAAGGAAGTACAAGCAGAATTGAAAATATTAAATTACTTAATATAGCAAAATCATCAAGCATATCAATAATAAATAATGATGATACAGAATCTTTAAATATACTTCTAGCTTTAAAAAAAATTATAGAAGAAATTGATGAACATAAAATAGATAATAAAATTAATATATGCGTATTGGTGCATGAAGAAGATACTATTGAAATAATAAAATCAATTGAAGATAAGAATTTCGTTATACATATAATTTATAAATATGAAATACTTTATAAACTTATAGCACAAAGCATTATTTATACAGGACTAAGTAATGTTTATGAGGATTTATTTTCTAATGATGGAAATATATTTTGTATAGAAAAAGATCATGATTTTGATAATACTAAATTTGAAGAAGCTGCTTTGAAGTATTTAGATAAAGGTATAATTCTCCTTGGAATGACTAAAGAAGATAGAAGTCAATTGCTTATACCTAATTATGATTATAATATTAAAAAAGAAAATAGATTAGTAATACTATCAAAAAATGATAATGAATCCCCTATAAAAGAATATCCGAATATAAAACCTAATATTATAAAATATAAAAATAATATTCTATTAATATGCGAAGATAAAAGATATGATGAGATTATAAAAGAAATATCTGAATATATAGAAAATCATAATATAGTTATGTTAAGTTATGATTTAATAAAATCTACAAAAAATAAATATAAATTTATGTTTGAAAAACTAAAAAATGAAAATATAACAAAAGTTGTTTTAATATCTGAAGATAATATTACAGATGTAAAAAGCATTAATATACTTTTAATTATAAGAGAAATTATAAAAAAAGAAAAATTGAATATAGCTATATTATCTTTATTAAATTCTATACAAAAAAGAAATCTCATATATTCAGATGATGTGAGAGATTTTATAGTAAGCGGTAAATTAATAGGTATGCTTATGGCTCAGGCTTCTTTGAGTTCAAATATTTTATATATTTTTTATGGTCTATTAAGCAGAAATGGAAAAGATATTATAATGTCTCCATACTCAGATTATTTTGATGAATCTAAAAGTTTCAAAGATGTTTATTTTATCCTATTAAAGAAAAAAATAGTGATAATTGGCATAAAAAGATATAATGATGTTATTTTAAATCCAAATAGTGAATGTATGCTTGATAATAAAGATGAAATTATAATAATAACAAACTATATTTTAGAAGAAGAAAATGAAGAATTAATTTTTTAATATTATATTATTTACATTTTATGCATAATATATATACTATATAAGTATAATGTATGATACATAGTAATATTTTTATAGGATTTATTATGTTTTTTAAAAAGCTTCTAAAATATTTAAAATATAGAATAGATAGATTATTTAATAAAGGATTACTATATCAATTAATGGTACTGATAATTGTAATAGTATCTGTATTATTAATTGTATCTTTATTTATGAAAATAGTATTTAACTACCCTGTTTTAGAAGGATTTTGGGATAGTTTAATGCAATTTATAGACACAGGTAATATATCGGCAGCCCAGGATGATAGAGGTTTCAATGGCATTGTTATAACTTTTTTGGCAGTAACTTTCTTTGGAGTTTGCGGATGGGGTCTTTTAATTGCTATGATTAATAATTCATTGCAAGAGAGAATATTAAATCTAAGTAAAGGAAATTCATTTATAATGGAGAGAAACCACTCTATTATATTAGGATATGGGGAAGAAGTTTTAACTATTATAAATGAGTTTATGTCTGGAAGAGCAAAAAATATAGTTCTGCTTTCTGAAGAAGATCCTTATAATGTAAAAAAAAGAATTTCTTTTTTCAAAAACTATAAAAGAACTAATATAGTAATAAGACAGGGAAATCCTAGTATATTTGAGAATTTACAGCTGCTTAATATAGAAAGGGCTTATAGCATCAGTATAGTTAATGATGATGATACTCAGTCTTTAAAGATTTTATTATCATTAAAAAAGATATTAAAAGAAAAACCTAATATTAGAAAACTTGATATATGTATTTTAGTAAATAGAAAAGAAAGCATAGAAATAATAGAATCAATAAATGACAGTGAATTATTTGATATACATATAATTTATAAATATGAAATATTATATAAGTTAATAGGACAAAGCATTACTTATACAGGATTAAGCAGTATATATCAGGAATTATTTGATGTAAGCGGAATAGATATAAAAATAGAAAATAATAATATACAAAATAAAACATTTAAAGATTTATCATCTATTTATATAAATAAAAAAGAAATATTAATGGGTATAGTACATGAAGAATATAAAAAACATGAAAAAATAGATAAAATAAATAAAACTCTATTAATACCTAGTTATGATAAAGAAGTAAAATTAAATGATAAATTAGTAGTACTATATAAAAAAGATGACAGCATAAAAAATATAGATACAACTATTCATATGTCTGATAAAATGATATATGACCATAAAGTTTTATTGATATTGGATAAGAAAAAAGAAAATGAAATTATCAAAGAAATATCGCAGTATACGGAAGAAGAAAAAATAGTAAAGCTTTATTATGATGAAATAGAAAATGCTGATTTGAAAAAAGAATTTATTGCTTCCAAAATAGATAATAATAAAATAACAAAAATAGTATTAATATCAGAAACCGAAGAGACAGATATTAAAGCCATTAATATACTTTTAATAATAAGAAGAATAGTTAAATACAATAAAGATAATTATGATATACCTATTCTTTCTCTTATGAATTCAATAGAAAATAGAAATCTAATAGATTCTAATGATATAAGAGATTTTATAGTAAGCGGTAAATTAATAGGTATGCTTATGGCAACAGCTTCTAATAATTCTGATTTGCTTTATGTATTTAATGATTTACTTACTAAAAATGGAAATGATATTATTATGATTCCTTATGAAAAATATTTTAATAATCATGAGAGTATGACTTTTTATGAAATATATTCAAATCTTCTTGAAAAAAATATAGTTGCTATAGGAATAAAATTAAAATCAGAAATAATTTTAAATCCTAAATTTGATTATAAAATAGATAAAGATCATGAAATAGTAATTATAGTAGATGAGCATAGCAAAAAATAATATTATAATATTATTCTATCATTTTTATTATATCAGCATAATTTTTTTGTTTAGCATAAAATAGAGCATTATTTCCATATTTATTTACTATTGATTTATCAGCATTGGCATTAACTAGAAGTTCTACAACTTTAATATGCCCTTCCATACATGCTAATATTAGAGCAGTATTTCCTACATCATCTTGTATATTAACATTAATATTTTTATCTAAAATTTTTTTTATCACATCTTCATCCCCAAATATAGCAGCATCTAAAAAAGTTTCTTCATCTTGGTTTAATGGATAAAGTTTATTGAATGATATCAAAATCATAGATATAATTATTAATGATATAAGCATAATATTTTTCATAGAGAAAATCCTCCTTGAAATTTATTATCGGAGAAAAATTATTTATAGTTAAAAAATAAAAACTATTCTCAAATAATTTATTTAAGAATAGTTTTTTAATTAATGTGGAGGTTATGGGGATCGAACCCACGACCTACTGCGTGCAAGGCAGTCGCTCTCCCAAACTGAGCTAAACCCCCGAATATATTTAATAAGACCTGAGCGTGTGGGCCTGGGAGGAATTGAACCACCGACCTTTCGATTATCAGTCGAACGCTCTAGCCATCTGAGCTACAGGCCCTTTAAATCATCAATTAATAATATGGATAGTATTATACCATAAAGAAAAAAAATAGCAAGTGTTTTTTTTAAAAAAATTTTATTAAAGAAAACTTTATATATTTATGTTTAAGAGCCATAGATATTGCACAAATTTAGAATAAAAAAAAGATGGTATTCCTTATAATTTATAATTGCTACAAATAAACCAAAAGGAATACCTATGAAACAGTATAATACACAACAGAAAAAAAAGATAGTAGAAATTATTAGTAAAACAAAAAATAAA
>CALXXQ010000142.1 GCA_944392715.1 uncultured Brachyspira sp.
ACTCTTTATAAGTATTATGTATATCTTCTAATTTAATATTTTTATTTTCTAATTTGGCATATATTGTTGAAACTATTCCTCTATTTAATGGAAGCAAATGAGGAACAAAAGTAACTTTTATATCTTCTCCGTATATATTTGATAATGTCTGTTCTATTTCTGGTGTATGTCTATGCTCGGCAATTTTATAAGGAGCAAATGCCTCATTACATTCTGTATAATGAGTATTTAATTTTAATTCGCGTCCTGCACCTGTAGCACCTGATTTAGAATCGATTATAATATCATCTTTGATTATTAATTTATTTACCAAAGCAGGTGCCAATGCTAATCCTATAGAAGTAGGGTAGCAGCCTGGATTTCCTATTATTTTTGCATTCTTTAGTTCTTTTTTATTATATACATTATCATATTTAATTATTTCAGGTATTGAATATATCGCCTCTTTATGAAGATTTTTATATTTATATTCTTTGCCATACCAATTTTTATAATCTTCTTCATCGTCCAATCTGAAATCAGCACCTAAATCTATAAACAAAATATTTTTTTCAAAACATTTATTTGCAATATCATCACTTAAACCCGCAGGCAATGATGCAAATACAACATCTGTATCTTCAAATATTTCATTTTCATCTAATAATAATTTATCTAAATTTTTATTTAAATTAGGATATATTTCATTTATATTTTTTCCTACAAAACTTTTTGAAGAGATATTTTTTAATTCTACTTTACTATGAGATAGCAATAATCTAATTAATTCTGCTCCTGCATATCCTGTTGCACCTATAACGGATACTTTTACCATAATACAATACTCCTATAATATATTAATGAATAATACTTTATTTTGTTTTTATTTTTTTATGAAATTAAATTTATTGAAAAGAGAATTAGAGGCTTAACGCCTTGAAGAATTATTGAAAAATAAATTGTAATTGATTGAAATTAAGCTATACATTTTTATTTTTTCCTAAATCATTTACTATTGACAATAATATTATGATAAATAATAAAAAATGTCAAGTAATTTTATATTTATTTTTAAAATATATTTTAAAATATTGATTTTTTATATTCTTACAATTATAATGTTTTAATAAATAATGATATTTGATTGAGGCATTAAAATAATGGATAATATATTTGGTTCAGATACTCTTTTAAATTCTGCTATGATGGTTTGCTGGATAGGTCTTCTTATATCTTCAATATTGGGATTAACAATAATAGTTGATAGATTTATTTATTTTACTAGAATAAAATCTCAAGATAATTCATTAGCACCTAAACTTCTTTCTCTAGTAAAGGATAATGAAATAAAAGCAGCTATTGCATTATGTGATAGTGTAAAATCCCCTTTAGCAAATATAATCTCTGCTGGACTGAATAATAAAGATACTCCTAAGGAATCTATGCAAAGTGCTTCCAATAAAGAACTTCCAAGACTTGAAAGATTCATTTCTGCTTTATCTACTATATCTACAATAGCACCATTACTCGGACTTTTAGGTACTATACTTGGTATGATACAGTCTTTTGGTGTTATATCTGTAGTTGGAAGCGGAAATCCTAATGCTTTGGCTTCTGGTATTGCTAATGCATTGCTTACTACTGCTGCTGGACTTATTATTGCTATTCCTACAGTTGTTTTTTATAATTATTTTGTAAATACAGTAAATGCTAGAATATTATTTATGGAAAATTTATCTAATGAATTATCAGACATTATTATAAATGATTCATCAATTAGTAATAATTAATTTATATATTTTTAGTATTTAAATTTATATTAAATAAGTTTTATGATTATTTAATTGACAATATAGTTTTTTAACTTTATAATTGCAATGATAAAATATTAAAATTTTTTATTCTAAATTTGAGAAGATTTTATGAAAAATATTAAATTATATGCCTTAATAATTTGTTTTTTACTATTTATATTATCATGCAATAATTCTAAAACAGAAAATGAAAATAAATCTATTAAAGATAGGGCAGGAAATAGTATAGTTTTACCAGATAAAATAGAAAATATAGCCTGCTTATCTCCTTCTATTACAGATATTATATTAGCTTTAGGGCTTGCAGATAAAATAATTGCTTCAGATTCCACTTCTAAAGAAATTTTGCAAACTAACAATATAGATGTTACAAATTTACTGATTTTTGATATGTTAAATCCTGATTCTGAGAAGATGCTTTCTATTAAACCTGATATACTATTTGTTAATACATTTAGCGTATTCGGCGGTAAAAATTCACTTGATTCTATAAAAGGTTCAGATATATGTGTGGCAGTAATACCAAATAGTTATACTATTAAATCTATAGAAGATGATATATCTTTTATAGGCTCTGTTCTAAATAAATCAGATGCAGCTTCTAATATTATAAATACAATGGATATTAATATAGAAAAGATAAAATCAATAGGAAGTACAATAACAAATAAGAAGAAAATATATTTTGAAATAGCAGCTTTGCCTAATTTGTACACATTCGGAACAAATGTTTATTTAGATGATATGATAAATATTATAGGGGCAGTAAATATATTTTCAAATAGAAACTCTTGGATAACTACAACCGAAGAAAATGTAATATTTTCAAATCCTGATATAATATTTACTAGTGCGCATTATATTAATAATCCTACAGATGAAATATTAAGCCGAGAATCTTGGAAAAATATAAATGCTATAAAGAATAAAGATGTATATTATTTAATTTCTGGTTCTCTTCCTACTCATAATATTATATATGCATTATTTGATATGGCAAAATACGTTTATCCTAATGAATATAAAGATGTTGAAATAATTAGGAATTGATCATAATGATAAAAAAAATTATAGTAATTTTATTATTGGTAATTGCTTCAACTATATTATCAATATGTATTGGCAGTGTATTTATATCTCCAAAAGAAATAGCTTACATATTAATTTATAAATTTTTTAATATTGAAATAATAAATATAGATAGAATAAATTCTGATATTATTAATATTAGACTTCAGCATTCCATATTATCTTTATTTGTAGGTGCTTCATTATCTATGACAGGAGTGGTTATACAATCAATACTTAGAAATCCTTTAGCATCTGCATATAATTTGGGTATATCATCAGGAGCAGGTCTTGGAGCTACTTTACTTATAATTATGCAAATTTCTTTTAATCAGTATTTTTTTATAGGTATATCTATGTTATTTGCATTTATTACTATATTATTTATATTATTTATTTCAAATAGAATAGATAAATATATGAGCAATAATTCTATAATACTTGCTGGTATAGTCATATCATTATTTTTAAGTTCGGTAATGAGTTTTTTGTCATATATGTTTCCAAAATATTCTAATCAAATAATACTTTGGCAGCTTGGAAGTTTATTTGTTAGAAATAAATTGGATATTTTAATAATTATTTTTATCACTTTAATATTTTTGCTTATACTTATGAAATATTCTAATGTTCTTGATATAATGACTTTTGGAGATGAGACTAGTTTATCTCTCGGCGTTAATGTTAAAAATATGAGAATATTCTTTATACTGATATCATCATTTGTAACAGCAGTTTTGGTAGCATTTACAGGGATAATAGGGTTTGTTGATTTAGTATCTCCTCATATAGCTAGAAAAATATTTGGAGCCAAGCATATAATTGTTTTGCCTATGTCGGCATTAATTGGGGCATTACTTTTAAATATTTCAGATATATTTTCAAGGATTATAGTTTCAGGTTCTAATATACCTATAGGAATAGTTACAGCTGTTATAGGTGCTCCTTTCTTTTTATATGTATTTATATCAAGCAGCAGTATGAAAGGGTGATAATTTATTATGAGTAAGATGGTTGAAGTTAAAAATTTATCTTTAAGTTATACTAGTAAAAAAGAAGTTTTAAAGAATATATCTTTTGATGTAAATTCTAATGAAAGCTTATGTATTATAGGTCCTAATGGGTGCGGAAAAAGTACTTTACTAAAATCTTTATGCAAAATAATAGATTTTGAAGGTGAAATACTTATTAATAATCAAGATATAAGAAATATTGATGCTTATAAAACTATAGCGATAATGAGTCAAATGTCTACGATATATTTTGGATATACTGCTTATGATACTATAATGATGGGAAGATATTTTAATTATAAGGATAAATTATTATCTATTCCAAGTAAAGAAGATAAAGAATTTGTTATTTATTATATGGAAAAATTAAAAATAACTCATTTAAAAGACAAATTAATAACAGAACTTTCAGGAGGAGAATTGCAAAGGGTTTTTTTAGCAAGAACCTTGGTTCAAAATCCAAGTATTATATTAATGGACGAACCTACTAATCATTTAGATTTAAATAGTCAGATAGAATTAGTTTATAATTTGAAATATTGGCTTAAAAATGGTATTAGATGTATCATTGCCGTTTTACATGATATAAATTCTGTATTAAATTTTGCTGATAAATTATTAGTTTTGAAAAATGGAAGTTCTATGTATTTCGGAGATATATCTGATTTTGACATTTCATTATTGAATAGTATATACGATATAAATGTTGTAGAGTATATGCGTAAATCATTAGAAAAATGGTAAAATATTATTATGAAAAATATTTAGTTTTTTTATAAAAGTATTGATTTTTTATAGTATATATAATATACTATATACCGTAATGCAAAAGGAGGAAATAGGTTAGAATCCTATACGAGCCCGTCACTGTGTTTGGTAACGAAACTTTTTTTCAATATCAAATCTATGGTATTGAAAACCATTGCTAATTATTTAGTGAGAAGGTAAAGCGTAGATAGCCATAAGTCAGGATATTCCTTAATTGTAAAAAAACTCGGGAGCAGTTTTATGCAATCTAAAACATTTAAAACTTAATATTATTTTATATTTTATATTTTAATTTTTAATCTATAGTATTCTTTTTTACTATTTTTTTTATTATATTGCAAAGCTTGGTGTTGATTTTTAGTTTTTAATATATTATACTTTACTTAGTAGAAAATACTACTTTCTACTAAATATTCTTTTGGAGATAAATAGATGAGGTTGAAAACTAAACTTCTTAACACTGTGTATCAATTCAAAGATTTAAAAGAAGTGTTAGGTAAAGCTAATGAGGAAAGATCAGGTGATAGCTTAGTTGGTTTATGTGCTGAAACTTCTAAGGAAAGAGTAGCTGCTAAAGAAGTTTTAGCTAATTTAACTATAGCTGATATTAGGAATAATCCTGTTGTATCTTATGAGGAAGATGAAGTAACTCGTATAATACAAGATCAGGTTAATGAGAGAATTTATGATGAGATAAAAAATTGGACTATGTCTGATTTCAGAGAGTGGATATTATCTAATCATACAACAGGGGAAATGATAAAGAGAGTTAGTAGAGGAATTACTAGTGAGGTTGTAGCTGGAGTATGCAAACTTATGTCAAATTTAGATTTGATATATGCAGCTTCAAAAATAAGAATAACAGCACATTGTAATACTACTATTGGTCAAGATGGAACACTCTCTTTTAGACTTCAGCCAAACCACCCTACAGATGATGTAGACGGTATTATAGTTTCTACTATGGAAGGTCTTAGTTATGGAGTAGGTGATGCTGTTATAGGATTAAACCCAGTAAATGATTCTGTAGAAAGTGTAACAAGAGTTTTAAATGCCTTTACAGATCTTAAAAATAAGTTTAAAATCCCTACACAAGTATGTGTTTTGGCGCATGTTACTACTCAAATTGAGGCAATTAAGAAGGGAGCGCCTTCAGATTTAATATTCCAAAGTATTGCAGGAAGCCAGAAAGGTAATGAGGCTTTTGGTATAAACGGAGATTTAATATCAGAAGCTTTAGATGTTGCTTTGCATTATGGTACAGCCGCTGGTCCTAATGTGTTATATTTTGAGACAGGACAGGGTTCTGAAGCTTCTTCTGAATCTAACCATGGAGCTGACCAAGTTACAATGGAAGCAAGATGTTATGGTTTTGCTAAGAAATACAATCCATTTTTAGTAAATACAGTAGTAGGATTTATAGGTCCTGAATATCTTTACAATTCTAAGCAAGTTATTAGAGCTGGTCTTGAGGATCATTTCATGGGTAAACTTACTGGAATTTCTATGGGCTGTGATGCCTGCTATACTAACCATATGAAAGCAGATCAAAATGATATAGAAAATTTAGCTGTATTATTATCAGCTGCAGGATGTAACTATTTTATGGGAATACCTGCTGGTGATGATGTAATGTTAAATTATCAATGTACAGGTTATCATGAAGCGCCAACTTTAAGACAGCTTTTAGGTTTAAAACCTATAAAAGAATTTGAAGAATGGCTTGAAAATATGGGTATATGGAAAAACGGCAGACTTACAGATATGGCTGGCGATGCATCTATATTTATGAAATAATAATATATAGGAGTTTAGAATATGCAAGAAGCAGAACTTGAATTATTAATAAAAAAAGTATTATCCAATATGGATATTAACAATATATCCAAAAATTCTGCATCTAATGATAATAGAAAATCATCTAATGCATCATTTGTAGATGATTCATCTTTAGAAGATTTAGGTGACATGGATTTTAGAAAGGAAATGAGAGTTCCTAATCCTCAAAATTTGGATATGTATATGAAACTTAAGCAGGCTACTCCTGGTAGAATAGGTATTTGGAGATCAGGTCCTAGATATACTACTAGAACTATGCTTAGATTTAGAGCAGACCATGCTACAGCTCAGGATACAGTATTTAAAGATGTTCCTGAAGAGTTTGTAAAAGAAAATGGATGGTGGTCTGTTCAGACTAGATGTACAAGTAAAGATGTTTTCTTAACACGCCCTGATCTTGGCAGAAGACTTAATGAAGAAGGTGTAAAAATAGTTCAGGAAAGATGTCAGAAAAGTCCAAAAATAGAAATATATGTAGCTGATGGTTTATCTTCTATGGCTGTAATGACAAATGCAAAAACAACTTTGCAGTCTATAGAACAGGCTTTAAAATCATATAATTTGACTATAGGTACTCCATTTTTTGTTAGATACGGAAGAGTTGGAGTAATGGATGAGATAGGTGAGTTATTAGATGCAGATGTTGTTTGTACTTTGATAGGTGAAAGACCTGGTTTGATAACAGATGAAAGTATGAGCTGCTATATGGCTTATAGACCTACTATAGGTATGGCTGAAAGTAGAAGAACTGTTGTTTCTAATATACATTCAGGCGGTATGCCTGCATTAGAGGCTGGTGCTTATATAGCCGATCTTATCAAGAAAATGTTAGATCAAAAAGTTAGTGGTATAGATTTAAAATAAGGAGTTTTTTATGACAGGCGATAAGATAAAAGTTAATATACTAGCAGCTAAAATGATAACTAATGTTGATAGAGCTATGGCTGAACAATTCAAGCTTGATGGAAATTTTAAAAGCTTAGGATTAATTACTACAGATTGCGATGATGTTGGATATACAGCTATAGATGAAGCTACAAAAAAAGCTGATGTAAGAGTTGCTTATGCTCGTTCAATGTATGCTGGTGCATCTAATGCAAGTCAGAAATATGCAGGAGAATTCATAGGTATATTAGCAGGACCTTCTCCAGCAGAAGTTAGAAGCGGATTAAATGCTGCAATAGATTTTATTAATTCAGAAGATGCTACTTTTATGTCAGCTAATGAGGATGATTCAGTTGCTTATTATGCATATACTGTTTCAAGAACAGGAAGCTATTTATCAGAACAGGCAGGTATAGCTTTAGGTTCTCCTTTAGCATATTTGGTTGCTCCTCCTCTTGAAGCTATGTATGCTATAGATGCGGCATTAAAAGCAGCTGATGTTAAATTAGCTGTATTTGGTCCTCCTCCTTCAGAAACTAACTTTGCATCTGCCTTTTTAACAGGAGAACAATCTGCTTGTAAGGCTGCATGTATGGCGTTTGCTGAAGCTGTTAGATCTGTATGTGCTAATCCAACATTGTTTTAATATTAGGATTTTATTATATGGAATATGCTATAGGAATGATAGAAACTTATGGTGATGTAGCAGTGATAGAGGCTTTGGATGCTGCTTTAAAATCTAGTAATATATCTTCACCTATTATAACTTATGTAGGTGGGGGTATAGTAACTGCTAGTTTTTATGGAGATGTAGCATCTGTCAGAGTAGCTGTTGATTGCGCAGTTGCTGCTTCTGAAAAGGTTGGTGTTGTTTTGACAAGTCATGTTATAGCTAGATTAAGTGAAGAAGTTTTTAATATACTTTTTGAAAATAATTCAAATGATATTAAAAAAGAAAAATTTTCTTCCAATAGTATTAATAATAAAGTAAATATTGATAATGTATCGGATAGTATAGAAACTAATCAGGTATTGGATAATAATAATATAGAATCTAATTATGAGTTAAATACTAATTCAGAAATGGAAATTAATGATATGAATAGTAGTGATTCTAGTGAGAATTTATTTGATAATGTTGCTGATAAAAAAGTTTCTAGAAAAAGAAAAAAGAAAAAATAGCAGATTAAAGAGGATACTATATGGAAATGGTTAAAGATATTGATCTTATCTCCATACAAGAAACTAGAGATTTAGTAGAAAAAGCTTATGAAGCACAAAAAAGATTTGAGAAATTTGATCAGGAAAAAACAAATAAAATAGTCGATTCTCTTGCTAGGGTGCTTCGTGAAAATGCTGAATATTTAGGTAAATTGGCATCTGAAACTACAAAATTTGGAAGATGGGAAGATAAGAAAATAAAAAATATACTTGCTAGTGAAATATTAAATGATTATATGAAAAATATGAAAACTAGAGGTATAATAAATTTCGATGATAATAATAAGATATATGAAGTAGCTGTACCTATGGGAGTTGTTGCAGGTATAATACCAACTACAAATCCTACATCTACAGTAATATTTAAAACATTAATATCTTTGAAAGCTGGAAATGCTATAGTTTTTAGTCCTCATCCAAGAGCTTTGGAATGTATATTAAAAACTGTAGAAATAATTAAAAATGAATTGAACAAATTAGGAGTAGATCATAATTTGGTTGGATGTATATCCAATCCTACAATGGAAGCTACATCAGAATTAATGAAGCATAATAAAGTAGCAATAATATTAGCTACAGGCGGTTCTGCTATGGTTAAGAGTGCTTATAGTTCTGGTAAACCTGCTTTAGGGGTTGGACCTGGCAATGTACCTGCATATATTGATAAAACTGCAAATGTCGAGAAAGCTGTTGCTGATATTTTTTGCAGTAAAACTTTTGATAATGGTACTATTTGTGCTTCAGAACAATCAATTATCGCTCATTCATCTGTTTTAGATGCTGTAAAAAAAGAGTGTGTAAGACAGGGCGGATATATTCTTAATGAAGAAGAGAAAAAGAAAGTTGAAAAAATATTAGTAGGTCCTACAGGAGCATTTAACCCTGCTATAGTAGGACTTGATGGAAAAACTTTGGCTGATATGGCAGGAATAAAAGTTCCAGATTATACAAGAGTTTTGATTGCACCTGAAAGCGGTGTTGGAAAGAAATTTCCTTTTTCTATAGAAAAATTAACTTGTATTTTGGCATTTTATGAAGCTAAAAATTTAGATGAAGCGAAATATATAGCATTGCAATTAATAAGATTTGCAGGAATGGGACATAGCTGTGCCATACATGCAAATGATAGAGATAGAATAATTGATTTTGCTTCTATAATGCCTGTTTCACGTCTATTAGTAAATACTCCTACTAGTCAGGGAGCTGTAGGATATTCCACTTCTTTGACTCCTTCATTCACATTAGGATGCGGAAGTTATGGCGGAAATGCTACAAGTGATAATATAAGTGTTATGCATTTATTCAATAGAAAAAGAATAGCTTATGGTGTTAATGATATATCAAGCATTAAAGATTTTTCTAATGGAAGTATTAACAGCACTGTAATAAATAACAATAATATGTACAGTGATGAATTTATTAATAAAATCATTGTAGAAGTAAAAAAAGCTTTAAACAATCAAATATAATTTTAGGAGGTAAATAATATGTCAAGTTCTATGGCTTTAGGTATGATAGAAACTAAAGGTTTGGTATCAGCAATAGAGGCAGCAGATGCTATGGTAAAAGCAGCTAATGTTAGTTTAGTA
>CALXXQ010000143.1 GCA_944392715.1 uncultured Brachyspira sp.
AGTATATATTCCAAAAACTGCATAACATTTTATTTTGATGATATTGACGGACATACAATACTAGTAAATAGTGATTGGGATTTTAATTTTAAACCGATTACTGAACTAATGTTTTTTTAAATTTGTAGACTTCTTTTCGCACGCTTAATAAAGCTAAAAATATAAGTTTATCTATAATTAAAATTTTATTGTATTATATAAATTTTACTCACCGTGCGTTAAATAAATTATAAACTTAATTAAAGCTTGGGAGGGTGCTATTATTTCTAATTCAGCAATAAAAACAATTAAAAATATATCATCTTAATAAAGCTATAAAAATAAAGGACAGGGAATGTAAATAAAGTTTTAAAATTTAATTACATTCCCCGCCCTATAGGCTTTTTATATTTTATAGTATTTTAAATTTAATTTGTCTTTTTAATTTGTTCAGTTATTATAGCTGCCCACCCTAGTTTATTTTAAATTTTAAATCTACAACCTCACGCAAAGTGAAATTATAAATATAAGTTAATTAATAATAGCATTTAAATTATATAAAGAATTTTATTCACCGTGAGTTTGATAAATTTAAATCCAAGTTACAAACTGTACAGCATTTAAAAGCTTTAACTGTTCCTCTCGCCTTTTAATCTCTTTTTTTACTTCAAGAATACATTCTTCTATTTTATAAGTTTTCTTTTGATATTTAAATAGTTTATTTTGTTTTTGATTGTCTGTCATCTTATTGATTTTAGCCGACAATTTCTTCAAAAATATTTTATCCCTTATTATCTTTCTTCTCACATTTAATTTAAATATAGCCAATTCAATAGGTGATCTTAAAGGATTGATAATCATAAAATACCTCCTAATTTAGTTAAATATATTTTCATATTTAATAAACCAAATAAAATACCATTAATTATGTTTTTATATTATATATAAATATAATTAAATATCAATAATAAATGAAATATTTTTATATAAAATGCAAAAAATAAAGACTGTAAAAAATATTCACAGTCTTTATTATTTATAATTTATTGTTTTTATTTCAAGTGTTATCCATTAGCAAGCTTTATAAACTCATCAGCTTCCATTATCTGAATTCCCAAATCCTGAGCTTTTTTAAGTTTGCTTCCTGCTTTCTCACCAACAATTAGAATGTCTGTGTTTTTTGATACAGCAGACTGAACATTTGCTCCAAGTCTCTCGGCTGTTTCTTTTGCTGAAGTCCTAGTAAAGCCCTCTATTGAACCTGTTATTACAACATTCTTGCCAGTGAGAAGAGATTCCACTGTTACAACTTTTTCAAATATAGGATCAACCCCTGCTGCAAGTAAGTCATCTATCAAT
This sequence comes from uncultured Brachyspira sp., assembly GCA_944392715.1. GTDB lineage: Bacteria > Spirochaetota > Brachyspiria > Brachyspirales > Brachyspiraceae > Brachyspira. The sequence goes on from CALXXQ010000143.1 coordinate 1,339, forward strand.
TTTAATGTCTTTTCATTATGAAGATAATCATAAATACTTTTGGCACTTATCTCACCTATACCCTCAATATTTTGTAAATCTTCAATAGTAGCTTTTTTAAAATTATTTATTGATGTGAAATATTTAGCAAGTAAGTCAGCGGTAGTTTCACCAACCTGGCGAATGCCTAAAGAATATATAAATCTTTTTAAAGTAGTGTTTTTACTGTTTTCAATAGATTCAAGCATATAAGAAGCTAATTTTTCCCCCATTCTTTCAAATTTAAATAAATCATCTCTTGTTATCTTGTAAAGATCAGCAGGAGTTTTAACAAGCCCGCTTTTTGTAAATACTGCAATCCACTCTTTACCTATTCTCTCCATATTCATAGCAGGTTTTGAAACAAAATATTCTATATACCTTGTAATCTTGCTTGGACATTCTTCATTAATACATCTTACAATTACATCGCCGTCAGTTACAGCAGTGTCCCCTCCGCAAACAGGACATTTTTTAGGAAACTCAAAACTCTTACTATCTGCAGGACGCTTTTCCATTACCACCCTTGTAATCTTTGGTATAACATCTCCAGATCGAATAACTACAACAGTATCACCTATTCTTATATCTTTTGATTTTATCTCATTAGGGTTATGAAGCGTAACATTTGAAACAGTAACTCCTCCAACTTGTACAGGCTCTAATTTGGCAACAGGTGTTAATGCCCCAGTACGTCCAACCTGCACCTCAATATTTTTTAGTATAGTCTCTTTTTCTTCAGGTTTGAATTTGAATGCCACTGCAAATCTTGGAGCACGTGATAAAAATCCTAATTTCTCCTGATACTTAACTTCATCAACTTTTATTACAAGTCCGTCAATCTCATAATCCATTTTACTTCTTTTTTCTTGTATATCATAATAAGTTTCTAATACTTTTTTAGCATCAATATTTGGATGAACTCCTTCAACTGTGAATCCTAATTCTGATAAAAACTCCATTGATTTATATTCATTAGTTAAATTAAAATCTTTATAATTGGCAATCTGATAAGCAAAAAATTTTAATCTTCTCTTTTTACTTTCAGCACTGTCTAATTGTCTTAATCCTCCAGAAGCTGCATTTCTAGCATTGGCAAAAGGTATCTCTTCAAGCTCTTCTCTCTCTTTATTTAATGCCTCAAAATCTTTTTTTGTTATTAATGCTTCGCCTCTTACAATGAGCTTCTTTTTTTCTTTTATGCTTTTAGGAACATTACTCATCATCTTTACATTATTAGTAACATTCTCCCCAACCTGTCCGTCTCCTCTTGTACTAGCAACAGAAAGTTTTCCTTTTTCGTAAATAAGCTCTAAAGCAAGTCCGTCAAATTTATTTTCAACAGTATATTTTATCTTACTAGCATTCAAATCCTTTTGCATTCTATTATCAAATTCCAAAAACTCCTCTTCATTCATAACATTAGAAAGAGAGTACATTGCAATAGGATGTTCAAATTTCTCAAACTTTTCTAATATAGTGCCTCCCACTTTATTAGTAGGGCTGTCATCTTTTTTTAATTCTGGAAACTCTCTTTCAAGATTTTCCAATTCCCTAAAAAGTTTATCATATTCATAGTCTTCTATTTCAGGGTTATCATCTGTATAATAAAGTTTATTATGGTAATTAATAGTTTCTGTTAATTGTTCAATTTTTTGTTTAGCTTCTTCTTTATTCATAGTTTTATTCCTCAAATGAAAATATTTAATTTATGTGTGTTAGTTTAAACCTAGTATGATATTAATTATCTAAATATATTCTGATTATATTAATACTTATTTTTTATTTCCATATCTGATTATTAAATCTTCAAGCATTAATTTTAAAAGTTCATATTCTTCTGTATCATATTAACCTCTTGAACTTTATAGTAATATTAATTATAATATAAATTGCTTTGAATTCAATACTTAATTTTCAGGAGGTAAATATGGTATTAGACCTGCCTTTAACACTAAAAAAAAATATAGAAAATATTGCTAAAGAAAAAAATATATCAGAAAGTAAATTAATAGAAAATGCTATTATAGAATATTTAGAAGATTATTATGATCATAAAATTATTTTGGAAGCAGAAGAAAGATTAAAAAACGGCGAAGAAGTATATTCTATAGATGAAGTAAAAAAAGATTTAAACATAAAATGAAAGTAAGTATTACAAAAACAGCTAAAAAATCATTGGAGAAATTAGACAAAAATATTCAAAAAAGAATATTAGATTTTTTATCTGATTTAGAAACATTAGAAAACCCTAGAATAAAAGGTAAATCTCTAAAAGGAGAGTTAAAAGAATATTGGCGTTATAGAGTAGGAGATTATAGAATTCTAAGCAAAATTATTGATAATGAATTAATTATTATAGTTATAGATATTGGACATAGAAAAAATATTTATGATGATTGATTTTTTATGCCAATAACACATAAACTTATTTACTATAATCAATACCATTTTTAGTACAGAACTCTATACCTACAGTGTCATTTTCTTTTGCAAGCTTTATCAAGTACTTTTCCATTTTTGGTTTTAATTCATCATTAGCTATTTTGTACGCTTTGTCAAAATTTTCTAAAGCTTCAGATTTTAACTTTTTATATTCTTCATTTGAAATATTTTCTTTTTGAATATTGCTAAATATATTTTTAATGTAGCCTATACTGTTTAAAGCATAATAATGTTCGGGATTTAATTCTATAGTTTTATAAAAATCTTTTAAACAATCATTATATACTTCTAAGGCTTTTTCTATATTTACATTATCTCTCTCAATATTGGCAAGTTTAGTTTTAGCGTATCATCTAATCTCATATATTGATTCGTAATTGTTATATATCTCTATACATTTATCACAATACAGTATACCTTCATTTAATGACTCTTTTGCTTTGTTTCCATCCCTAATTCATACTCTATATTAGTTAATTTAATTTTAGATAAGCAATAAAATTTAAAGGATTAAAAACTTAAAGGGCGGGTAATTATATTGTATTGAAATTAAATTATATTATTTTTTACACTACAAACTTCTTCTATTATAAAAATATAATTTATACAATAGAAGAAGTTTTTTAATGTGTTTTATTTATCCATATTGTTTATATGTTCATAGAAATTTAATATAGCACTATGATCTTCTTTTTCTTTATCCAATTTACTTAAACTTTGGAATATTTCATATAATAAAGATGTAAGAGGTAATGAAATATTTAAATTATGAGAAGTTTCAAGTACATTTTTAATATCTTTTTTATTAATATCTATTCTTCCGCCAGGTTTGAAATTACGTTCTATCATCATAGGGGCTTTTGCCTGAAGTACAGAACTATCTGCTAATCCTCCAGTAATTGCTTTTAACATTTTATAAGGATCTATATTCAAACTTTTTGTTATTATCATAGCCTCAGATAAAGCAGCAATATTTAAATTTACTATAATCTGATTTGCAAGTTTAGTTCCTGTTCCGCTTCCTATATCTCCAACTAAAGTAATATTTTTACCCATGCACTCCAAATATTCTTTTACATCATTAAAAACATTTTCTTTTGCCCCAACCATAAATGATAATTCACCAGTTATAGCCTTAGGCTCTCCTCCGCTAACAGGAGCATCTACATAATTAATTCCAGCTTCTTCACATTTTTTACCAATCTCTTTTGAATAAAATGGAGATATAGAACTCATATCTACAATTGTAGAACCTTTTTTTAGTTCTTCAATTAATCCGTCTTTTCCAAATATAACATCCATACTATGAGATGAGTCTGGAACTATCATAAAAACTAAATCGCATTCTTTTGCAACCTCTTTTGAAGAGCCAGCACCTTTAGCACCAAGTTTTTCTAAATTTTTTATAGCTTCTTCTACTTTATCATATACTATAAGATTATATCCTTTTTTTATTAAATTGCTTGACATATGTTTACCCATTATGCCAAGACCTATAAAGCCAATATTCTTAGCCATTATCTATTCTCCTTTAATCTATTTTTTTATTAATTCCTCAACTATTGTTTTCAAAGTATCATCTTTACCAACATTTCCAGGGAATATAATATAAGGCATATTAGGGAATTTACTTGTCTCATCAGTTATCCATACAGGTATTCCTGGATATATCTGCCCTGCCACTTTTGCACATTTTACCTTTAATCCATCTACCCCTATACTGCTTGATGTAATTCCGCCTTTAGTAATAATAAAACTAGGTTTAGATTTCAAATTGGAAAATATAGAAGTTAAAGAATTAGATATTTGAGAAGCTATTTTTAATTCATCTTCCTTATTTCCTGTATTTATATCAAGTCTTTTTCTATTTGTATATATTACAACAGTCTTTCCATTTTCTATATACTCATTAGTAATATTTATAACTCTATTAGCTTCTCTTTCAAGTCCGCCTTCTTCCAATACCAAATGCTGATTAAACTCTATATATTCTATGCCTTCTTTTATCTCTTTAAGCTTTTCAAGCTGCAAACTTGTTTTATTAACATGAGATCCAACTATTATTATTCCGCCATTATTAGTATTTTTATCTATAAGCTCTTCTTTTTTCAATAAATCCTTATCAGATACATTTCCAACAACTTTAGTAAAAGCAGCAGCTGTTCTATAAACAAATCTCTTTCCATCTAAAATGGCATTCAATAAAGATAATGTGAAAACTTTTATATGGAAATAAGAAATAGAGTTTACTATAACCTTATCAAAATTATTACATGATTTTAATATATCAGTTATATGCTCTATTTTCATTTCATTTTCATCTTCTATTGATACAGCTTTCACACTTTCTTTTTTAAATTTTCCATTTGTTTTTTCTTCAACCCATTTACATAAATCAGATTCTTTATAACCAAAAGTTTTATCAAGAGCAAATTCAGTATCCCCAGCAGGAACTAAATACTGTCCTTCCTGTACATAATGTATATTATTTATAGTGTATCTTCCGCCTTCCAAAAAGAAAGGTATTATCACTTCCCCATCCACTTTAATATTATTTTTCTCAAGCACTTTTGCTATAGTTTCAGTTTCCTCAGGATAATGTCCTCTTAATGTAGAATCTCCTCTCAAAATTATAATAAAATCTTTATTCAATTTTTTAGATACTTTTATTATATTTTCAGTTATCTCTGTATGCACTTCTATAGTCTGAGATTTAGAGAAACTTCTGGAATTTGTTAATATAAAAAACATAGAATTACTTTCATTAAAACCTTTTTCTATATTTTCTATACTCCAATTTGTATATACGCTTATATCATGTACAGTTTGTACTCCTGTTGGATCATCATCTAATACTATTATTTTTTTATTAAATTTAGAAAAAATATCATTTAATTTCTCATCAATTATTTTAATATTATTTTCATTTTTATTCTGATATTTTTCTAATATATCTATAGATAACTTTTCCATATACTTTCCTTTTTATTTTCTTACATAAAAATATCAAATATCAATAGCATAACTAAACCTATAGCCCATGCCACAGTTGTATTGCAAGACCAATGTCTAATTTGCTCTTTAATATCATCAACACCTAATGTTCTATTAATAACCCAAAAATATGAATCATTAAAATAGCTGAAGAATAAAGCACCAGAACAAGAAGCCATAGTTCCCAATACAGGATTAATACCCAATTGATTCAAAAGAGGAGCACATATAGAACTAGATGTAACTATTGCCACAGTACCAGAACCTGCTATAAATCTTACTGCTGTAGCTATTATAAATGGTATAAGTATTGCAGGTATTTTAGTAGAAGCTATTACTTCTGATATAGAATTAGCTACACCAGAATCTTTTAATATTTGTCCGAATGATCCGCCTGCACCAGTAACCAAAATAATTATACCGCATCCTGTTATTCCTAATTCCATTACTTTTATAGTTTCAGTTCTGCTCATTTTATTTGTTAATGTAAATATACATACTAATAATCCTATACCTACTGCAATTACAGGATTACCTATAAATTTCAAAACAGTTATTACAGCATTATTATTTTCTCCTGTGAATATATTTCCTAATATAGTACCTAATAATATTAAGATTATAGGTAATAATATAGGCATAAATGATAAAAATGCATTAGGTAAATCATCTCTTGAAGGCTTCAATTCAAAATCTTCTTCTTTCATTCTTTCAGTAGGTCTTACCCAACCGCCGTCTTCACTAGGAAGCTGATAAACTTTTGAACCTACATATCTAGTATATAATATGGTACCTATAAGCATAGGAATACAGAATATTACACCCATTAAAACAGATAATCCTAAATCAGCACCATAATTTACTGAAGCTGCAAGAGGACCAGGAGTAGGCAATATCATATGGTGGCTTATTACCAATCCAACAGCCAAAGCATAACCTAATATAAATATACTTTTAGATGTTTTTCTTGATATTGCTTTTGCTATAGGTGATAAAAGTATAAAACCGCTGTCACAGAAAATAGGTATTGATACAACCCAGCCTGTAATAGCTAATGCTATATCTTCGCGTTTTTTACCAAATATTTTCACAAATGTCAATGCCATAGTTTCAGCAGCTCCTGACAATTCAAATATTTGTCCCATCATAACACCGAAACCTATTATTATACCAATACTTGACAATGTGTTTCCAAATCCGCTAGTTATAGCCTTTATTATGGCATCAGTACCCATTCCTCCTATTAAACCTGTGATGATAGCAGATAGTATAAGTGCTGGAAAAGCATGTATCTTAGTTTTTACTATCATCACTATAAGAAGTATAACTCCAACTACCAGACCTATTATTATTTGAATATCCTGATTCATAATTTTCCCCTATTTTTTATTTATTTAAAAAATTATTAGCATATTTTATTGCAACAAGTAAAGCCTCTTCCATACTAACAGATCCAGCCTCATCTTTTCCAGCTATATCAAAAGCAGTACCATGATCAACAGAAGTTCTTAAAAATGGCAAACCTAATGTTAAAGATACAACTTTATGAAAATCTAAAGTTTTTGTAGCTATATGCCCTTGATCATGATATAATGATAATACGCATCCGTATTTTCCAATTAAAGCTTGATGGAATACCGAATCAGCTCCTATAGGACCTGCAACTTTATAACCCATTTTTAATGCTTCTTCTATTGCAGGTTTAATATATTTTTCCTCCTCATCACCAAAAAGTCCATGCTCACCGCCATGAGGATTTAAAGCAGCTATTGCCATAACTTTATCAGAATTATCTATCTTTTTTAAAGCATCAGTACATCTTTTTATATAATCTACAACTCTTTCTTTTGTTATAGCATCGCATGCATCCCTTAAAGACATATGCCTAGTAAGGAAAAATACTCTAAGTCCTCTAACTTCAAACATTGTCAAAGGGTCATTTGAATTAGTTTTTTCTCCAAAAATCTCTGTATGCCCTATAAAATTAATTTTAGCTGCTTTTATAGCCTCTTTATTTATAGGAGCTGTTGTAACAGACCATACATTTCCTTTTAAAGCATCTTCTATTGCCATTGATATATAGTTATATGAAGCCTCGCCGCAATTAGCCTGAACTTTACCAAATTCAAATTCTCCTAAAGGTTTTTCAGGTTCTATATATTCAATAGTGTTTTTTATTCCTTGAGCTTCTAATGGGCTATTAATTTTCTTTAAAGAAATATTAGGTTTTAATACTTTTTCTAAAGCCTCTTTATGTGAGTAAACAACAGGTATTGAATTTTCATATATATCATCTCTCAATAATGATTTTATAACTATCTCAGGTCCTATACCAGCAGGGTCTCCTGCTGTAATTGCTATTCTTTGTCTTTTCATATTTATTCTCCTTTTTTATTTTATCTATTTTATCTATAAGTTAAAAAATCTACGCATTTTATTAAAGTTTCAGAATCTCCAGCACCTCCCCCTTTAGTTATTAAATCTAATCCTTGATATTCTCCGCCATTCAATTTAGCATAAACTACAAGAGGTAATACTGAATGCCTTATATCTAAACTATATGAATTTAATTTGCTGCAAATTTTAATAGTAGTATCTCCTCCGCTTGTATATAAAGCATCTACTTTTACAGCTTTTAATATTTTTTCTATTGCCAAAGATAATTTTTCATTTATCAAATTTGATAAATATTCAATATCAGTTTTACTTATAAGTGCTATCTCATCAAAATCCAAAGGCTTATCTCTATAAAGATTTTCTGATACTATTATACAAGTATTAAATTCATCAAACTTTGATATAATTTCTTTACTAATATTATCAATTTCATCATCACATAAAGAAGAATCAATCAAATTTTCCGGTCTAAATCTTACTAAACCAACATTTCTATACTGACATATAGTTTTTACTTGTAATGCTGTAGTATGAGATATTGACCCTATAGCACATAATACTTTTCTGCTATTAGATACATTGCTTTTAGATATACTCATCAATAATTCTGATATTTTAGCAGTTAATGGAGAAGGATCGCATACTATAAATTTTATTTTACTATCTATTACAGCATTGCATATTGAGTTAACATGATCTTGATTGATCATATCACAAACCATTATTCTATAACCTTCATTATATTTATCTTTTACATATTGAGATATATATTCAGTGCCTTTCTTTATCATATTAATATCTAATAGGCAAATTTTTCTTTTTGTCTGCTGGCCAACTAACTTTTGTATATCGCTGCTTCTTATTGGATTTTTGGAATCATAAGCCATTTCTGTTTCTTCAACTAATACTCCATTAACAAGCAAATATCCTCCTACAACAGTTCTTCCAGCTGAAGGATAAGCAGGACTTAAAATAGCCATTCTATCATCACCCAAAGCATCAAGCATAGCATCCACTTCAGCACCTATATTTCCGCGCATTGTACTGTCTATCCTCTTATTATATATAAGCACATCATTATCCATATATTTTTTAGTAACATCAAATACTATTTTATAAGCATCTTTTGATGGTATAGATCTGCTTTCTGTAGAACAGCTTATTGCATCATAATTTGAATATAATTTTTTATCATTTAATTGAAGCAATGAGGTTATATTAAAATGATGCAGTAAAGATATGCTGGCATTGGCGCCTGTTAAATCATCAGCTATTATTAAACATTTATACATTTAATATTTTACCTCCATTTCTCTCTATAATATCTATTTCATCATTAGAAAATATTTTATTAGTGATAATATAATCAAAATCATGTAATGGACGAACAGATATAATAGAAGCAGAATCAAATTTACTGCTGTCAGCCATTAATATAGTTGTATTAGAAATATCCATCATGCTTTTCTTTATTTCAACTTTATCTGAACTATTAGCACAAAAATATAAATCATTAGTAATACCTGATGTTCCTATAAATGCTTTAGAGGCTCTAAATCTCTTTATATACTCTATAGTTTCTATAGATGAAGAACAATTATTCCTATTTTCTATTTTTCCGCCTGCTATATATACTGTTATTTCATAATTTGATGCTATACTTGCTATATCCAAATCATTTGTTATAACTGTTAAATTCTTTCTTTCATTCAACAAATAAGATATTTCCATACAGCTTGTACCCGCATCCAAGATTATAACATCACCATCATTAATAAATTCTAATGCTTTCAAAGCCATTGATTGTTTAGTTTTTTTATACAAAGTTTTTCTATAAACATATGGAGGCAATAATGATATATCTTTTTTCAAATATACTATTCCATTTCTCTGCTCCATTACCCTAGATTCTTTTAGCCTTTTTAAATCTCTCCTTATAGTCATAGTGCTTGAATTACATATTTTAGCTAAATTTTCTATTGAACTGCTATTATTATTTTTTAAATATTCTAATATTATATTTTCTCTTTCAAATGATTCCATAAAAACTTACAAATTAAACTATTGTTATAAATAATATGATAGTAATTTTTTAACACAAAGTCAATATAATTGTGTTAAAAAGTGTTATTTTTTGTTAAAAAGTGTTAATTTTGTAAAGCTCAATATCAGTATAAAAGTATTATTATTAATAGGATTTTATAAATTATTGAATATTCGGAGAACTTTTAATAAAGTACTAAATAAAAAGGATTTTATAATATTATAAGATAATTTTAAGAGAAAAACTTTATATGTTTATTACAAAATAAAAGTTTGGAGCGTCTGGCAGAGTATCATAGCGGAAAACTTTTATATATTATAAGAAGAATGTATTGATATGTATTCCTGTGTCATATCAGTAAAATAATAATAGTCTTCATATTTTGTATTGAATCCTAAATCTATTGTTATATAATTTTCTTTTGTATCTTCTATATCTTTTTTAAGTTTATTGATTGATTCATTTTTAATTATTTCTCCATTTGAATATACCAAAACATCATTAACATACAATGATACATTATTTATATTTATATTAGAGTTTCCCAATGGAGATAGAATCTTTTCAAAGCTTGGATTTTTTGAAAGAAATAAAATTTTTACTATATTTGATTTAGCTATTTTTTCTGCTGCATTAAAAGCATCATTTTGAGTTTTTGCTCTTTTTACAGAGACTATTATAGTTTTTGTTATACCTTCGCCATCAAGTATTATCATCTTTGCAAGATATGCACATATTTCATCTAATTTATTTTTAAAATCTTTAAATAATTTCTTATTTTTTTCTGTGATAATTTTATTTCCAGCAGCACCATTTGCCATTATAACAGCCATATCATTTGTAGAAGTTTCGCCGTCTATAGAAATTCTATTTAAAGTTTTATCTATTGATTCTTTAAATGCTTTATTTAAAGTTTCTTTTTCTATATTTAAATCTGTAAATATAAAAAGTAAAACTGTAGCCATATTAGGATGAATAATAGAACTTCCCTTAGCAATGGCATAAAATTTAGCTGTTTTCCCAGATACTTCTAATTGAGCTGTATATATCTTATCAAATTTATCCCTAGTTTGAATAGCTCTAGCAATATTATCAAAATTTTGATTAAAATATTTTGAAGATAAATCTATAGCTTTTTTAATTTTTTTAGCATCTAATTGCACTCCTACAATTCCAGTAGATGCCATAAGAATATTATCTTTTTTTATATTGAAAACTTCTCCTGCATGTTTTGCTATATCCAAAACATTATTATATCCATTTTTTCCTGTAAAAGCATTTGCTATTTTACTATTGACTATTAATAACTCTATATTATTTTTATCATTCTTTTTAGAAAATATAATCGGAGCAGCCTGAAAAGTATTTTGCGTATATACAGCTGAAACAATACTAGGAGGATCGCTTTTAATTATAGCTAAATCATAATCATTATTTTTAAGACCAGATTTTAAAGCAGCAGAAGAAAATCCCAGCGGTATATCATACATTAAACAAATCCTCCTCTTCAGGATCTGCATCATCTTCTATTCTTTTTACTTTTCTATTTTCATAATTAATTCTTTTTCTAACAAAAAATCTAGTATTCTTGCCGCTTTGTCTTTCTTGTATGATTCCAAAAGTACCTGATCCAAGATAAACTATTTTATCCTCTTCTTCCATATCAGATATATTATTTTCTTTAATTTCATTTAATATGCATTCAAAATGTGCTAATTCTCCGCTAGCACTATGTCTTATAGCTTCTTCTATGATATATATAGGTTTATCACATATAGGACATAAAGGCCTTTCTATATCTTCTCTCATACGTTTTTTGAGATAATTTTTTTCATGTTCCTCTATGCTTTTTTCCTGATATTTATATTGATTATTATTATATTTCTTTTTATTAAAAAAATTATTTTTATTTTTCTTATTATTACTATAAAATTTCTTATTATTGTTATTATTATTGAATTTTTTAAATTTTTTATCTGACATTATAAGCCTTTTTATAATAAAGCAATACTAAAAAATATATAGTATTGCTTTATTTATTATAAAATTAATTATTTATCGAAATCATCTTCATAATCATCATCATCGAAGTCATCATCAAAATCATCATCATCATCGAAGTCATCATCGAAATCGTCATCAAAGTCATCATCAAAATCATCTATATCATCATCATAATCGTCATCATAGTCATCTTCATCATCATAGTCATCATCATAATCGTCATCATAATCATCTTCATCATCATCGAAGTCGTCATCATCGAAGTCGTCTTCGTCATCAAAATCATCATCATCAAAGTCATCTTCATCATCATAGTCATAGTCATCGTCATTGTCAAAATCATTTTCATCATCATCAAATTTTGCAAAATAACTATTTAATATATTTAATTCGTTTAATAAACTGATAGATTCTAATTCTCCCATTTATTTACTCCATAATTCATAATTTTAAAGCTATAATAATACATAAGTTTTTTTTGTCAAGTATAAATATATTTAATTTTTTAAAATTATTTAATATGTAAAATACATAGTATTTTTTATAATTTTATATTTGATTTGTTATTCAATAAGTTTTATACTCATAAAAACTAATATTTAAGGATAATATTATGGATGATAAAAAACTATTAAATTTTATAAAAACAGCATCAAATTTACCACTAATAAAAATAGATAGAGATAAATATCTAGCAAAAGAATTTGCTGCAGAATATCCTAAACTATTACCATTGATTTTAGAAAAAGGTGCCTACGATGCTGGAGTACCTGATGATTACATAGAAAAAGTATCTAAAAATGCTATTAAATATGAAATAGCTAAATCTACAACAATATCATTCATATATGGATTACCTGGAGGACTTGTAGGAATTGGAGCTATACCTGCTGATGCGGCTCAATTTTTAGGGCATGCTATAAGAATATCACAAAAACTATGTTATATAGCTGGAATGCCTATTTTTTCTTTTAAAGATGAAATGACAGATGAAGAAGCTTATTTAGTAGCTATATATTTAGGTGTTATGTTTGAAGATAAAGAAGCTATTTTAGCTTTAAACACAATAGGTAAAGTTATAGGTACTGCTGCTGCTAAAGTTAACTTTGCTGTAACATCTATAGTAGGATATTCAATAATTGCTTCTTTACTTCCTAAATTGGCAGCTAAACTTGGTTCTGATATTTTTGCTAAAACTTTTGTGAAGGCTGTTCCTATAATAGGAGGAGCAGTATCTGGAGGAATTACTTATGTCAATTTAAATTCAATGTCTTATAAACTATATAAAAAATTAAAAGAAAGCAGAGTATCCATAGGGCAATAAGAAAATTACAAATATTCATAGTAAACCGTAGCAATGGGCTTACTATTTTGATTTATTAAAAAATATAATTAAATTCTAATTATTTATATATCATACAATCAAAATAATTCGCTAAAAGATCTCTATCAGAGGCTCATTATTTTGATTTTTAAACAATAAAAATAATCTATAAAAAACCCGCAGAAACTAAAGTTTCTACGGGCTCACTATTTTGATTTTTTATATTAATATTATTTATTACTTATCTTGTAATACTGCTATGCCTGGAAGTTCTATTCCTTTTATATACAATCAAAATAGTTCGCTAAAAAACCCGCAGAAACTAAAGTTCCTACGGGCTCACTATTTTGATTTTTTATATTAATATTATTTATTACTTATCTTGTAATACTGCTATGCCTGGAAGTTCTATTCCTTCAAGGAACTCTAAAGAAGCTCCGCCGCCTGTAGATACATGAGTCATCTTATCAGCAACACCAGATTTATTAACAGCAGATACACTGTCACCACCGCCTATGATACTAACAGCTCCTGAATTAGCAATAAATTTAGCTACTTCAAAAGTACCTTTAGCAAAATTAGCCATTTCAAATACGCCTAATGGCCCATTCCAAACAACTGTTTTTGCATTTTTAAGTATATCTTCAAGTTCTTTTAAAGTTTTAGGTCCTACATCCATACCCATCCAGCCAGCAGGTATAGCATCAGAATCTACTGTTTTAATATTAGCATCATTATCAAATTTATCAGCTATAACATTATCAACAGGTAAATATAAAGTTTTGTTTAATTCTTTAGCTTTATCCATAATCTCTTTAGCAGTAGCTATATAATCATCTTCGCATAAAGAAGAACCTATTTCTAAACCTTTAGCTTTAAAGAAAGTATAAGCCATACCGCCTACAACTATTAAAGTGTCTACTTTATTAAGTAAGTTTTTAAGTACAGAAATTTTAGAAGAAACTTTAGCTCCTCCAATTATAGCAACAAAAGGACGAGCAGGATTAGCAACAGCATCGCCTAAATATTTAATTTCTTTTTCCATTAAGAATCCAGCTACAGCAGGCATACCAGCTTTAGCAGATACTATACCAGCAGTAGAAGCATGTGCTCTATGTGCTGTACCGAAAGCATCATTAACATAAACATCAGCTAAATCAGCTAATTGCTTAGAAAATGCTGCATCATTTTTCTCTTCTTCAGCATGATAACGTAAATTTTCTAACAATAATACATCTCCCGCTTTTAATTCTGAAGCCTGTTTTTTTACTTCATCGCCTATACAATCATTAGCAAAAGAAACTTTATTATTAGGAAGTTTAGTTTTCAAATAATCAAATACAGGTTTTAAAGAGTATTTAGGATTAGGCTCTCCCTTAGGTCTTCCTAAATGGCTCATAAGTATTAAACAAGCTCCTTGTGAAAGGATATATTCGATAGTAGGCATAGCCGCATCTACTCTTGTAGTATCTGTAATTTTAGAACTAGTTTCTTTATCAAGAGGCACATTGAAGTCCACTCTCATTATCACTTTTTTACCTTTTATGTCTATATCTTTTACTGATTTTTTCATTTATCTATCCTTATTATTTTTATTATATCGATATATGAAATAAAGGGTGCTATAATTAAATATTATGCACCCTTTATTTTCTTATAGCTAATAAATTAATTATTATAAATATTATTATTTTTTGTTATACATATATAATAATAAATCAACTACTCTATTAGAATATCCCCATTCATTATCGTACCAAGAAACGATTTTGAAGAATCTTTTCTCATCTGGTAAGTTATTTTGAGTAGTAGCTAAAGAATCGTAAATAGAACTTCTATTATCATGTATGAAGTCGCTAGATACTAATTCTTCATCACAATAACCTAAAATATCTTTCAAATAACTATCAGAAGCTTTCTTCATAAGAATATCTATTTCTTTTATAGTAGTTTCTTTAGCACTTCTGAAAGTTAAGTCTACAACAGACACATCTGGAGTAGCTACTCTGAAGCTCATACCCGTTAATTTACCTTTAGTAACTGGTAATACTTCTCCAACAGCTTTAGCAGCACCTGTAGTAGAAGGAATAGTGTTGCAAGCTGCAGCACGTCCGCCTCTCCAGTCTTTTTTAGAAGGACCGTCTACTGTTTTTTGAGTAGCAGTATAAGAGTGAATAGTAGTCATAAGACCTGTTTCTATACCGATACCTTCTTTAATAAGAACATGTACTATAGGAGCTAAACAGTTAGTAGTACAAGAAGCATTAGATACTACATGATGTTCTGCTGGATTATATTCTTCATGGTTTACACCATAAACAAAAGTTCTTAAACCATCGCCTTTACCAGGAGCAGAAATAATAACTTTTTTAGCACCTGCAGCTAAGTGACCTTCTGCTTTTGATTTTTCTGTGAAAAGTCCTGTAGATTCTACTACGAACTCAACACCTAAATCTTTCCAAGGAAGATCTTTTAATTCTTTAGTAGCACCTATACATTTTATTTTGCAGCCATTAACTACTAATATATCTTCACCTTCTGTAGAAATATCAGCTTTCATTCTGCCATGAACTGAATCATATTTTAATTGGTAAGCAAAATACTTAGCATCAGTATTAACATCAACTACACCAACTACATCAATTTCTTTACCTAATAAACCGCGTTCTACTAATGCCTGAAAAACTAGACGTCCTATACGTCCAAAACCATTTATTGCTACTTTTACAGCCATAAATATACTCCTAAATTAAAATAATATCCTATACGCGAACATATAAAATTCAATTATTATGCTACCATAAATAAACGATTAAGTCAAGATTTTTTATCTAATATATAAGAAAAATAATTATTTAAACAAAATACTAATAAAATTTTTAATACTATTTAAATCAAGATATATATAATACTATAAATTTAAATAATGCTTGGGCGGGTGCTAATAAATTCTAATTTAGCTTTAAAAATAAATAATACTAAACTTTAAAATACAGCATTAAATTTTAAAGGGCGGGGTATGTAATTTAAGTTTTAAAAATTAATTAGAATTTCCCACCCTTTAGGCTTTTAATATCATTAAGTCATTTTTACATCATTTTTCTTTTTTGTTTCAAACTGTTATTTTAACTGCCCACCCAGGTTTTTTTAAAATTTATTATGTACTAACCGCACGCAGAGCAGAATTTAAATATATACAGATTGATTGTAAATTACAATTAAATTATATAAAAAATGTATTTACCGTGCGTTAAATAAACTATATCTCGCTTATAACTACATTTTGAGAAATACCATGTTTGCCTTTTAAAGATTCATAAGCTGAAGATGCCCCTCTAGGTACATATATATTTTGCAAAGGAGTCTCTGTAAAAATTTGCTCTCCATTCATTGAAGGAGGCGTTGCTGATAAAAATGTTATACTTGTTAATAAAGGACATTTTTTGAAAGCAAAATCTCCAATACTTTTTACATTAGCAGGTATAGTTATAGCAGTTAATTTATCACAATAACTAAAAGCTAACATTCCTATTGATGATATTTTAGGACTGCTGCCTTCAAATTAAACTTTTTCTAAAGTTTTGCAAACATAAAAAGCAATATCTTCTATAGAAGTTACAGACTCTGGTATAATAATACTTTTTAATTCATAACAGCTAGCAAAAGCAGATTTAGGTATAACACTTAAATTTTTAGATAATTTCACACTATGTAGTTGAGGACATGATTCAAATGCAGCTTCACCTATACTTATTACAGAATCAGGCATAATTATACTCTCTATAATAGAATCACGAAAAGCATAATTATTTATAATTTTTAGTTCATTAGGTAAATCAATATTTTTTATTTTTGTGCTATCAAAAACTGTACTTCCTATTTCTATTAATCTTTTAGGCATATTAACTTCTGCTAAAACATAACAATTAATAAATGCTTCATTTCCTAAAGCAGTTATATTATCATGAAGAATAACTTTTGTTATATTATTATTAAACGAAGTACTACCTAATATATTATCAGGAAGCCTATTATTTTGAAATGTTACATTTTCAAGCGATACTATTATATCTGTGATGTCCTTAATCTCATCTATTATAGTTCCAAGATTACTATATCTAGTGTAAACTTCTGTAGAAACACCTTTAAATATTAATTTATATTCGCCTTTATCATTATAATATTTTTCTAATGCCTCCCTTATATTTTCTGCAGTAGCAGTATCTATTTCTAAACCATATTTGTTTAGATCTTCCTGCGTTATAGGAGGTTCTGTAGGTTCAGTTGTGCTTCCTCCAGAATTAGGAGGAGATGTTATTGAGCCTCTGCATGATAAAAAAATTATAAAAGGAAAAATTATAAATATTATTTTTTTCATTTTTTAATCCTTATTATTTTTTAAATATAATAAATAATCTAAATAAATACAAAATATAAATTTATAATTTGAAATATATAAAAATGAATTATTAGGCTACTATATATTAATTTTTATATGATAATATCAAATCCATAATCTTTTAATATATTAAGACTTTCTTCTGAACATAAATAATCGATAAAATCTCTTGCCTCTTTTTCTTTTAAAGTATTTTTTAATATGGCAATACTATAAACTATATCTGTATAATCTGCTGCCTCTGCTAAAATTTTTAAATCATTATTATTATTAAGAATAGCCTCCGTTTTATAAACTATTCCGCATTCTATTTTATCATTTCTAACTAATTCAATTACCTCTTTTGTATCCTTGCCAAATATAATTTTATCTGCAATGATATTATATATATCTAAATTATTTAATATTTCTTCTGTATAGCGTCCTATAGAAGAAGTC
The DNA here is from genome assembly GCA_944392715.1 of uncultured Brachyspira sp. GTDB lineage: Bacteria > Spirochaetota > Brachyspiria > Brachyspirales > Brachyspiraceae > Brachyspira. The sequence goes on from CALXXQ010000143.1 coordinate 19,402, forward strand.
ATTGATTCTCCTATAGCTATCTGCTTTATATCATTATTAGTTAAATCCAAAAAAGATTTAATATCTATATTCAAATCTTTAGGCATAACTAAAACTATTTTATTTCCAAGTATATTTGTTATACTGTCATTATATAAAAAATTCTCATCTTTCAATACATTCATTTCATTAATAGAAGATGAAAAATATAAATCTGTATCAGCACCTGACTGTATTTTGTTTCTTAGTCTTCCAGATGAATCAAATGAACATTCTATTTTTTTTTCCTGTTTCTTTTTGATAATTATTACATATTTTAGTTAATGGATTCATCAAACTAGTAGAAGCAAATACAATAATATTTTCTTTTTTATTATTCGAGCATGAGAATAAAAATATTGATATGATTAAATATAAAATGATTTTCATATAAATTTCCATAAAAAATATATTTGATATATTAAATATATGAAAATATAGAATTAGTATGTAATTTTTTTATTTATTATTAAATTTTGATTATGGCGGAAGTTTTGGGGGCATGTATCTTAGTCATTAATTTTAATATATTTATTTTCTGAAGAATCCTTCCGTTTATCCCCCCATTATCTTCCAGAAATTTCATATATGTCATATTCACCTCCGCAACAGATAAACTAAATGTAATATCTATAGGAAGTAATCCATACAATATTAAACATATCAATACTAATGACATTAACATCGTATTATATATAACAGCTATACAAATTAAAAGTAAAATTAATTATATATGCTTTATAATCCATTCATAACGTTTTTTGAGTTCTCTCTCCTCACCTATATCTACAGGATCATAATATTCTTTTTTTATTCCATGCTCTAAATAATCCTGTTTTACTATATGATAAGGATAATCATGAGGATATTTATATTCTTCATTACTTTTTCTATCGAATGTTGCTGAATTATTATCTTTTAAATAATTAGGTATAGAATAAAGCTCTCCGTTTCTTATATCTCTTATAGCTTTATTAATTGCATTATAAGCGGAATTTGATTTCGGACATAATGCCAAATAAATAGTAACTTCAGCTAATGGTATTCTTCCTTCAGGCATACCTATAAAATCAACAATACTCACAAGTGATGCAGCAATATTCATAGCATTAGGCTCGGCAAGCCCTATATCTTCAGAAGCTAATATGCATAATCTTCTTGCTATATATCTAGGGTCCTCGCCAGATTCAAGCATTCTAGCTAAATAGTAAATAGCAGCATTAGGGTCGCTTCCACGTACACTCTTTATAAAAGCACTTATAGTATTATAATGCTCATCTTCATCAAAAGTTATAGACTGCTTGCTTGTAACATCTCTTACTATTTCTTCTGTAATGGTGAGTTTTTCTTTTGTTTCATCAATTTGAGTTGCTAAATATGATGCCTCAAGATATGTAAAAGCCTTTCTCACATCGCCATGAGAATAACGAACTATAAAATTAACAGCCTCATCTTCTACAGCTACATCATCTTCACCAAGTCCTCTTTTATCAGTAATAGCTTTTAATACGGCTTCTTTTATATCATTATCATCAAGGTTTCTAAATTCAAAAAGCATAATGCGGGATAGAAGTGCATTATTAAGATAAAAATAAGGGTTCTGTGTTGTGCTTCCTATAAGTATTATAGATCCGTTTTCAACTGCTGGAAGTAAAGCGTCCTGCTGGCTTTTATTGAATCTATGTATCTCATCTATAAATAGTATAGTCTTTTTTCTATTTTCTAAATTCTTTTCAGCTTTTTTTATAGCCTCTCTTATTTCAGAAACATTTGAAAGTACAGCATTTAATTTTATATATTCGCTTTTAGTTTTTTTGGCTATAATTGATGCTACAGTAGACTTTCCTACACCAGGAGGCCCAAAGAAAACCATAGATGTAATTTTATCATTATCTATCATTTTCCTTAAAGTTTTATTTTTGTCTAATATATGATGCTGACCGAAAACTTCTTCTATTGAAAGAGGACGCATTCTCTCAGCCATAGGCTTGAAAGAATTAATATCTTCTTCAAAATCAAACATTGAGTTTTTCAATATGTTCCTCTACAAGCGGTATATAATTCATGATATTTTCTATTCTTTCTTTTATTTCATATTCAAGCAAATCAGCTATAGATATATAATCTTCATTAGAAAAAGCATCTAAAACATTATTCATCATATCATTAAAATCATTAATAGCATCTGTAAGAGTTACAGAATTCAATGAAATTTGAGAATAATCAATAGAATAAATAGAAGCTACATTTGAAAGTATGCTGAATGCATAACTTACTATACGAGAAAATTTTTCAGCATATATAAAAGCCTCTTTATCATTTCCAGACTGAAGCTTATTTACAATAGAATCCAATACATCCAATATAAGCGGAAGAAATTTAGGAAGACTTCCAACTTTATATAAAGCATTGCTATTTGTAACATTAGCAGCAAATAAAAATATTGTATTTATTTTAGCCTCCTCTACTACAAGGTACATAGTAGGAAGCATTTTTTCATTTATAAACGGCTTTAAATCATTATTGAAAAATTCATTAACTTTTTCAACATTATCAGATATAGTATTAAACCTTTCTAATTTTACTTCAAGCATTTTTAGTATATGTATAATTCCATATGATTCTAAGCTCATATTAAATAAAAATATAGTTCTAGGTATAGAATCTAATACCCAATACATACCATCTTTCAAATTATCTATATCTTTTTCATTTATAGAATTTGTATTTACAACTTTCTCTATATATTCTACAATAGACATAATTGAATATAAAGAATATTCTGATTGACTTAGTGCTTCTACTTCTATTTTCTGTATATTATCTATAGGTATAGTTTCATATTCCTCATCTATATAAGGCTGCAATTCTGTATTATCTATAATAACTTTATTTATTAAAAAGTCATTAGAATTGCACCATTCTTCTATAGGTTTTAATACTTCATATGCATTAGTTTCATTTTCAAGCATAACAGATAATTCTTTGCCGTTAATAAAAATATTCATAATTTTTGCACCATAATTTAAAAAATTCTATATCATTGATAATATTCGGATTTTATCAGCCATTAATGATTACTTTTTAGTTATTAATTCAATTTTAAAAAACCTAAATTTTTTTTAGAAAATATTCAAAAATATAAAAAAATTATTGACGATACAAAAATAATTATTAAATTAATAATCGATTATTATACAATAACAATCTCGGAGTGTAGAAAAAAATGAGTAAATTCAATAGTTTAGCGGTAAAAGTACCTGTAATTCTTTGTATTGTTACAACAATATTAATAACGATAATGCTTATTATTTCACTTACAATAGCAGAAAACGGAATATCAAAAAGCAGATTTGAAGGTTTTGAAACAACAGTAAGAGGATATTCATCTGTATTTGATGCTTGGTTCAGAACTCAGTCATATATAGTTGAAACATATGCTTCAGTACCTATTATAGGAGAGTATATTGCGTATAGAGATGCAACAAGAACTGATAGATTAAATAAAACATTAAAAACATTTAGAGAAAGAAATGCATGTGCAATACATGTGGGAATAGTTGATAATAATGGCATCATAATAGCAGACAGCGATTATCCTAAATGGATTGGATCTAAATTTACAGATAATAATATAAATGTTTGGAATAAATTAAAAAATAGAGAATACGGATATGGAAATGTAAGTTATGGAAACGGACTTGCTCCATCTGTAGTTAATGGCGAATTATCATTTATTTTTGCAACTCCTGTAAAATATGAAAATAATGAAATCGGATACTTATATACTGTTTTTAATTGGAAAGAGTTTTATAAAAATTATATACAAGGAATACAATTAGGTAAAACAGGCGGACTTGATGTAATAGGTCCTAATATGAAAGTTCTTATGAATACAGATTATAGCAAAGTAAATACTGATGCTCCTCAAGTTTATAAAGATGTATTTAATAATAATTCATCTAAAGGGGTTGTTGAATATACTGCTAATAATCATAAGATTATGGGATCATATACTAAAATGAAATATGTTCCTTGGATAACTTCTATGACTATGACTTCTGAAGAGATATTTACAGAAAGCAGAAAAGCAATTATAAGCGGTATTATATTAGGAATAATTACAATAATATCAATAGCAATATTTATTAATATATTTATACGCTCTATAACAAAGCCTTTATCATTTGTTGTTCATGAAGCTCAAAAAATAGAAAGAGGAGATTTAACAGAATTTGAAGGTAAAATAAAACCTAGAAAAGATGAAATAGGTATACTTGCAGAAAGCTTTGCCAATATGAGACATAAATTAGTTGAAACTATTAAAGAAGTTAATGATGCTTCCATATGCATAATGAATGCATCAGAAAAGCTAGCTAAAGGAAATATAGAATTATCAAGAAGAACAGAAGCTCAGGCAGCAAGCCTTCAGCAAACAGCAGCATCTATGGAGCAAATGGCATCAACTATCAGATCATCTACAGAATACTCATTAACAGGAAATGATATGATGATGTCATCTAAATCTTCTATAGATGAAGCAGGAAATATTATAATACAAACTACAAGCAATATAGAAGAAGTTTATGAGGCAAGCACAAAAATAAGAAATATCACTAAAATTATTGAAGATATTGCTTTTCAAACTAATATACTTGCCTTGAATGCTTCTGTAGAGGCAGCAAGAGCTGGAGATCAGGGAAAAGGTTTTGCCGTAGTAGCTAGTGAAGTAAGAAATCTTGCTCAAACTACTCAGTCTTCTGTAAAAGATATTACTGATTTGGTGGATAATGCTTATGATAAGATAAATAAAGCTACTGAAACTGCTCATCAATCGCAGGAAATATTTGATGATTTAAGAATAAAAATAGATGAGACTGCAAATATAATGAAAGGGATAAGTTCAGCAGCAGTAGAACAGCAGGCGGGAGTTGAACAGGTTAATAGGGCTGTATCAGAAATGGACGGTGCTACTCAGATGAATAATGCTTTGGTAAATGATGCTGAAAATGCTTCAAGAGATTTAGTTAATCAGGCTAATTCATTGCAAAAAGCTATGAAATTTTTTAAACTATAATATTTTATGAGCTTAAATTAAAGCACATTATATATTTAATTATATATAATGTGTTTTTTTTATAAATTATTTTCTATCAATTCCATTAATATAAGATAAAGTTCTATATCATGCTTTTGATAATAAGAATACATTGAATTTAATATGCAAGCTGAGGTATAATCAAATAATTCTTCTATATTATCTATTATTTTTTGTGCATCTTTTTTTTCTTTGATGTCTATAAATCCTCTTTTCATATCAAAATTTGTGATAATATTTTTTATTATTTTATTAGAATTACTATTATTATCAAAATTATCCTTAACAGAATTTTTAATTATCTTTTTATAGGACAAAAAATTATCTATATTGAAATCATTAAAATCTATATAATTTTTCTTTTCTGTATTAAAAGAATATAAATTATATAAATCACTGCTTTCTATATTATTAAATAATAAATTTATAAAGCAATTAATATCAATTTTTTTAGAATTATAATAACCTTCATCATCTATTATATTTTTATTATAAATCCCTAATGCATTATTATAAATACTTCTCATATCATTTTTTATTTCTGTATTATTTTCTGAATTTGAATAATTATTATCAATCTTTACAGTATCATAAATCTGATTAGAATAATTATCTATAATATTAAAATGATTTAAATTATCATTCTCCTCATTATTTTTAATAAGTTTTTTATATATATTAATATAATTATGATACTTATCTTTCTTTCCTGTTTTAAGATACAATTCAGCTATTATCTTATAAGTTTCAGGCTCATCATCTTTTAATTCTATAGATCTCTTAAGATTAAATAAAGCCCTCTTATAATTTCCCAATCTGAAATAGCAATCGCCTATCCATAATAAAATCAAATAATTATCTTCATAATTATTTAAGCTTATAGATTTCTCAAAATATTTTACAGCATCTTCATACTCGCTATCAACATAATTGATATAACCTATCCAATAATAAGCTAAATAATTATTTTCATTATTATATTTATTATTGATTTCTATAGACTCAAGTAAATAATGAATAGCATTCTTATAACTTTCTAATTTAGCATAACAAATGCCAAGATATAAATAATTTAAATATTCATCGTTTTGAGAATCAGTAAGTTTAATAAAGCAGTCAAGCTCCTCTTCAATATCATCAGTATTTAAAGCAATATTTCTAGCCTTTTCAAAACATTCATCGGATAAGGCATTTTCTTCTATAACATCATATAATAATCCCAAAGTAAACCAATTATCAAAATCATCATCTTTGAGCTTAACAGATTCGCTTAAATGCTCCAAAGCTTTATCATATATTTGAACCAAAAAATAAGTGTTTCCCAAATAATATCTAGTAAGATAATCATCATCTTTCAGATAAATAGATTTCTCCAAATACATAATAGCTTTATCATAATTACCCAATTTAATATGGCAATAACCTATATATCCATAAACCAAATAATCTTCAGAACCTAATGACATAGATAAATACATTAAAGAATTATTATAATCTATATCATTAACAGCTGTTTTAGCATATGTTATACCAAGCCATAAAGTATAGTATTTATTGCTATTATCCAAATTGTATGCATTCTTAAAATATTCTAATGCTTCTTTATATACTCCTAAAGAATCATAGCATCTTCCTATATAATATTTATATATAGCTTTATTTGTATCAAATTTTTCTAATGAAGATGCCCTTATAAAATGCATCATAGATATATCATATTTTTTCAATCTATAGCAGCAATATCCTGCTTTAAATATTGCCTCTATATTATTAGAGTTCATTGATAAAATATTATTGCATAAGGTGAATGCATCATTATAATTTTTGTTTTTTATATATTCATCTACTTCTTGAAGATATTTATCAATATTTTTCATAACATCCTTTATACACTACTGAATTTATATTATAAATGATAATTGAGAAATTTAAACCTCTTGTATATAATTATATATAGAATATTATAAAAAATGATGATTTTTAAATACTATCAATAGGATAATTATAAATGAATTGTATAGAAAATAGCAAAAAAGTAAATTATTGTAAAAAAAAAATTTATTATCATCAAATATAAATATAATAAAAAACAAATTATAAGCTACTCGTCTATATCTTAAAAATAGTGATATATAAAAAAATTAAATAAGGATAATAAAATGGATAATATAAATTTGGATATAAAAAGCACTAAAGACAATTATTTTGAAAGTGAAACTGCTGCATATATAAAACCTCCAAAGAAAATACCTTTCTTTTTGAAACTGCCTATGTGGATAGCAAAAAAGAAAGTAAAAAAAGATTTACTTCTTCCAAAGATTTTAGCTTGGAATCCTAAAACTGCAATAAGTTCAGGTATAATGGAAGCATTAATAACTCATGATGATAAAGAAGTACCTAAGAGACTTTTAAAACTCATAAGAATACAAATATCAATAGATGTGGCATGCCCATTTTGTATAGATATGAATAGCTTTGAATATGATAAAGAAAATGTAACAGATGAAGAAATAAAATATCTACAAAATAAAGATATAGATTTATGCCCTACTCTATCGAATAAAGAAAAAATCGCTTTAAAATATATTTCAGCCATCACAAAAACTCCAGTAATAATATCAGAAGAATTAATCACAGAAGTAAAAAAAGAATATTCAGAGCATGCCATATTAATATTAGCTTCCACTGCCGCACAGGTTAATTATTGGGCAAGGCTTATAAGAGGTTTAGGCGTTCCTACTGCTGGGTTTACTAATGTTTGTAAAATTAATAAATGAGATAAAAATACAATACCAAATTACAGATGATATTTCTAATATTATTTTATGTTGGGCTAAATATATTTTTATAATAGAAAATAATATTTGTAAATCATACAGTAAAGAAATAGATTTTAATTTTGATTTAATAAATATTAAAGAAGATAATCATAAAACAAAATTATATAAAATATTAGATTGGGTTGTTCCTGCATTTCAATTTATAAAATCTAATAAAGAAAAAATAAAAAATTATTATAATGAAAATATTTTGGATCATATACTTTTTGAAGAACATGAAAATTATGAATTGGATACAAAAGATAAAATATTATTTTGTTCATTATTATATTTATGCAAAAACAAAAATGGTATTATATATTCATCTGATTTGGAAAAAATAGTATTATTTAGAAATTTAATATTTAATGCTAATATTGAATATACATCTGAAAATATTATAAAGACTTTATCAGATTTGAAAGAAATAATAAAGTTAAATGACATAAATAATTTTACTTCCATTGGATTTATATAAATGACTTTATAAAGTTATATTGACAAAAGAAATATTATAAGTTTTAATAAAAATATAATAAACAAAATTACAACTCTAATACATGAACATAGAAGTTAAAGTAACAGCTGGAGCTAAATCCAATAGTTTTAAATTCGAGAATGGAGCCTATTCCATTCGCATTATGGCTAAGGCTATAGACGGCAAAGCTAATAAAGCTATAATTGATTTTTTAGCTGATGATCTTAATATTAAAAAAAGAGATGTTGAAATATTAAAGGGTGAGAAAAGCAGCAAAAAAATTATATCCATTAATATAGATAAAGAAAAATTAGAAAAATACTTCAATGATAACTAAAAAATTAATTATTTAATAAAAAAATTACAAATCTATATACATTTTTTCTATAAATAATATATACTATTTTCAATTATATAATGTTAGGGTTAAAAATAATGACTATTTTAGTATATTCAATGCCTTTTTTGCTTTACTTATGCTCAAGTATATTTAGTACTGTATTGGTTATAAACGCCTCTGTATCTGGATCCAGTCCATTTTTTGTATCATTGCTAGGTGTTTCTTATGGTATGGGTATGATGCTTACTGCTGGAACATTCTCACGCATTAAAATACAAAAGAAGTATTATACTAATTTAATATATGTTGAAGCTATACTTCAAATGCTTATTGCAGCTGCATGTTTAATATTTCTTCCTCCTGAAATGTCATTATTTTATTCATTTTTATACGGATGCTGTTCTACTATATTTTTTGTATGCTTTCAATCTTCATTAGATGTAGTATCTAAAGATTTGCCTGTTACATTGGGAGGGGCTTTATTTATATTTTCTTGGTCTTTGGGTTTTGCTGTGGGGCCTACTATTACAGGATTTATATATAAGTTCGATTATAAATTAGGCTTTTATTTTGTTATAGTTGTAAGTGCTGTAATGTTTTTACTATTTTATCTTTCAAGGCATTTGAGATTTAAAGCTAATAATAAAAAAATAAATTGGAATATACCATTTATGCGTGCACCTAGATATAAAGTATATATAGGCTGGCTTGTAATATTTGTAGGTGCTATGGTTTTGCATACTTTAAGATTTATGTTTTTAGACTATGGAATAAAAGTTATAGGATTTAGTGAATCAATTTCATCATTATTAGTTGGAAGCTTATCGGCTTTTATGGCTATAGGTTCTTTATCATCTGCTTTTTGCTTAAGATTTTTGGAGAAAAAAAGAGTATTTACTATAGTAGGTCTTCTTACTCCTGCAGCTTTACTTTTAATAACATTTACTAGAAATTTCTGGCTATTTTTAATAGCATTTATGTTCTTAGGTTTTGTAAGCGGTTTTGGTTATTTCTTCGGACTTTATTATGCTTTGGCAGATCAGGACAATGCTCCTAGAAATGTTGCTATCAATGAAGCTTTAACAGGTGTTGCTGCTTTATTCATACCTTTTATAATGGGTTATTTAGCTGCTAATTTCTCGTATTTTGTTGGATTTTTATTTATGATGATAGTCTCTTTAATATGCTACATTATAGCGATATACACTATGTGGCAGAAAAAAAGAACTGCTTTACTTAAAGAAAAATTTAATAATATGATAGATGATATAGACAGTAAATATATAGATAAAAATCTTTAATATCGATTTGTTATATATTTTTTATTTTATATATTGAAGTTTATTTTTAGCAGTTTCATAATCAAGGACTTGTACTTCTATCATAAAATATAACCTAATTATAATATTATGATATTCTATAATATATTTTCATTATTTCAAATATTTAATTTCTTTTATTTATATTTCATAATTATTTCCTAAACACTAAACAGTATATACCTAAACAACTATATTTTGTCAAAAATAAATTTATGTTTTGGTTTTATATTTGGGGCTTTGCTGCGAAGCACACAGACGTGCCAAACCCCACTTCTTTTGCGACCGAAGGAAGTGCCTATAGTATTGCCCGCCTACAAAAAAAAAAAAAAAGGCTACATTAGTTCTTTTATGACCTAAGGAAGTACTGTAAGT
>CALXXQ010000144.1 GCA_944392715.1 uncultured Brachyspira sp.
TAATTTCAATGATGTTAACAGAACAGCATTTTTTAAAAAGATGAAAACTCAGCCTTGGTTTATGATGGCTGGAATTACGCATGATTTATTGTATGCAGAAAGCAAGAAAATGACTATTATAGGTATATTATTAGGTATAGCAGGCGTTATTATTTCTTCTTTGGTATCTAGATTTTATATAGGAAAAACTATTAAACCTATAAAGAATATAGTTGATGAAGCTCAGGAGATGGCGAAAGGTAATTTTATGTTTAAATCTCAATTATCGAAAAAAGAGGATGAGATAGGAGAGTTATCTAATTCATTTGATATTATGAGAAACCGATTTGTAGAGGTAATTTCTGAAGTTCTTACAGCTTCAAAAGAGATAGCAAGTGCCGCTTCGGAACTTCATAAAGGCAGTGAAGATTTGGCACAGCGAACAGAATATCAGGCTTCAAGCTTGGAAGAAACAGCTTCTTCTATGGAGGAAATGGCTTCTGCTATAAAATCATCTGCTCAGCATTCAGTTGATGGGAATAATGTTATGATAGATTCAAGAAATGCAGTTGAAGAAGGCGGAATTGTTATAGGAAATACAACTAAAATGATAGAAGATGTTTATGAATCTAGTGCTAAAATAAAAAATATTACAAAAGTTATAGAGGATATCGCTTTTCAAACTAATATACTTGCATTAAATGCTTCAGTAGAGGCAGCTAGAGCAGGAGATCAGGGACGCGGTTTTGCTGTAGTTGCAAGCGAAGTAAGAAATCTAGCTCAAAATTCACAAGCTTCAGCAAAAGATATAACATTACTTATAGATGATATATATGAAAAAATTAATAAATCAGCAGAAATGGCAAGACATTCTCAGGAAATATTTAATAATATAGAGAAAAAAATAGAAGAAACTTCTAAAATAATGAGCGATATAGGCCATACTGCAGTAGAACAAGAAGCTGGAGTAGATCAGGTTAATACAGCCGTTTCAAAGATGGATAGTATTACACAGCAAAATGCTGCTTTAGTAGAAGAGGCTACATCAGCATCAAAATCTCTATTAGATCAGGCTAAACATTTAGAGGAACTAATGGAATTTTTTAAAGTTAAGTAATTTTCATTAAATAAATATAATTAATCTTTTACTATTTATAAAAAATAGTAAAAGATTTTTTATTTTATAATTGAAATATTTAATATTTAATATAATATAATATATTAAATATTTCAAAGGGTTAGTTTAATGAAAAGAATAATTGTAACAGGCGGAGCTGGTTTTTTAGGTTCTCATTTATGCGAAAGATTATTGAATGAAGGAAATTATGTAATATCAATTGATAATTTTTTTACAGGCAGTAAAGAAAATATTAAACATTTATTTGATAATAAAAATTTTGAAAGTATAAGACATGATATAACAGAACCCATACATATAGAATGCGATGAGGTTTATAATTTTGCTTGTCCCGCTTCACCTGTACATTATCAAAGAAATCCTATTCATACTTTTAAGACAAGCGTATTTGGAATACTTAATATGCTTAATTTATCAAGAGATTGTAATGCCAGAATACTTCAAGCATCAACAAGTGAAGTTTATGGAGATCCTTTAGAACATCCTCAAAAAGAAAGCTATTGGGGACATGTTAATCCAGATGGTATAAGAAGCTGTTATGATGAAGGAAAAAGAAGTGCTGAAACTTTGATGATGGATTATCATAGACAATATAATACTGATATAAAAATCATAAGAATATTTAACACTTATGGACCTAGAATGAATGAAAATGATGGAAGAGTAGTTTCAAATTTTGTTATACAGGCTCTTCAAAATATACCTATAACAGTTTATGGAGATGGAAGCCAGACTAGAAGTTTCTGTTATTGCGATGATTTGATTGATGGGGCTATTAGAATGATGAATAGTGAAAATTTTATAGGTCCTGTTAATTTAGGAAATCCTGCTGAAATGACTGTTTTAGAATTTGCTAAAAAAATTATAGATATGACTAATTCAAAATCTCAAATAATATTTAAAGATCTTCCAAAAGATGACCCTATTAAAAGACAGCCTAATATAAGTTTGGCTAAAGAAAAACTTGATTGGCAGCCTAATTATAAATTAGAAGATGGTTTGAAAAAAACTATAGAATATTTTGATAATTATCTAAAAAGAAAATAAAAAATATCTATAAAAACTAAATTTAGAGTATTGCTTATACTTATAAATTTGATTTTTTTTTCTTTCATGCTAAAATATAAAGTAAACATAATTATTATAGGATTTTGTAGTATGAAAGAGCTGCCAAATTTAATTACATTAATAAACTCTATTAAAAGTGAAATTTGCTATTCTTATATCAATAGAATAGTTGCTATAGATAAACAATATAAAGAAATGGAAGATATAGAAGGACAAAAAATAATAGATGTTCTAAGATACGGAGGCTATATGCATTTTCAATTTTCTCAGGATGCTATGCTTGTAGATTTAGGACCAAATGGTTCTTTTGTATTAACAGAAGATGATACATATCAAAATAGTATTTTAAAATTAGAAACAGATCATGGTAATTTCTTCGTAGTTGAAGACGGACAAAATAAAGATGAAATAACTAAAATTATTCCTATATGGAAGGACTCTACAACAATGCCTCAAATAGGATATGACCCTCTTACTAAACAATTTAACTATAATTTATTTTGCCAATTACTTGCAGATAATGATACCACAGTAGAAAAATTAATAAAAAATCCTTTAATATTAAGCGGTATAGGAAATGTATACGGAGATATGATATTAAAGAAAGCATCTATAACTAAAAAAACAAAAACATCAGATGTAAATAAAGTAAAAGCAAGAGAAATATTTGATGCTATTAAACAAGTTCTTAGAGAGGCTTCAGGAAATACAGAAGAAGAAGATACTGAATCTTCAGAAGAATAATAAAAACAATAAGCCCAATTTACTATTACTAATAAATTGGGCTTATCTTAAAATAATTTATCATAGAAGTATTGTTTAATTAATAGAATAATTCAGGTTCAGCTCTTCTTTGGAATTCTTCTTCAAGATCATGCTGATGGTATAAATATCCTTCATCATCATAATATCTGCAATGTTCAGGACATTTTTTTACACATGCCCCGCATTTGATACATTTACCTACATATTTAGTAATATCATCAAAATCAATAGAAGCTAAAGGACATACATGAGCACAAGTTTTGCAATTAGTACATTTTGAAGTATCTACTTTAGGTTTTACTTTCAATATATCTATAGCATGTTCATTTTTATCCTTAGGCATATAATAAGGACGAATAGGATCATTTCCTCTTACTTTAATAGGTTCAGTAGGAACAGTATCCATATTTTGAATCTTTTCTACTACTTTATCTACAAATTCAGCTGCAATAGCCATATCCTTATCATCAGGTCTTCCAGCACCAAGTACATAAGAAAAAGCATGCTCTCCGATAAATCCAGCACCAGCTATAGTGTAAAAACCATTTTCCTGCATAGTATTCCTAAGTTCAATTAAAGAATCATCAAAATTCCTATTTCCATATAATACTATAGGTATAGCCATAGCTCCATTAGCTTTAATATTATTCTTATAATATGGAAGCATAACATTAGGTATTCTTCCTGCATAAGTCGGAGTTCCGCATATTACTAAATCATTTTCTTTAAACTCTAATATGCCCTCTCTTTTTTTAGGTAATGAAAAATTATATTTTTCAAAAGGAACACCTAATTTTTTAGCTATATTCTCTCCAACAAAAGAAACTATCTTTTGTGTTGTACCAGTTGCACTATAATAAATAGAATAAACTTTATCAACTTTCATAATTATATACTCCCTTCAAGTATTTTAAACTATATATTAACTTATTATGTAAATTTATTTTAAGATGTCAAGTAAATATAATAAAAAATATATATATTAATAAAAAATAATTTAGTATATATTTATAAAAAATTAATAAAAAATAATTTTGCTATTGACATTTTTTTTTATTATTATATAATACTTAAATCTAAAGAATATTTTCTTGAGATTTAAGGGGCCAGTAGCTCAGTCGGTTAGAGCAGATGACTCATAATCATCGGGTCCGGGGTTCAAGTCCCTGCTGGCCCAATACCCCCTAAATATTTTCCTTATAATATAATTTTTTTTATTATCTCCTTTAATTTAATGTAAATTATATATAGGGGTAAAATAAAAGACACTTATAAGTGTCTTTTTTTATGCCAAAAATTCAATAATAATTAATTTAATACCCTATCCAAACTTATATTCCTAGTTATTATCAAACTGCCGTTAATATTTTCAGGAAGCTCTACATTAATAGAATTATTAGAATCAAACTTTATATAAAAAACATCATCGCCAAATTTCATGCTATAATCTTCTTTATCATAATCAGCATCTAATGATACAGTATGACTTATTTTACCAACTATAGGAGCAAAAGTACTTACCTTTATATCCCCTTCTTCATTTATTATAGCTTCTATATCAATATCAAAACTAAGAAAATTTTTTATTTTTGCCTTTCCTCTATAAATTCCATTTCTTTCTTTCAATAACATAAGATAATCTCCAAATATTTAATATCTATATAATATAATAACATTTTTTATAAAAAAAGACAAATTTAAAAAAGTGTCTAGTTTAAAATTAAAATAAAAAAAAGCGGATTTTCAATATAATGAAATTCCGCCTTATAAAATTCATTTAATAATTAATAAATTTAATTTTTTAATTTAGCATAGAAAAACTTATGAGCACCAAGAGGATCATAAATTACATCAGATAATTTTTTGCTAATCATAATAGGATCAGTATAGAAATAAAGAGGTATTAAACCCATATCTTCCATAAGTATATCTTCTGCCTCATGCATAGCCTTCATTCTAACATCTTGATCTATTGCAGACATAGCAAGTTTTAATTTATCATCATAAGCCTTATTAGAATATCCGCCATTATTTTGCACGCTATAGCTTAAAAATACTCCCAAGAAACTCATAGGGTCATTATAATCAGCAATCCAACCATGACGAGCTACAACAAAGTTTTTATGCTGTCTTGTATCTTGGAAAGTAGCCCATTCTTCCTGAGCTATAGTAGAGTCTATATTTAAACCTTCCTTCCACATCTGCTGTACAGCTTCAAATATCTGTATATGCTCTCCAGAATTTGATTTAAACTCTATAACAGGAAATCCAGCACCATCAGCATATCCCGCATCAGCTAGAAGTTTCTTAGCCTCTTCAAGATTTTTTTGATAATCCTCAGATTTTACACTATAATAGTCTCCCCCAACCTTTCTAAAATCTCCATCAGCATTTTCAACATCACTAACACCGCTAGGAACCCAAGCACTAGCTGGAAGCTGTCCTCCTTTAGTTACCTGCTCTACTAAATAATTTCTATCTATAGCAAGCGATAAAGCCTTACGAACTCTTGCATCTTTTAATACATCATTAGTAATATTCAAACAATAATAATATGTTCCTAAATAAGGAGATATATGCATTAATCCTTCGCTTTTCAAATTTTCAATATCCTGAAGAGGCGGATTATTAGCAAAATGTATAGAACCTTCTTTAATAGATGCTACTGCCGCTGTACCGTTTTGCATAAGTATAAATACTAATTTCTGAGGTATTATATTATCAGCATTCCAATAATTAGTATTTTTTTCCATAATAAGTCTGTCATCTGTTCTTCTTTCTGTCATAACAAAAGGTCCGTTTCCTATATAAGTTTCAGGAGATAAAGTCCAATTATCACCATTTTCTTCTATTATATCTTTTCTAATAGGATAAAATGTAGGAAAAGCTGCTAATTCCAAAAAGTAAGCTGTAGGAGCATTTAATTTTACTTCAAAAGTTTTTTCATCTATAGCTTTTACTCCCAATTCATTAACAGGCTTTTTACCAGAATTGATATCCATAGCATTTAATACAGGCTCAAACTGATAAGCATATTCACATGCTGTAATAGGATCAACAGCTCTCTGCCAAGCATAAACAAAATCTTCAGCTGTTATTTTTTTACCGTCAGACCATTTAGCATTATCTCTTATATGAAATGTATAAGTTAATCCGTCATCGCTTATATCCCAACTCTCAGCAACACCGCCTATTATTTTATTATCCTTATCTCTTGTAGCAAGTCCTTCAAAAGCATGCTGAATATAAATACTTCCGTCTACAGTGGAATTCAAAGCTGGATCTATAGTTTTAGGTTCTGGACCAACATTTATATATATTGCACCTTCCTCTGTTTTATTTCCGCCGCATGAAGCAAGAAATACTATCATAATTAATGATAGAATCATCAATAAAATCTTTTTCATAACTATTTCCTATAATTTTTTTATTTTAAAAAATTATAGTTTATATTAACTATTAGTCAATTATTTTTTTAACTTCTTTGACAATTAATAATTTTTTAAGTATAATGAGATAAAAAAGAGATTATAATATATGCAAGAATTATTTTTATTTCCAAACTATAAAGCAAAAAATAATTACTTAAAAGATAAATTTAAAAAATATACATTAGATATAAGCAATTATCAAACATTACATCAATACTATAAAACTAATAAAGATAAATTTTTTGAAAATTATAAAATAGAAAATGAAGTTCAGGATATAGATGAATCAATAGCAATAATTAATATTCATAATATCCTATTTCAGTATAAAGAAAAAAATAAAAATTCATTAATATCAAAACAAAATATAACATATGAACTTGCATATACTTTATATAAATTAATAGAAGAATTAACATTAGCAAAATTTTATGATTTCAAATTAAATGATTATAAAAATTTAGAAGAGATTAATGAAATTATAACTTTATATAAAGATTATAATAAAAAAAATAATCTATTAGATGAATTTGATATTTTTGAACTTTTCATTAAATCAATAGAAAATAAAGAATTAATATTAACAAATAAATATGATTCAATAAATATTTATAATTTTGAAAAGATACCTCCTTTGCATTTAATATTTTTAGAGTCTCTTAAAAAATATTATAATACAAATATCAAAATTATAATGCCTTATGATATGAAGAAACATTTTAATAATTATAAATCATTCTATCAGGGAATTGATAATTTTGATATAAATGAAAATACTAATTTTTCAAAGGCTCTTTTAAGAGAAAATAATAATATAAATAAATATAAAAATAAAATAAAATTTATATCAGGATTCGGAGCAAAACAGGAAGTTGATACTGTTATAGATGAGATAATAAGACTTATAGAAAATGGAGTTAATCTATATGATATAGGAATAATATTTTCTGATATTCAATTATACAGCGATATTATTTCTAGCAGATTAAAAGAATGCAAAATTAAATTTAATGAAAGAAGAGCTAATTTCATTTGGAAGGTTCCTATAATACCTGTTCTTACTTCTATATTTTTGATACTAGATAAATATAATGGAGAAATAGATGTAGATGCATTAATAAAAATATTATCTTCTTCATATATAAAAAATCTTGATGGAATTAATCCTTATAATATAAGAGATTTAATTTATTCTTATGATGATTATAATTCTATAGAAATATTTTCAAAAATGTCTTTTAAAGATTTTAAAAATAAAATTAATAATAAATTTCAAAATAATGCTGCTTCAAAATCAATAACAGATTTTTTAGATTTATTAAATGAATTAGTATCAAAGAAAACTTATAAAGAAATTGGGCTATCATATATAAAAATTTTAAAATTCTTAAGGATAGATAATATAGATGATATATATGATGATAAAGATGAATATTTCTATAGGGATAATGAAGCTTTAGCATTATTTATAAATCTTATATTAGAAATAGCATATACAGAAAAATTGGATAGTATACAAAAACAAGAAATAAGCCATTTTGATTTTCATGCTGCTTTAAATACCATATTAAGAGATAAATCTATAGGAACAAATGATAATAAGGATATATCTATAACTGTAAGTAATTTATATGATGCTAGGGGATTAAGATTTAAATACACTTTTATACTTGGAATGAATAATGATTTTATAAATAGAAGACCTAATGCATTTTTTATAAGTGCTAAATTAAGAGAAGAAATAAATAAAAAAAATAAAAAAATAGTATTTAATACTCAAAGCTATTTATCTGATATTCATTATGCATTATTTTTAAATATATTATCATCTTGCTATGATGATACTAATATTTATTTTTCATTTAGATTTAAAGATGAAAAAGGAAATTTAGAAATTCCATTTTATTATTTGGAAGATTTATATAGAGATTTATATAATGATGATTTCAAATTTGAAAGTTTAGAAAAAAACGGACTTATATATAGAAAAGAATATATACAAAGAGAAGATAATATTCATACAGATAAAGAAAATTTAATGAGTTTATTTTTATATAATGATATTGCTTATAAGACTGATGATATGGAAAGTATTATAGAGACAGTTTATCATAAGCAAAATAAAAATATTAATCATAATAATTTTAATGCTAATAATGAAGAGATAAAAAATTTCTTTTTAAATATTTTAAAAGAAAAAGTATCCGTTACTACTTTACAGGCTATAATGGAATGCCCTGCTAAATTTTTCTATTCTAGTTTATATTCAAAAGAATCTGTAGAATCTAAAATACAGGGTATAAATTATATGGATAGAGGAAAAGCTTATCATAAATTCTTTCAAAGATTTTATGAGGAGGTGCAAAACAAATATTCTATCAATGAATCATATTTAAAAGAAAGTGAATTTAATACTTACTGCAATATAGCAAGCGAAGTTGTAGAAAAGCATATAAATGATTTAATAAATACATACTCAGAAAAAGATTTAGAAGAAAAATATTTATTAGAATATAAATTTGATTTCAATGTTATAAAAGAGGAAGCTTTAAATATCATGTCATCTTTTATAAAAAAAGAAATAATAACAAATAAAGCAAAAGATGAAGAAGGATTTTATTATATACCTTCTCATTTTGAAAAATATATAGGAAGCAGATATGAAGAAGATTTTATTATTTATCAGAATAAAGATTTAGCTATAAAAATTAAAGGCATAGCAGATAGAATAGATTTCAGCTATTCTGATAAAGAATGCAAAAATATAAATGGTATTAGAATAGTGGATTATAAGGCAAGTTATAAAAAAGAAGAAGCAAAAGGAGAAATTGAAAAAGATATTATAAGAGAGACTATCAGAATATATTTGCAGCCTATATTATATTTAAAATATATATTAAATAAATATATCAAAAAAAATATAGCAGAAAAAATAAAGCATTGTGAAGTTGTATATACAGTATATAAAGAAAAAGATGTTATAAATGAGGCACAGGAAATAAATCAAACTTATAATGACAGAGATATGCTTTTATCTATATGTGGTTATATTGACAGCGAATATAATTTAAATGATTATTTTGATGAAGTATTTAATAAAATTTTAGAAGGCGAATTAGTTTATATACCAAACAGTACAAACTGCGAAAGCTGCTATAATGCTCCTTACTGTGAAAAGGTTTATAAAAAAGATGATGATGAATATTAATTTAAGCACTTATATCCATAAAATTAAATTCCTTCACATCAAAAAGTCCATTTGTTGTAAGTTTAATTTCTGGTATAACAGGCAAAGCCATAAATGATAAAGTCATAAAAGGATCTATTTCCCTATTAACATTAAGTTCATTATAGGCAAGCTCATGCATAGAATATATTTTCTTTACTATATCTTTTGGAGAATCATCTGACATAATGCCTGCTATTTTTAATTGTAATGTATCAAGAACTTTTCCGTTTTTTACAGCTGTTATTCCGCCTGAACATTTTTCTATTTCTTTTATTGCAAGTATTATATCTTCATCATTATCGCCTACCGCTATAATATTATGAGAGTCATGAGAAACACTTGTAGCAATAGCACCGTTTTTTAATTTATAATTTTCTATTAATCCTAAGCCTATTTTTCCAGTAGCTTTATGTCTTTCTACAACAACCAATTTTAATATATCAACGCTCTTTCTATATTTAAAATATCCGTTTTCAAAACCTACTATCCTTATACTTTTTTCTGTAACTAAATCTTTATTAACTATTCTTATAACATTAGCTTCATCGGATTTTAATTTTATCTGTATATCATCAACTGTAATAGGTGCAATATTAATTGTACTAAAAATATTATCATTATAATTATCTTTTTCTATTTTAAATAAAGCTTTTCCATTTTCTGAAACTAATTTACCATCTATAAAAACTTTATTAGCTTTGAAATCTTTTAAATCATCAAATAAAACAATATCAGCCTTATATCCTGAAGCAACTAAACCAATATTTTTAAGTCTGTAGCATTCTGCCGCATTAATAGTAGCCATAGCAATAGCATTAAATACATCAAGACCATGTTCAACTGCTATTTTTAAATTATGAGATATATGTCCATTTTCTATAATATGATCCAAATGCTTGTCATCTGTACACATTGCACATCTTCTAGCATTGCTTTGATTAACTCCCTGTAAAAGTGAAGCTAAATTCTGTGCAGCAGAACCTTGCCTTAAAAGTACATACATTCCATTAGCTATTCTTGCCTTCAAGTCTTTTGCAGATACGCATTCATGGTCGGTATAAACTCCAGAAGCCCTATAAGCATTTAAAGTTTTTCCTCCAAGCATAACACCATGCCCATCTATAATCTTATCAGCATTGATTGCCGCAAGTAATTTTTTAAGTACATCTTTATCAGAAGATAATACTCCAGGAGCATTCATCATCTCAGCAAGCCCGAATATATCTTCATCATTTATAAACTCTTCTATTATTTTAGAATCAAGTACAGCTCCAGCATCTTCAAAACCGACAGCAGGCACGCATGAAGAAAGCATAAACTTACATTTAAGAGGGCTTTTTTTAGCAGACTCTATCATAAATTTAATACCTTCAATACCGCATACATTGGCAATTTCATGAGAGTCTGTTACAATTAAAGTAGTACCAAAAGGAATAACCACTTCAGCAAAATTAACAGGAGTACATAAAGATGATTCTATATGAACATGAGAATCTATAAGTCCGCTTGTGGCATAAGAGCCTTTAGCATCAATAACTTCTTTTCCATTATAAGAACCTACCCCTACAATATAATCATCAACAATAGCTATGTCTGCATCCGTAATAGTTGCTGATATCGGATCCACTACCTTACAGTTTCTTATAACTAAATCAGCCAAAACCTTTCCGCTTGATACTTCAATCATTTTTGATAATTTTTCTATGGTCATGAATAGTCCTTATAATTAATTTAATATCTATTTTAAATATAGTAAATTAAATATAAGTTTTCAAATTCAAATTATATATAATATTGACTATTTAAATAGTCATGATACAATTTTTTAAAATCAAAGAATTCAGCTATTAAAAATATTTAATTTCCCTTTGGATTAATTTATGAAAGATAAAAAATTGTTTTTAAAAATATATATTCCTATATTATTTCTTTATATAATATTTGTATTAATTATGCATATACTTAGTATAAAGTCTGGAGCTATAACAGGATATCTTGATGAAATTTACTTAGATGCAGAAAGAACATCATATATAAATAATATAGATAATGAAATAAAAAATGTAGAAAATAAAAACGAATATATATTAACAAATAGAAATATCACAAATTATATCTATGGGTTTAGATTAGTATTCTATGATAAAATATTTAGAAAAAGTGACATTTATAATGCAGATATTTTATCTAATAGCCTTCCAAATTATATAACAAGCATTAAAATGTATCCATTATGGGAAAGAACAGGAATTATTGAAAGTAAAATACCTATAGATGGAAAAATAGATAATATAAAATATAATATAGAAATAAGAGGAATATATATAATTTCTATAATACCATTATTATCTATTTTATTAATTTATATTTTTAAAGATAAAATAAAAATATTAATTAATAAAATAAAAAAACTGTCAATATATAATAAAAATATAAATTTAAGAATTGATGTTTTTATTATTTTAGCATATTTATATTTAATTTTACCTTATATGATATTTGTTTGTACTTGGACAAAATATAATATATCAATACCTATAACTTTGATATTATTAATTATATTATTTATTATGATAAAAGATTCTATAAAAAATTATAATGAAGTCTATACTATAAATCTATTTGTACTTTTTAGTATAATATTTTTTATTATAGTATTTGTAATAATATCTGGAGTAGGAGAATTTTTCCCTCAGTCTTTTGATATGAGAAATGGAAGGAATGCCACAATAAGAGATTTAATAAATTTCTCTTGGCCTATAGTATATCCTAAAAATGGATTTGGATTTGTGTATTATTTTGCTCATTGGGTAATTCCTTCACTATTTGGAAAATTATTAGGATTGCAGGCAGGAATATTTAGCTTAGTAATATGGACATCATTTGGTATATTCATATTTTATGTACTAGTTCTTAACTTTATTAATGTTAAAGAAGATAAATATAAAATAATTTTCTTAATAATATTTATATTATTTTCAACAGCAATATCAAATAAAAGAGGAAACTATATATTCGTAGAATATATGTCTATGATGAGACAAGTTTATCATTTATTTAATCAGGCTATTGGTATATGGATAATGTGTACCCTGTTTCTATATCAAAAAAATTCTGCTAATTTTGCTTTTTTAGGCTTATCTGTAGTATTTTATTCCCCTTACGCTATTATAGGTATAATACCGTATATGATTGTAAAAGTAATATTAGATATAAAAAATAATAAACTAATAGAATTAAAAAATATTT
Source organism: uncultured Brachyspira sp. (assembly GCA_944392715.1). GTDB lineage: Bacteria > Spirochaetota > Brachyspiria > Brachyspirales > Brachyspiraceae > Brachyspira. The sequence continues at coordinate 12,860 of CALXXQ010000144.1, forward strand.
TGAGTATAACTAATATATTATCATCCATTGCAATATTTCCTTTATTATACCTATACTTATCTTCTTCCAGTACAACAAATGACGGATTCAAATTTTTGTTTACAGAGCATAATTATTTAATGCTATTTATTAATTCTATGCTTTGTTTTGGAATATATATGATTTTATTATATAAAGATAATAAAAATAATTATATATTTTATATTTCTATCTTTGTATTTTTATTTGTATCCATGATTCAATATTCATCTGATCATAATTTTAGTAGAACAAATTTAACAGCAATATTTTTTACTTTTATTATGAGTATAAAATATTTAAATGATAATATAAATATTAAATCAATTAAAAAAAATGTATTTATCATATTAATAATAATATCTTCATTTAATAGTTTTGTATATTTTGAAGATCAAATATATGGATTTGCTAAAAATAGAGTTGGAAAAGAAAAGGATTTATATAGAACTACTTTTAATACAGTTCATAATCAATGGGTTGTAAAAACTATGACTTGTCAAGATATGGAAAATTCTATATTCTTTAAATATATAGCTAAAGATAATAAAAAAAATTAATAATTTATACTTATTGATTATTTTTTTATATATTATATAATACTTGTAAATCATGGAGCTATTATGAAGCAACAAGCAACAAGCAACAAGCAACAAGCAACAAGCAACAAGCAACAAGCAACAAGCAACAAGCAACAAGCCTAAATTTATATTCTAATAAACTAATTAATCTAAACATACAAAAAAAATTTATCTATTTTAATCTATTATGGAGTGATTTATGAAAAATAATAAATTACTTCATAAAATATATAATTGCTTTTTAAAAATAAATAGAATTTTATTTATACTAATTATAATATTTATAATAGCAGGAATATTTTTATTAAAAATACCAACATTAAAAACAAAAAAAGCTGAAATTAAATATATAACACTTAAAGATACAATTATAATTAATGACAAAAAAATTATTGATTATAATACAAATTATAATTTAATAACAAATTATAATTATAGTGCTACTATAGAATATGATGAAAATATTCTAATGAAAATATTTAAAGTATCTTATAATTCAGATGATCTCTATAAAGATTATCCGTATATTAAAAACTTAAATATAAATTATCAAAATGATAAATGGATTTCATTTATATCAGATTTACCTATCAATAGTCAAGAAAAGTATTTTATATATTATAATTTAACTTTAACGAATATATTTTATAGATTATTATTATATACTTCCGTATTTATATTTATTTGCTTAATTTATTTCATTGCTAAATATTTAGATTCAATAAGTGAAAAATGTTTTATAATATTTATTATTTTTATATCATTAATTCAATTATTGTTTCATTTTTGGATTGCTTTTCCTGGTAATTTTGATTTAGATACATGTGATATTTTACATAAAGGTATTATTGGTAAATATCATAATTGGCATCCATTTTTTACTCAGCTATTACAATATAATCTAAATAAATTATTTGGTTATAATATATATTATTATTTACTATTATCATTAGTTTTTTATTACTTAGGATTATCACTAATAATTATTGCAATATATAAAAGATTTAAAAATTTTAAAGTGATATTACTATTTTTAATCAGCTATATAATAGGAAATATATATATTTTTAATTTCAATGCTATAAAAGATTCTATATTTACATCTTCCTTATGGCTATCATATTCACTAATATTTTTTATTATATTAATAAAATTAAATAAAAAACAATCTATATTTATATGTGGATTATCAATAATGATGCTTATATTTGCATTATTATTTAGACATAATGCCATAGTTACTATATACCCAATATTTATATTAATTTCATTTTTAATATTAAAAAATAAAAAATTAGATATTAAAAAATATATTATATATTTCTCTTCATTGATGCTTATATTTGCATTCTTGCTTATTAGTATTGTGAAAATTACACCAATTTTTTTTGTATCATATGATGTAAACAAAGGTATGCCAGCTACTCAAACACTATTTTTACTTCAAATATCAGCATGTGCTACTTTTTCAAATGATCCTTCTCTAATTAAATATGATTGGTATATGGATGATAAAGATTTTAATGATCTAAAAATATTATATAAAAACAATCCATTGAATGCTGATATTATATCTGCTCCATGGTCAAATGATAGAATATTTAAGGCAGAAAAACTTAATGATGTTAAAGAAGTATGGATAAAATATATTATTAAATATCCTTTAGATTATATGAAATATTTATTTTTATCAGCAAATGCAGTTTTGAATTCAAAAATTATAATGCGTGATCATTATTCAGATGAAATAAAAATGAAAGGTTCATTTGGGGGTTGGGGTATGCATTATCAATATTTGAAAAAGAATGCTGACAAATATAATTTATATGAAAATAATAATTTTGATATACAAAGTAAATTATACTATTTTATTAGAAATAATTTAATAAAACTTACTCCTAATATTGCATTTTTTATTTCTTTAATATTATTTATTTTATCTGCTGTATCTATAATAAAATTTAACAATAACAATATTTTAATTTTTACTTTTTCATTATCATTTTCAAGTATAGTTACTGCTATTATAGTAATAATGTTTAATCCAATTCCATTATATAGATATATACATGTCATATTTTCTATAACAATAATATCTTTAATATCATTTACAACATTTATTTATGATATTGGAGCTATAAGAATATTAAAACAAATAAAATATAAATTTAAAAAAAGATAATTTATTAAGGATAAAATATGGTTTATCAATTAGAAAGTAAAGAATTATTAAAAATACCTAACTATGATAAATATATATTTTTTGAAAAGAAAAATAAATATTCTCTATTAATACCTGTCATAAATGAAGGTGATAGATTTATTTCTCAAATGAATAAAATGAAAAAATCAAATATATTTAATATCTGCGATGTTTATATATGTGATGGAGGCAGTAAAGATAATTCATCTAATCCACACTTTATAAAAGAATATGGATGTAAGGCATTAATAATAAATAAAAGTGATAAAAGAGGTCAGGGTGTTCAATTAAAACAAGGTTTTTTTGAATCTATGAAAGATGATTATGATGGTGTAATCATGGTTGATGGTAATGATAAAGATAATGTACATGAAAGTTTGCCATTATTTATAGAAAAATTAGAAGAGGGTTATGATGTTGTTCAGGCTACTAGATTCACTCTAGGAGGAAAAGAAAAAAATACTCCTTTTTTAAGAAATCTTGGTATACGTTTAATAGCTTCTCCATTAATTAGTTTAACTTCTGGGTTTCATTATGATGATGTTTGTAATGGATATAAAGGTTTTTCAAGAAAATATATTTTAGACGAGAGAATTGATTGGTTTAGAGAAGATTTTAACACATATGAATATTGTTATTATCCATTAGTTCATGTTAAAAAACTTGGTTATAAAGTTTGTCAAGTTCCTACAACAAGAGTTTATCCAAAAAATGAAATTCCATCAAAAATAAAAGGCTTTTCATCTAATTTAAAATTATTAAAAGAAATCTTTAATTTAGCTTGTAGTAAGACCAGACCAGACCAGACCAGACCAGACCAGACCAGACCAGACCAGACCAGACCAGACCAGACCAGACCAGAATTAATATATGCATCGGTTACATATATATTTATAATAATTCAAAATATAAAAAATTACAACCTATGTCGCAATTCAAAATTGCTGCATAGGTTTTTTGTGTTTAACTAATTTTAGGAAATATTACTATGTATGATTATATAATAATTGGAGCTGGTATATACGGACTTTATTCAGCTGATATATTATCTAATAAATATAATAATGCAAAAATTTTAATAATAGAAAAAGATAAAGAATCATTTTCAAGAGCTTCTTATGTTAATCAGGCTAGACTTCATAATGGTTATCATTATCCAAGATCTCTACATACAGCCATAAAATGTTCTCATTATTTTAATAGGTTTATTAAAGATTTCCCATTTTCAATAGTTTCAGATTATACTAAGATTTATGCTGTATCATCAAAATTCGGTATGGCAACACCTGATAATTTTGAATATTTCTGTAATAATGCTGATATACCTTATGAAAGAATAGATGAAAATATATTTTTTAATAAAAATACTGTAGATGCATGCTATAAAACTAAAGAATATACAATAGATACTCTAAAAATAAAAAATTATTATTTAGAAAAATTAAAAGAAAAATCAAATATTACTATTATTTATAGTGATTATATAAAAGATGTAGTTATTAATGACAATTTATGGGTATTAACATTAAATTCAACTAAAGCTATAAAAACTAATTTTGTTATTAATACTTCCTATGCTTCTTTAAATAGTATATTGAAAATATTTAATTTAAATACATTATCTATGAAATTTGAATTAGCAGAAATGGTTTTATGTAATGCTTCCAAAAGTTTAAAAGGTTTTGGTATAACATTAATGGATGGTCCATTTTTTTCTGTAATGCCTTTTGATAGTCATGGTATGTATTCTCTATCAGCAGTAAGATATACTCCGCATCAAAATTGCTTACAAGAATTACCAACATTTATATGTCAAAAACAATCAGAAACATGTAATGGAATGTTTTTAGATAATTGTAATTCTTGTAAAGTAAGACCAGAAACAGCTTGGATACATATGTTTCAACTTGCTAAAAAATATTTGAAATCAGAATTTTTACCAGAATTTAAAAAAAGTATTTTTGCTATAAAAGCTTTAATGCAATCTTCTTCAACATCTGATTCAAGACCAGTTATCATTACAGAAAATAATAAAAATCCAAAATTAATCAGTATTCTTGGAGGAAAATTAAATACTATATATGAATTAAATGAGGTACTACTATGAAAGATAAAAACTATGCTAGTTTTATAATAACAAAAATAGATAATAAAGAAAATTATCTAAAGTTAGAAAATTATATACTAAATAAATTTGAATATAGTGAAATTATTATTTTAATAAATGATTACAATATAAAAGATATGAAAGAATATTTAGCTCCAAATTCTAATAATGTATTATGCCTTAATTTAGGGCAGAATGTAGATGAAAATAATTCTATAAGAGCAGGACTAGAATTTTCAAAAGGAGATATAGTTTTTGTAATTAAAGATTTATCAATTAATAAATTAGAAGAATATTTAGACAATCTTTATGAATCAAATAAAAAAGGTATAGACTCTTCATTCTTAATTTCTAAATACTATAGATTAAAAGATAAATTAACTATTAATTTAATATCAACATTTTCTAAACATAAGTTAAAAAATGTGTATGATATAATATTTTTGGTTACTAGAAGAGTTATAAATGCAATTACAGAAGATAATAGCAAAACAACTCCTATATCATATGTAATTAGAGATATTGGATATAATTATAATGAATTTGAATGCAATATAAAAGATAAAAAATATTATATGTCTAAGCAAACAAGAAGCGTGTATCTATTATTGTTTTCAGAAGCTTCTTCAAATCTTGCAGCATCATTATCTTTATTAAGTGCTACAATTGCTATAATAACAGGAATATATGCTCTAATTATATATTTATCTAATAATAAACCTGTTGAAGGTTGGACTACAACATTTCTATTTTTATCATTTAGTTTTACTATGATATTTGCCATATTCAGTATTATTATAAGATATTTAAGTGTAATACAAAAAGAATTGTATGATAAACCTAATTTTAGAGTAAAGTCTATTTCAAAATTATAAAAATATATAATATAAGGAGCAATAATGAGTAACAATTGTTTAATAGGTTATACAGGTTTTGTAGGAAGCAATATATTATTAAAATCAGATTTTCATTTTCAATATAATTCAAAAAATATAAACGATATTAAAAATAAGGAATTTGATCTCTTAATTTGTTCATCAATACCAGCTGATATGCAGCTTGCTAATACTAATCCTGAAAAAGATTTATCAAATATTAAAGAATTACTAAATATATTAAGTACTGTAAAAGCTAAGAAAGCTGTCTTAATATCAACTATAGCAGTATATCCACAGCCTGTTATATACAATGAAAGTAATAATAATTTTATTAGTGATTCTAATTACGGAAAAAATAGAAAAATAGCAGAAGATCAATTTTCTAATATTTTTAATAATTCTTATATAGTAAGATTACCTGCTTTATTTGGTAAAAACTTAAAAAAGAATTTTATATATGATATAATCAATCCTGAACCAGCATTTTTTACAGAAAGTAAATTTGAAGCAATAAAGGATAAAATTGTTTTTTCAAAAAAATACTATAATTTTGATTCAGAAAAAAAGAGATATGTATTTGATAAAAATAGTGCAATTAAAGATAATTCAGTAGATAAAATAAGGGAAGAATTATTTAATATTAATGAAACTTCTTTACAATTTACTAATTCTAAAAGTACTTTTCAATTTTATAATTTAGATAATTTATATAATGATATGTCAAAATCTATGGAATATAATATACCTATACTTAATATATGTTCTGTTCCAATTTCAGCAAAAGATATTATGAAAAATATTTTTAATAGAGAATTCATTTCAAACAATGCCAAATTATATAATTATAATATGAAAAGTGCATATGCTGATAAATGGGGAAATGATAAAGAATATTTATACAATGAAAAAAACATATATGATGATTTAATATCATTTTTCAAATTAAATGGAGTTTTATAATGAAATTATGCATATCCGCTTTAGCATGGAATATAGACAATAAAAATAATGTTTACGATTTTTTATCAAAAAAAGAAATTAAATTCATAGAAATTGTGCCATTCAAGATATCAAACTTAGGCTTATACGATAAATATAATAATTATATGAAATTAAAAAGAGAATGGGAAGATTTTGGATTAAAAGCCGTATCTATGCAAAGTTTGCATTTTGGATTAAATAATTGTTCATTATTTAATTCAGAAATTGAAAGAAAAAAATTATATGACTATACATTAAAATCTATAGAAATTGCCTCTATATTAGATATAGAGCATATAGTATTTGGTTCTCCAAAATTAAGAATCGTACCAGAGGGTATCTCTGATGATGAGGCTAATGATATAGCTTTAGAATTCTTTACAAAATTAAATGATGAGGCTATTAAATATAATGTTGTAATTGGTATAGAACCTAATTCAAAAGATTATGGAACTAATTTTTTAAGCAATACTAAAGATGCATTTGAATTTGTGAAAAAAATAAATTTAAAAAATGTAAAAGTAAATTTAGATTTAAGTACGATGATTTTAGAAAATGAAAATATATCAAAATCAATAGATTTATTAAACTTATTAGATTATAATTTTCATTGTCATATAAGTATACCTTATTTAAAAAATGATTATATAAATTATAAAAATAGTTTAACAGAATACTTTTCTAAATTAGAAACTTCTAAAGTAAATCATTGTTCAATAGAAACAGTAGTAAACAACAATAATGAAATAGAAAATATTAATATTATAAATGGAATAATTGATTTTATAAAATCAATAGAAAAGGGAATAATATAATGATTAGAGAAGTGCCATATTATAAAGTAGAAGAATTCTTTAATAAAAAAAATAAATACTGTGTAGGTATACCTTTACTAAATGAAGGTGAAAAAATAAAAAAGGAATTAAAATCTATGCTAGATAATGATATACCAAATATAGCAGACATCATAATATTTGATGGTGGAAGTAATGATGGGTCTACTAATAAAGATTTTTTAAAAAGTGTAAATGTGAGAACTTTACTTATAAAAATGGGAAAAGGAAAACAAGGGGCACAATTTAGAATGGGGTTTGATTATATCTTAAATCAAGGATATGAAGGAATAATAACGATAGATGGAAATAATAAAGATGGAGTAGAATATATAAAAGATTTCATTAACAAATTAGAAGAAGGATATGATTTTATACAAGGTTCAAGATTTATAAAGGGAGGTATTCATAAAAACACACCTATATCAAGATATTTAGCTGTTAAATTAATACATGCTCCATGGATTAGTTTTATGTCTAGTTTCAAATATACTGATACTACTTCAGCATATAGAGGTATTTCTAAAAAATTACTATTAGATGAAAATTTAAATATATTTAGAGATATATTTTCTTGTTATGAATTATTATTTTACATGTCAATTATGGCACCTAAATTAAATTATAAAGTATGTGAAATTCCTGTATCAAGAGTATATCCTAAAAAAGCTAAAACACCAACAAAAATAACTTTTTCTGGTAATTTTAATATTATAAAAACTTTATTAAAATTAAATATAGGATACTATAATATAAAAAATAAATAAAATAGTTAAATCTATAATATCAATTAAAAAAGAGTTCCATAAATTAATATGAAACTCTTTTTATAGATATACTATTATAATAATTATTCGCTTAAAATTTTTCTTAAAACTTCATTAACAAGTTTAGGATTACCTTGACCTTTAGTAGCTTTCATTGTCTGCCCTACTAAGAAACCGAATGATTTTTCTTTACCTGCTTTGAAGTCTGCTACTGATTTAGGATTTTCTTCTAAAACTTTTCTTATGATTGTCTCAAGTTCACCAGTATCGCTAACTTGTTTGATTCCTTTTTTCTCAACTATAGCAGAAGGAGCTTCTCCTGTTTCGCACATATCTTCAAAAATCTCTTTTGCTATTTTACCGCTTATAATGCCTTCGTCTATAAGTTTGAATATTTCAGCAATATGTTCTGGTTTTGGTTTGAAGTCTTTTATAGTTTGAAGTTTTTTATTTAAGTAAGCATTAACTTCTACCATTATCCAGTTGCTTATTTTCTTAGGCTGTTTAGGATAAGCCTTAACTGCTGCCTCATAATAATCAGCTAAAGCAGCATCTTCTGTAAGTACAACTATATCCTGATCTGGCAAATCATAATCTTTTTTAAGTCTTTCACGTTTTTGCTGAGGAAGTTCTGGAAGCTCTTTTTTAGCATTCTCAATTTCTTCGTCTTTTAACACTAAAAGAGGTATATCTGGATCTGGGAAATATCTATAATCTGCAGCACCCTCTTTTGAACGCATACCTTTAGTAGTGTTTTCTTTAGCATCATAAAGTCTAGTTTCTTGTAAGATTTTCTCACCATTGTTTAAAGCTTTAATTTGTCTTTTTATTTCATAGTCAATGGCAAGTCTTACATTTCTAAAACTGTTCATATTTTTTACTTCTGTTTTAACACCAAGCTCTGTACTTCCTTTTGGTCTTATAGAAACATTGGCATCGCATCTTAAAGAACCTTCTTCCATGTTACAGTCAGAAACATCAATATATTTAAATATTTTTTTAAGCTCTGTTAAATACTGATAAGCTTCTTCACCAGTAGAAATATCAGGCTCGCTTACGCATTCTATCAAACAGCATCCAGCACGGTTTAAATCTACATAACTTAAAGGTCTTCCTGTATCATCATGCACAAGTTTACCAGCATCTTCTTCCATATGTATTCTGTTTATTCTTATGCTTTTATTATAAGAAGAACCATCATCATTAAGTACAGTAATATCAAGATGACCTTCAGTACAGATTGGTTCATCCATTTGAGTAATCTGATAGTAGGAAGGCAAATCTGGGTAGAAATAATGTTTTCTAGCGAATCTGCTTTTCTTTTGAATAGTGCAGTTAGTAGCAAGTCCTGCTTT
>CALXXQ010000145.1 GCA_944392715.1 uncultured Brachyspira sp.
AAAATATCCTTGATTTTTTTATAGATGGTAGTATACTAACTAAAGGAGAATTTTGTATTATAATTGATAATAGAAAATCTAAAGTATGCGAGGCTAATGCCGAAAATAATTTATGTAAGGAGTCAGATTATGACAATTGATAAAATAGGCGGCACATCAAATATACAACAAAAATCTAACATTAAGTATAATGAAAAAGTTTCTAAAATGGGTTCAGATAGAATAGATATTTCTAATGAATCAAGATTAGCTTTGCAAAATGAAAAACTAGTAAACATCATTAAAGAAGCCCCAGATGTAAGAGAAGAAAAAATAGCAGAAGCTAAAAAAAGATTAGAATTGTACATGCAAGACGGAGCTCTAAGAGAAGAAGTATTAAACTCTTTGGCAAACTCTATAATAGATTCAATGCCTCTAGAATAAGAAATTTTCTAATTTGTAAATTCTAAGCTTTAAGAAATAGTAAGTATATGAAACTTACTATTTTTAAAAATAGAGTTATCATAAGTAAGTAATTATATACATAATCGCCTATTAAAATAATCCTTACTCTTTTACTTCCTTGAAAATTTATTAACTAGCTCTACCCTATTCTTAACACCAGATTTCTCATATATATTAGCAACATGATTATTAACTGTATTTAAAGATATATCAAGTATTAATGATACCTCTTTATTAGTCTTACCATCTAATAAATATGATAATATTTCTTTTTCTCTTCTAGTCAAATTTACATTCTCTTTTTCTTCTGAATTATTTTCTTTTTTATTATTATTATCATTAATTGGAATGGATTCTGAAGAAACTGATATATTAGAACTGTGAAACTTATTATTTACTATGTTGATAAAATACCAAAATAAATATCCAAGCATAACTAAGTTCCACCATATATAAAACAATACCAAACTCACATCCATAGAACCAATATCAGCAGCTTCCATTTTATAAATTATAAGCTGATATATTAAAATCGGATATATAATTATAGTTATAAGACCTAATATCTTTACTATACGTTTCATAGTTTTATCTTCTATATTTTTATAATTGATAAATCCTATAACAAATATAAAAATTATAGATATATAAAATATTATCCAGCTTATAACATATATATCAAATTCTATAAGTATTCCTAATATGCTCAATATAAAATAACTAATTGATAATAATAAATAAATGATATTTTGTTTAGATGTCCACTTTATATTTAAAAATCTATATAAGAATGCAGGTATAAAATAAAGCATTAATGATATAGCTACCGACAAACTAAAGAAATATAAAATACTAAATATATTACTCGTCATAAAAGAAGGAACTGTTAAAAAACTTAAAAGCTTAATAGCCCTTATTAAAAGTAAAAAACCGAATGCAAATAAAAATACTATATAATATTTAAGCCATACTACCCTTTCTATTATATAGTAGATAATAGAAAAGAGTATAGTAGAAAAACCTATTATAAAACCAAATAAATAGGCAATTAAAAGAAAATATCCCAATACATAGTTCATAATTTATTCTTAGCTGGTAAAATTATATTAATCCTCTGTTTATTCTCTAAAGTTTCAATCCATATATCACCATAATGCTCTTTTATAATTTTATAAGCTGTATATAAATATAGATTATTAAAATTTGTATTTTCATAAGATATTAAAGGTGTTTTGAAAAGTTTTCTTCTTATATCATCAGGTATATCATCAGATACAAAAGTTACCGATATATCTATACATTCTTTGCTTAATTCTAATTTTTTTTCATCTTTCTCGCTTATATTATTAACTCCATTCATATATAAAAAACTCTTATCATCATCATAATCAACCAAATTGCAAGATATATTCATAGAGCTGTTAATTTTTATTATATTATAAATAAAAGAAAATACATTTAATATGCATCCCTTAACCCTTTCTCTATCCATCATCAATATACAATTATCAGATATATTATTATTTAATGTAGATTTTATTCTCTTTGATTTAAATAAATCCAATATAGAATCCAATGATTCATTAATAATGGTATTCATATTTTCAAAGTTCATATTAAGTTTAAATGATTTAGAGTTTATATCATTAAAATCCCTAAGAGCTTCCATAGTTCTGTTTATTAAAAATGATTGCCTTACTATTGTATTTCTTGATTCATTACAATAATTATTAGTACATCTTTCTAGGTCTATATATTTAGATATTATACCATTATAATTTTGAACATCATAAATTATATTTGAAATTAAGTCTTTTAATTTATCATTTATATAAAAACCTTGTTTCATAGCATCACCATAAATAAACATAATATTATTTATTTTATTATAACATAAAATAATCAAAAATGCTAATTCATTATTAAAATTCAAAATTTGAATTCATTATTAAAATTCATATTATAAATTTTAATATAAAATTTATACAGTATTTTTTAATATAATTTATTAACATTATCAACAACTTATCAACATTGTTGAAATAATTGAATTCATTATATTTTTTTATTTAGAAATTCAAATTTTGAATAGAATATGATTTGCATTATATAATAATATTATTTATTTAAATTTTTAAATAAATTTTTTTTATTATTATTATTAAGCTGTTGATATGTTGATAATTTTTTCTATATAAGAAGAAAATATAAAAATGCTATTTATATAATGTTGATAACTCTGTTAATATTAACCAAAATGAAAAATGATGAAAATATGAAATTTAGTATTGAAATTCAATTTTTTTTAATAATTAAATTTTGTAGAAAATGTTAATAGTTTATAATAAGTTACTGACAATTTATAAACAATATTCATATTATAAAAATTATATTGATATTTACAGTAATTAATATATAATTTATTAGTAATTTTTATTAATAAATATTTTTTATAATAATGAGGATTAAGCATATATGAATATTTTTACTTTTACAAATAAAGGTTCTAATACTAAAATAAATACAGATACAATTCTTTTTAATAGCGAATATATATCAGGAAGCCCTATTCTTATAAATGAGCAGAACAATTATACACATTTTATAAACAATATAGAAGGCAGTGCTGTATCTCTTATAGCTGACGGACTTGGGGATACTTTTGCTTCAAAATTGGCTATAGATGTTTATAATGAAAATTTTTTAGATTTGCTTGAGCTTGTAGGCGAGCAGGAAGTATTAAATTGGATAATGCATAACTTTATAAAGCTTGAAGTTGTTGCTGCAAGGGATTCTGCTGATGACAGAGAAAAGTCTGTAGCTGGTGCTTCTATAGCTGGGGTTTTATATCATAAGTTTGCTGGTGTTTTTGTATTTAATGCAGGGGACAGTAAAGTTTATTCTGTTAGCAGAAACAGAGTAATTCAAATAACAAGAGATCATATAAGCGGTAATGTTTTGGAAAATTGTGCCTGTGCTGGAGGCGGACATTATATCACTATTGAGGGAGCTAGAAGAAATAAAAACTGTAATTATTTTATAGCTTCTAATTCTATGATTGAGCTTTTATCAGATAAATATGAAAATATTGAAACAGCAATTAATGATATAATGAGTTGTGATAATATGGAAGAAGCTTTGAATAAATTGAAAAAAGTGTCTGAAAATTGCACAGATAATGTGAGTGCTATAGGATTATATAATATTTTTGAATAATATTTTATTATGAAAAAAGGAACTATAAGAGAAATACCTATTATAGCACTATTGAATATAATAACTTGCGGATGGTATTATATTTATTGGGTATATAAAACATCATATGAAATAAAGCAATTTACCAAAAAAGAAGATTTAAATCCTAGTTTAGAAATTATACTTGGTATACTTACAGGAGGGTTATATTTCAAGTATTGGTATTATAAATATGGTAATATTGTTTATAAAGAAATGCCTTTAAAAGTTGGTATGAATAATACTGAAAATAAAACAATGATGCTTGTTGTTATAGATATAGCAGTTATACTTATTTATTTCTTTAATTTGATTATTAATATTGTTTTTTTATTAATGGAACTTTATAGTAATGGCTTGAATATAGAAGATTTTACTATGCTTTTATTACTTTTTCCTACTGGCTTAATTTTTATAATTAATCCATCATCATTAATAATGCAAAATAAGCTTAATAATATTTGGAAGAAAGCAGAAGATTAAAAAATATAATATAAAAAAAATTTTACTTTTAGATAAAAATCTAATATAATTATTATATATGAATAATCCCATCAGCAATATTTATATAAAGTTTATGGAATATGCAGAGCCTTATATAAAAAAGTTTCCATATATTTTTATAATATTAATGGGTTTATTGATTCTTTTTGGTGCTTTATTTAATTGGAAATGGCTTTGCAAAAGTCCTGAGTATTCAAAAATATTTTTAAAGTCTATATATGAAATATTCGGATATATTGGATATAGAATTGCTTTAGGAATAATAGGCTTTTTAATAATAGCAGTTTCTATATTTCTAATTATTGTAAGTTAAATATAATAATTAATATTGAGGTTCTAAATGGAAAGGCATTTATTTGATGATATTAATTTTTTTCCAAATAAAATGAGAACTTTAATATTAGGTACTTTTTCAGTTCCTTTATATACAAATAAAGAAAAGTTTGATAAATTAAGTGATGAAGAAAAAATTAATGCTTGGTATTATTCTAGTAAGAGAAGCGAGTTTTGGAAAATAATAGCTGATAGTTTTGATATAGATTATAAAAATAGCGATTTTCTTTTAAACAAGAAAGAGAAAAAAAATCTTTTTGAAAAAAATAAAATAGGATTAGCTGATGTATTTTCAAAATGCGAGAGAAAGAATAAGGATAGTGCCAGAGATACTGATTTAGTAATAATAGAATATAATAATATTTTAAGTGAAGTTTTATCTAATAATAATGATTTAAGAATCATAATATTTACAAGCCGTTTTACAGAAAATCACTTTTTTAAGATACTTAATAGTAATAATATAAATTATAGTTTAGAAGAGAGTAGGGAAGTTTATAATCATTATAATAATGGTATGAATGATAATTGTATAACTATAGATATTATGAATGCTTTAAGAGAGCGTTATTTAATTATTAATGATTCAAAAATAAAGATATCAACTATAACTTTAAAAATAAGCCCTATAAAGGGAGTTAGTTTATATTCTGTAAAAAAAGAGCTTTATAATTATTATTTAAGTTTATAATAAAAAAATAAATAGAAGTTATTAATAATTAATATATCTTATTCCGAAATTTGATAATAGCTAAAATTCCATATTTCAAGGAAGAATAAAAAATGCGTTATTTAAGTTTTATTTTTATATTTTTGAATATCTTTTTCGCCTTATATGCTCAGACACCTAATACAGGAAGATTGGATCAATTATTAGATTATGCCAGTACAGGAGACAGTAACGGCATAAAGAGATTAATATCTCAAGGTTCAATTTCAAACTTTATAGATTATGGAGATAGTCAGGGACATAATGCTTTGATTACAGCATCTTCAAAAGGATATAAAGATATTGTTCTTTTATTATTATCTCAGAATGCTAATGTTAATCTTAATTGTGTTCATGGTAAAACAGCTTTAATTTATGCGGCTGATGCTGGATATGTTGATATAGTTTCTTATTTGCTTGCTAAAAATGCTAATCCTAATATAAAAATAAATGGCGGTACAACAGCACTTTTACAGGCTGCAGGAAAAGGATATTATAGTATAGTGGAGATGATTATAAATGCCAATGCTGATTTAAAATTAATGGGTACTTATAGAAGCGGAAATGATGATGGAATAAATTATAATATGACTCCTTTAATGGTTGCTTCATATAATAATCATGATTTAATAGTGAGATTATTATTAGATAGAGGAAGCGATGTTAATTTTATAAATGAATATGGTGCTAATGCTTTATTTTATGCTATAGCTAGAGGTAATAATGAAATAGCTAAGCTTTTATTAGAAAGGGGTGCTGATGCTAATATAGTAGCTTCTTACGGACCTTATGGCAATATTACTCCTTTGGCTTTGGCTTCTACATTGGGCTTAACTGATATTATATCTTCATTATTAATAGGAAAATCAAGTATAAACTTCAAGATGAGAGATGGAAGAACTGCTTTGATATGGGCTGCTATTTCTGGAAAAAGTGAAGCTGTTAATACTTTGATTAATAGCAGAGCTGATTTAAATATTGCCGATAATGATGGAAAAACTGCTTTAATGTTTGCTGCTGAAAATGGCGATTACTTTTCAGTTGAATATTTGATTAATGCAGGAGCTCATTTAAATACTTTGGATAAATTTAAGAAAACAGCATTAATGTATGCTATGGAAAATGGAAATACTGAAGTTGTAGATTTACTTACTAGAGCTAGCTTAACTTATGGAAAGCAAAATGCTTTAAGATAATAATGCATTTTTTGTAAATAAAAAAGGATTGCATAAAACTGCAATCCTTTTATTTTTTTAAATTTAATATTTAAGAATTCTTATCAGATTTTTCTTTATGTTTTTTAGATGAGCTGCTTGAGCTTTCTTTTACATCATTGATAAAATAAAATAAAGATTCTATTTCATCAGCTATATTCACATCATTGATTATACAATCAGGTCTTTCTAAAAGTTTTATAGGAGCAAAATTTAAAACACCCTTTATACCAGCATTACATATAACATCAAACATTCTCTGAGCTTCCAAATCAGGTACAGTTAAAATAGCTATTTCAATTTTATTATTAATGATGAAATCTTTTAACTCTTCTATAGGAAGTATAGGAGTAGATGCTTCTCTATCTACTTTTTCAGGATTATGATCGAATGCTGCTACTATTTTTATAGATTCACTTTCAAAACCTCTATAATTTACTAATGCCTTTCCTATTTTACCATATCCTATCAATATTATATTATGTGAAATTTGTTTTCCTAATATACTGTCAATCTGTTCTAATAAATCATCTATATTGTATCCCCCCTTCTTATTTCCAGAAATATTGAAGAGAGAAAAATCTTTTCTTACTTGAACGGAAGTAATGCCTATTGCATCTCCTAAATTATTTGAATATGCTTTTATAAATCCAAAACTTTTCATGCGTCTTAAAGCGTTTTTATATTTTAATAAACGCATAATTTGTGTCCTGCTTATCATAATATATCCTTAATACTTTGTTTTTATTTTATAATGAATTTATATAGTTATATTATACCATATTAAAGTTATCTGTCAATAAAAATATTATTATAAAATGTTTGTTTTATGAGAAATTAAATATAAAGACTAGAACATTAATAATATTTTTTATTATTAGTATTAATTAAATATTTTTATTAATTAAAATATTTATTTTTAATTTTTACTAGCAAAAAAATGATTATTATTATATAATGTGCCTATTATGATAGATTATAAATTAATAGCACAAACAATAAAAGAATCAAAATATGCCGTAGCATTTACAGGTGCAGGCATAAGTGTTGAAAGCGGAGTTCCTCCTTTTAGAGGTCCTGATGGGCTTTGGGAAAAACATGGCAGTCAATTTGCTGAAATTTCATATTTTGTAAAGCATCAAAAAGAATCTTGGAAATCACTAAAAAAAGTTTTTTATGATCCTATAACTGATGTTAAGCCTAATAAAGCACATATTGTATTAGCAAATCTTGAAAAGATGGGTATAATGAGAAGTGTAATTACTCAGAATATCGATAATCTTCATCAAGAGGCTGGAAGCAAAATAGTTTATGAGCTTCATGGTACAGCTAAATACTCAGTATGTATGAAATGCAAATCAAGATATAAAATAGATAAAGAAATACTTGATATGGATCCGCCTTCTTGTGAAAAGTGCGGCTCTACATTAAAGCCTGATTTTGTATTTTTTGGAGAGCAGCTTCCTGCATTAGATTTTAATTCTTCTATAGAAGATGCTCAGAAATGCGATTTATTTATTATAATAGGTACAGGAGGAGAGGTTATGCCTGCTGCTCAGATTCCTCATTTGGCAAAGAGGGCAGGGGCTAAGATTATGGAAATCAATCCTGAGCCTTCAAGCTTTACAAATTATATAGTTGATATATATGTTCAGGAAAAAGCGGGTGTGGCATTTACTGAAATAGAGAAATATTTATAAAATAAATAAAAAAGCCTTATAGAAAACTATAAGGCTTTTAATTTTTATAAAAAATAAAATTATTTAATTTCTTCTTCATTCATTTTTATTAAAGTGTTTTTTAATTCAGTAACAAATTTTTTATCATCTAGAACTATATGGTTAAGAAGCCAATCTTTTAGAAAATTAATAAAATCTTTAATTACTAAATTATCTCCTTGTTCATATCTATTAACTTCATCTACTACTTTAAGAGAAAAAGCTCTATGTTTAGATATATGATCTTTAGATATGCTATAATTTATAGCATTCATAATTTTTTCTTCATACGAGAAATGATAAGTAGCATAGTCAATAGTTCTTTTGATTATTTCATTGAATGATTTTTTTACTTCTTCATTATTAAGATCTCCCTTTACGCCCGTTTCATAGAGATCGTTTATAATGTTTACTAATTCTTTATGTTGATTGTCTATTCTCTTATAGCCTGTTTTGAATCTTTCTTCCCATTTGATCCAACCTTTTTTGACAACAACTTCAATCATTTCTTCCATATAAAGCTCCTATAATAAATTATTATGATTCTTCCTGTTCCGAAAGCTTCTTTAAAGCTTCCTTAACTTCCCTTATAAATTTTTTATCTGTAACTAAAATATGATTTAAAAACCAATCTTTTAGATACTGCACTAAATTATTGATAGCATCTAAAGAACCATTTTCATATGACTTAACATAATTATATATAGTTTGTGTAAACTCTCTATGATAAGAAGAATGCTCTAATATTTTATTATATTTAATAACATGCATTATCTTTTCTTCATAAGAAAAATGATAAGCAACATATTCTACTGTTTTTCTTAAAGCTTTTTTAAACTCATCTTTAGAGTTTCTGTTATCCATACAATCATGTAAGTCATTGATTATTTCTATTAACTCTAAATGCTGATCATCTATTCTTTTATATCCTACTTTGTATTTATCTTCCCACACTATGTATTTTTCACTCATAATTCTTCCTTTAATATAAAAAAAGACAATTATGTTTAATATCGTAATGTATATACTACTATTATATAAATATTTTTATCTTTTTAAAGATAAAAATTAAATTTATTAAAATTTTATTAATTTTGTTAGTATAATCAAACAATTAAAACTAGTAAAAAAAACCCGCCTCAATAATGAATTGAAGCGGTATATTATATAATATCTATTTTTATATTTAGCTTTTTATTATTTTATAACATTATAAAATGCTTTTTTACCTAAGTAAACAGCTCTATTTCCTAATTCCTCTTCAATTCTTAATAATTGATTGTATTTTGCAATCCTATCGCTTCTTGAAGCAGAACCTGTTTTAATCTGTCCTGCATTAGTAGCTGCAACTATATCAGCAATAGTAGCATCTTCTGTTTCACCAGATCTATGAGAAACAACAGCTGTATAGTTATGAGTTTTAGCAAGTTCAATAGAATCTAAAGTTTCTGTTAAAGTACCGATTTGGTTAACTTTAATAAGAATAGAATTAGCAACATTTTTATCTAATCCCATTTGAAGTCTTTTTACATTAGTAACGAATAAGTCATCACCTACTAATTGAACTTTTTTACCTAATTTTTGAGTAAGTAAAGCCCATCCTTCCCAATCATCTTCAGCAACACCATCTTCTATAGAGATGATAGGATATTTATTGCATAAATCAGCATAGAAATCAACCATTTCAGCTGGAGTTAATTCTCTATTATCAGATTTATGGAATACATATTTTTTCTTATCTTTATTATAGAATTCGCTTGAAGCAGGGTCCATAGCAATCATTACATCATCGCCAGGCTTGTATCCAGCTTTTTCTATAGCCTGTATAATTACTTGAAGAGGCTCTTCATTATCTTTAAGAGTAGGAGCAAAACCGCCTTCATCACCAACAGTAGTGCTTAATCCTCTGTCATGAAGTATAGCTTTTAAGTTATGGAATACTTCAGCTACATAGCGTAAACCTTCTTTGAAAGTAGGAGCACCAACTGGCATAACCATATATTCTTGGAAATCTATAGGAGCTGATGAGTGAGCACCGCCGTTTAAGATATTAGCCATAGGAACAGGTAAAGTTTTAGCATTAGTTCCTCCAATATATCTGTATAATGGCATACCTAATTCTTCAGCAGCAGCTTTTGCAACAGCAAGTGATACGCCAAGTATAGCATTAGCACCTAATTTTCCTTTATTTTCAGTACCGTCAAGTTCTATCATAGTTCTGTCAATTTCAACTTGATCTAAAGCATCCATATCAATAAGTTCATTACAAATAATTTCATTAACATTTTCAACAGCTTTCTGAACACCTTTACCTAAATATCTGCTTTTATCTCCATCTCTTAATTCAACTGCCTCATGTTCTCCTGTAGAAGCTCCTGAAGGAACTGCAGCTCTTCCCATAACGCCGCTGTCCAACCATACATCAACTTCCACTGTAGGGTTTCCTCTTGAGTCTAGTATTTCTCTAGCTACTATATTATCTATTAAAGACATATTATAACTCCTTATAAATTCTTATTGCATATATAATATAACATAATGCATAAATTTCAAGTGAAAAACTGAACATATAAAAAATATCAATAATTTTATTTAATAGAATTATATTTGAATCTTCTGTTTTCTGATATAACTCTTCCAATAGCATTCATTATCAAACCAGTAATTATACATATTCCAGATAAAAGTATAAATCCTGTAGCTAAAACTGATGTAGCAATAGGTACAAAACCAACTTTTATAAATGACACTACTACAGGAATACCATAATAAAATCCTAATAAAGCAAATATAGAAGCTATTATCCACCAAAAAATAATAGGCTTTTCTGTCATAAGAAGATAAATCATAAGTCCTAATATTCTAAATCCATCTCTAAAAGTATTAAGTTTAGAAAAAGAACCTTCTGGTCTGCTTTTATATTCAGCTTCCATTTCTCCGATTTGTAAACGCATCTGCATAGCAAATATTGTAAGTTCTGCTTCTATCTCAAAACCTCTTGAAGCTGAAGGGAAAGTTTTTACAAACTTGCGTGAAAACACTCTGTAGCCGCTTAATATATCATTAACATTATTTCCAAATAAAAACTTTGCAAAAGAAGTAATCATTTTATTTCCAAAAGAGTGGCCTTTTCTATATTTACCTGCTTTTCTTACAACAGTAACCATATCTAAATCATTATCAATTAAATAATTAATTAATCTTGGTATAGCAGAAGCATCACACTCATTATCCCCATCTATTAGTATATAAATATCAGAATCAACCATAGAAAAAGCCTGTCTTACAACTTCTCCCTTACCCTGATATATAACTTTTTTTACTATTGCTCCAGCTTCTTTAGCAATATTAAATGAATTATCTGTAGAATTATTATCAAATACATATATCTCGCATTGAGGAGAATATTTTTTTATATCTTCTATTACTTGCTTTATAGTAAGCTCTTCATTGTAGCAAGGTATTATTGCCGAAATTTTCATTTTTTCTTACCTATTAATGATTTTAATTCTGATTTAAAATTATTAAATCCTCCAATATCAATAATAAATGAAATTAATGATATTAAAGATATAATGCTTATAGGAACTATAGGATGTGCATATCTGTAAATTATAGCAGGTGCAAATAAACTAACTATAGCAATTGTAGCGAATGCTGAAAAAGATGTTGCAAATGTAAATATTAAAACATTATTTATATATTTATTTTTGAATAATATAAATATAAGTGATAATACAAATATTATTAATGTCAATATAGCAAAAAATATAATATTTATATCTAAAGAAGTATTGTATATAAAAGAATAAATTTCATTTTTTATTGGTGTGAATGTTACACCCCTATTATCAAAATTATCTATATAATACAATATAAATGCATATGGTTCTGAATCTTTTATTTGAAAATCTCCATTAGGTATTTTCCAAGTATTAATAATAAATAAGTAAAATGAAAATCTAGCAGTATGTATAAGATAATTTATAGGATGCTTTAATATTGATTTTATCCATATTATTTTTAAATTAGGTAAATATTCTCTTTTAAATAAAGTTTTGGAACCAGGAGAGCTTCTTCCAAATGGATCTGCCAATAATTTATTTCTTTCATATAAGATTTTTAAATCTTCAAATGTATTTCCTTCTATGTACCATTCATTAGGTATCATATCTGAATCATTAGAAGGTACAGTGCATCCTGCTATTTGCCATAAAAATATATGATTTGAAGCCAATTTTGAATATTCCATATTTTTTATAAATATCGTAGGAAATATTTTTACTATAGATATTAATAAAGCAGCAATTATAATCATAATAATTGCAAATTTAGCAAAGTATATTTTTTTGTTTTTTATATTATTTCCTAATATGAGATAAGTATATAGTATAAACATAGGATAAACCGTTACTATAAAGTTTAATCTCCATAACATTCCAATTATTAATGTAAAAATAGAGAATAATATTAATAGTATTTTAACGGCTTTTTTTCTTACAGCATTAATCATAAATAAAATTAATGAGTAAGAAAAAAATACCCATAGACTAGCCGTAACATCTTTTATATGAATAATATTAGTGAAAAATATATTTGCTAAAAAGCTTATAAGAAATAAAAATATAACTCTCTTTTTATTATATTTTAGATAAAGTGATAATATTATTAATGTAATAGAGCTGTACCATAAAAATAGGTTTAGAAATAATATATAGAAAGTATGATATCCAAATATATCGTATAAAAAACTTAAAAAAACAGCTATAATAACAGGATTCCAGTTTTGATAGTTTCTATCAAATGCTTCCCCCATAGTTCCCAAATTATCACCATATTGGAAATATCCAGGATATGCTAACCAAAATTGAAATATAAATAAAATTAAAGCTACAATTATTACAGAAATAATAAATACATTCTTTGTTATAAGATGTTCTTTTTCTTTGTATAGACTGTATATTTTCTTTGTTTTTATATAATCTACTACTTTTTGTTTTTTATCAAAGAAATAAATTAGTAAAAATATTATTGATATCCAAAAAAATATATTAAATATAGATGCTTTTATGAATAATTTATATTCTACTTTTACACTTTCATCCAAAGGCTGAGTACTTATTAATGTACCATATGGAGTACCATTATTATTATAAATATTTAATTTTATATAATTGGGCAATGTATTTGTATCAAACTTTATTCCATATAAATCAGTATGTCTGAAAATTTTATCTTCGTATCCTATTCCATAATTATATGAATAATATTTTAATGTATTATTATTCATATAATTTCTTAGTTCTTCTTCATTTTGCTGTACTTCATTATTTAAATTATTTAAATCTATTGTTTCTCTAGTATTTATATTTAAATTTGTAAAATATCCTATTCTAGTTTTTTGACCTAATATTGTAGCAACAATTGCAGATATTATAAAAATAACTACTAATGATAAATATATATTAAATAATATTTTTTTTATTTTCATTAATTACCCCATTATAATACAAAGATAGTATTTAGATTGTTTAGAATATTTTTTGCAACAAGTGTAAATTTTTTTAAGAGAGTAACACTTGAGAATATATAGAAATGTTGTTTGTTTGTTTGTTTGTTTGTTTGTTTGTTTGTTTGTTTGTTTGTTTGTTTGTTTGTTTGTTTGTTTGTTTGTTTGTTTGTTTGTTTGTTTGTTTGTTTGTTTGTTTGTTTGTTTGTTTGT
>CALXXQ010000146.1 GCA_944392715.1 uncultured Brachyspira sp.
AATTGTAGATGAATTTGAAGATGTAAAAGTCGTTTATCCAATCCATATGAATCCAAAAGTAAGAGAAATAGCAAAAGAAGTATTTGATGATTCAGATAAAGTTAAAATGATTGAACCATTAGAAGTGTTTGATTTCCATAATTTTCAAAACAAAGCATATTTAATACTTACTGATAGCGGTGGTGTTCAAGAAGAAGCACCAAGCTTAGGGAAACCAGTATTAGTACTTAGAGATACAACTGAACGTCCAGAAGGAATAGAAGCAGGAACATTAAAATTGGTTGGCACTAATACAAGTAGAATATATGAAGAAACCAAAATACTGTTAACAAATAAAGAGGAATATGATAAAATGGCTAGAGCCACAAATCCATATGGTGATGGATTTGCCAGTAAATATATAGCAGAGGCTATTATAGAAAAATATAAATAAGAGCATTAGAAAAGAGTTAATATAATGAAAGCAAGAGAAATAAATTGTGATATCTTAAGAATTATTGCTTTGATATTTGTAATAAGTGTTCATAGTTTATCGTGCATAGGTTTTTATAATCAAATAAATGAAGGACCAACTATGTTATTTTTGAATACATGTAGGTGCTTATTTATGTCTTGTGTTCCTATATTTATAGTATTAAGCGGTTATTTGATGTCTAAAAAAGAACTTAATAAAAAATATCTTTCTAAAATAACTAGAATCATAACTACCTACATTATTTGTAGTATAGTTTGTTACATATTAATACCATTAGTTAAAAATAGTGATATACGAGGTTTATCAATTAAAGAATGTATTACAAGCATATTATCTTTTAAAGCTGCTCCCTACTCATGGTATGTGAATATGTATTTTGGCTTATTTTTGATAATACCTTTTTTAAATGTTTTATGGAATAATTTGAAGAAAAAACAGAAGCAATATTTAATATTAATCCTTTTCATAATAGGAATACTTCCCAACTCAATTAATATATTTAATTTTGATAATTTAACTTGGTGGTTAAGTCCATCTAGCTCAAGGGCTTATCAACAATTAATTCCTAACTATTGGGGAGGAATAACATATATAATTTTTTATTATTTTATAGGTTGTTATTTAAAAGAATATAAATTAAATATTAGTAGAAGAAAGAATGTATTTTTGCTAATATTATCACTAGGCTTATTTGGCTTATTTAACTATTATCGCAACTATAATGCATTATTTGAATGGGCAAGTTATGTAGATTACTCTTCCATTGAAGTAATAGTTGTAACTATATTGCTGGTTAATTTAATATTAAATATTAAATTAAATTTAAAAAATAAAAGAGGTATAAAAGCTATAAGTAAAATATCTTATTTAACTTTCGGAGCTTATCTTTTATCAGCTATATTTGATAATTGGTTTTATCCAATATTGATAACTAATACTACTACATTATTATCAAGAGTACCATATTTGTTGTTAATTATTCCCGCTGTTTTTATTTGTTCAATAGCATTTTCTTATTTAGTTGAATTATTAATAACTATAAGTAAGAAGATAATAATGCAATTAAAAACTAAAATAAATGTTAAAAAAGTTAATGTTTAATAGTAAATTTATGTTATACTTAAATAAAGGAAGAGATGATTTATGAAAAAAATATTTGTTACAGGCTGTACAGGTTATATTGGCAGTCACACATGTGTTGAGTTATTAAATGCTGGATATGAAATAATTGGACTAGATAATTTCAGTAATAGTAAACCAACAATATTAGAAAAAATCAAAAAATTAACTGGAAAAGAAATTAAATTCTATGAAGGAAATGTTTTAGATAAAAGTATTTTAGATAAAATATTTACAGAAAATAGTATTGATTATGTAATTGATTTTGCAGCATACAAAGCTGTTGGTGAAAGTGTAGCTAAGCCAATAGATTATTACATCAATAATGTAAGCAGTGTTTTAACACTTTTAAAAGCAATGAATGAACATAATGTTAAATCAATTATATTTAGCAGTACAGCAACTGTATATGGAAACCCAGAGTTTATTCCTTTAACAGAAAAAGCCAAAACTGGTGGTACAACCAATCCATATTCAACAAGTAAACTATTTGTTGAAAAAATATTAGAAGATTTATACACATCAGATAATAATTGGAAAATATTAATATTTAGATATTTTAATCCCGTTGGAGCTCATCCATCTGGTATAATTGGTGAAGAGCCAAATGGAATACCAGCTAATTTAATGCCATATATTTCTATGGTTGCAACAGGTGAATTAAAAGAATTAAGTGTATTTGGAAGTGATTATAATACCAAAGATGGCACAGGCGTAAGAGATTATATTCATATTATGGATTTAGCAAAAGCTCATATTAATGGTATTGAAAAATTGAATAATATAGATAATGGTCTATTAATATATAATTTAGGAACAGGAATAGGATATAGTGTTTTAGATATTGTCCATGCTTTTGAAAAAGCTAATAATGTTAAAATTCCATATAAAATTACAGCAAGAAGACCAGGTGATATTGATGAATACTATTCTGATGCAACACTTGCGGAAAAAGAATTAGGATGGAAAGCAGAAAAAACACTGGAAGATATGTGTCGAGATGCTTATAATTTTACCAAAAACAGAAAAACGAACTAGTAATTAGCTCGTTTTTTCTATTCTACCGTAACAGACTTAGCTAAATTCCGAGGTTTATCAACATCTAAACCTTTTTCTTTAGCAATGAAGTAAGCAATAAACTGTAAAGGTATAATAGCAAGAATAGGACTAATGATAGAATGAATATGAGGAATATGAATGACATTATCTTCTTTAATATCCTGATTTGTAACAAGTATAATATTAGCACCTCTAGCTTTTACTTCTTCTAAGTTACTAAGTGTTTTTTCTGAGGTTATTGGGTCAGTGACAATACCAACTACAAAAGTACCATTTTCTATTAATGCTATTGGACCATGCTTTAATTCACCAGCTGCATATGCTTCACTATGGATATAGCTTATTTCTTTTAATTTTAAAGACCCCTCTAATGCTATATAATAATCGTTCCCTCTACCT
>CALXXQ010000147.1 GCA_944392715.1 uncultured Brachyspira sp.
CACTAAACCAAAACCAATACTTCCTATAGCAGGTGCTACAATTATAGATTTTATAATGACTGAAATATCTTCTATACAGGATTTGGATGAAGTTATATTTATAGTTGGATATTTAAAAGATCAAATGATTGAATATTTAACTAATAAATATAAAAATATAAAATTAACATTCGTAGAGCAAAAGGAATATAAAGGTTTAGCACATGCAATTTATCTTACAAAAGAATATATAAAAGATGATGATAAAATATTTATTATTCTTGGAGATACTATATTCAAATTGAACCTATATAATATAGTAAGTAAAAATGAAAATTCACTTGGAGTATGCGAAGTTGATAATCCTAGCAGATTCGGAGTTGCAATTTTAAATGATAATGGAGTTATAACAAAATTAGTAGAAAAACCTAAAGAACCTATTAGTAATTTGGCTCTTACAGGAATGTACAATATAGTTAATACAAAAGAATTATTTGAATCTATAGAATATATCATAAAAAATGAAATAAAAACAAAAAATGAATATCAGCTTACTGATGCTTTAGAACATATGATAGAAAAAAGCATTATGTTTAAAACATTCAAATTGGATGGATGGTATGACTGCGGTGAAAAATCTACTATGATAGAAACCAATAGAACAATAATAAAACATGAAATATTAAGTAAGGGTATAAAAGATACTGCTATAATACCTCCTGTGTTCATTGATAAAGATGTAAAAATAGAAAATTCTGTAATAGGACCTTATGTGCATATAGGCAGAAACTCTAAAATAGAAAATGCAATATTAAAAAACTGCATTATGTTTGAAGAAGTAAATATATCAAATGCCTTTATGGATAATTCTATTATATCTGAAAAGGTAGTATACAAAGGAAAAACCCATTCAATGGATATAGGAGCATCCATTACTATAGAGCAAAATTAAAAATTTAAAGTGGCATTCATAAAAGCCATTACTATAAATTGCAAAAGTGTTACAAATAAAAATATAGCTGTATCCATCGCTAAAAGAGAATACGGATAATTTGTAAGCATAATCGAAAATCTCACTTTATCTGCTATTATAAAAGATGAATACATTAAGAAGCTTAATATTAATTTAATATGCTCTCTTAATGGAATAAAATGAAAAAATACTATAAAAAATAAAGCTGCCAATGCACTTTCTATAAAAGAAAAAAATTCAAAATAATAAATCATTTTTATTCTATTATTCCAATTTCTTACACCAGGAAGTATTTCTCTTCTGTAATAAAATTTTTTTACAGATTGAAATTCTAATATAAATCTAGTAGACAAAAATCTTACTACATAGCAAGCCAAAACAAATTCTAAATATTTTACTATTATATTTCCCATAATTAAAAATTATATAAATACCACTCATCACAATTCTTACAAAAATCTAATCTTTTACAAGCATTATCAACAAAATAATCTTCTAATGACTTCCATATATTATCTAAACTCTCCTCATATATAGAAGCTATTTTTCTTTCTTTATTTATATCGAATCTGCAAATATAAACATCTCCATAAGAATCTATAAATAAATCTCTAGCTAAATGCCAGCATCCTACATTAATAAGAGGAGCCATATCCCCTACTCTATTATCTTCTATAATGCCCCTATAAGTATAATACTTCTGCATTATAATGTCTATATTCTTATATTTATCAAAATACTTATAATACGAAGCTAAATAATCAAAATTATCCTTCTGCTTTACTATCTGTAAATAAGTATTTTTAGGCTCTCTAAGCAAATAATAGTCTATATTCGATATAATAGTTTTTATATCTCCATTATCATATATATTCTTATATACTTCTTCTTCAATAGTATCTAAATGTATAATAACATGCAAATTATCTCTTTCATTTTGCATAGATAATAATTTTTTAGCCTTATCGCTATCTAAAAGTAAAGCATTAGTCTCTAAATATATATTAACATTTTTATTTTGAGTAGAATAATCTAATATATCAAAAATATCTTTATTTAAAAGAGGTTCATAATAACTTCCAATTGACATACTAAAATCATTACAAAAACTATAAATCTTATCATAAATAATTTTAAACTCTTCAATAGTAATATTTTTTTCTTCTTTTGAAAGTTCATTTTTTATTGCTTCATTTTTAAGTAAAAATTTATTCATCACATTCTGCCTATTATTAATATCTATTTCTATAAATGAAGGCAATGTTCTTCTAATGCTAGGGTTATCCTCTATAGCCTTAACCATTTCACTATAATTTTTATAATTAATAAGCTTATCTATTAAAATAGCATTTCTTTTACTATCAGCAAAAAGAGAAAGTCTATAATATCTCATATCATGTTCAGATATTAATATTTCTATTTCAAAGAAGTTAGGGTCTACAAATACAATATTATTTATTGCATTTTCAGATACTTTAATATCTTTTGTTTTTATTATATTAAATAATTTTTCAAAAGCATTTCTTCTTATTATAAAAGGAATTATTCCTGCAGGGTAATTTTCACCATAACTGAAATATGATATATTCTCTTCATGTATTTTAGTTAATTTAATAGTTTCATCAATATTAAATAAAGGCATATTGCAAGGAATATAAATTATATTATCATAATTCTCGCTTTCTTTATATATATTATTCAAATAATCATCTATTTTTTCAGTATTATTATTTTCTATATATTTCAAAGAGCAATTTAAACTATTCTTTAAGATATTAATTTTATCATTGAAAATATTATCAAATTCTTTTGAAAACTCATTATTAAAAGATTTATCAGCTAATATTAAAAAACTCATCTTTACCTCTTATAAAAATTAATTAAATATAATCCATAATATTATTAGGACTTCTTGATATTAAATTGCATGCATTGCAAATATATAAATTATCCTTTATATTTTCATCATCTAATTCTTCTGAATACACCCTCTCTAAATTATTAATATCATTATTGACTATTTTAGAGAAACTAGTAGCCCCGCAATATCCGCATCTATAAACTAAATATTCTGATATTCCATCTACATAAATTTGCTGGTAATATTTTTTTCCATTCATTTTAATTCTATTATTTATATATCTATGAGGGAAAATCTCTATATATTCGCCTAAAGATATTTTTTTTAAAGACATAGTTTTGATATTCTTTAATTTATTTTTCCCTATCAAATTGAAAAACTGTTCCATAAATATATTATGTAAATTAAGTATATCATTAAATTTATCATTTGTAAGTTTATAATCATCAATTGTAATATGTGCATGATAATCACTAACTATAAGTTTTAATTCTTCTCTATTCTCTTTAACAAAACCAAATTCTCCGAAAAAATATTTATTTTCTTTATTATAAGCAAATAATCCAATACAAGAATCAGAATCTGTACTATAAAAATAATCAGAATACAAAACATTATCAAAACTTTTTATATATCTAAGAACAGGATCATCATCATATATATTAAGTATAATTTTCTCTTCACCGAGAATACTTTCAATATCTTTCATTATTAAAATATTCCTAAATAATTAATCAGAATAAGAAGCAAGCATATCTTCTTGTTCTTTTTTAAATAAAGCATCAGTTATTTCTGTTATTTCACCATCCATAAATCTATCTAATTTATAAAGAGTAACATTAATTCTATGATCTGTAACCCTATTTTGAGGAAAATTATAAGTTCTTATCCTTTCGCTTCTATCTCCTGAACCAATCTGCTCCCTTCTTTCTTTTGCCTCTTTAGCCTTTCTCTCTGCTTCTTCCTTTTCATATATTCTAGCTCTTAAAACTTTTAAAGCCTTAGCCTTATTTTTATGCTGGCTCTTTTCATCCTGACACTGTACAACTAATCCAGTAGGCAAATGCGTAATTCTAACAGCACTATCAGTAGTATTAACCGACTGACCTCCAGGACCGCTTGAACGAAATATATCAACTCTTATATCTTCATCTTTTATAACAACATCACTTTCCATAGCTTCAGGCATAACGGCAACAGTAGAAGCAGATGTATGAATTCTTCCCCCAGATTCAGTAGCAGGTATCCTCTGCACACGATGCGTACCGCTTTCAAATTTCAATGTTCTATAAGCATCTTTTCCAGATACAGAAAATATTACCTCTTTATACCCTCCAAGCTCTGTAGGGCTAGTATCTATAATCTCCATTTTCAAATTTGTTCTTTCAATAAAACGAGTATACATTCTAAATAAATCTCCAACAAATAAAGCAGATTCATCTCCTCCTGTACCAACTCTAATCTCTACAATAATATTTTTACCGTCATTTTTATCCTTAGGAAGAAGCAAAAGTCTAAGCCCATTTATTATATCTTCCTTTTTTTGATTAAGTTCCTCAATCTCTAATAATGCCATATTCTTTAATTCTTTATCAGTATCAGGATTATTAATCATTTCATTAGATTCATCAATTTCTTTTAATACTATTTTTAATTTTTTATACTCTTCTACTATATCTTCTATTTCAGATTTTTTCTTCATTAAATCTTGTATTACTCTATTATCTTTTATATTAGCATCGTTGAGTTTCTGCACTATATCATCATATGTACTTTCTACTAATGACAGTTTATCGATTATTGACATAAAATAAATTTCACTCCAAAAAAATAATAATTAATTATATACAAATAATCATATTTATCAACTATTATAATTTAGATAATTATCTATTTACACTATTAAAATTAGCTTTGAAATCTATATTAATATGAGTATAATTAGAATTAATAGTAGATCCAACTATAATACTGCTAGGATAACTCCAAGTTCTAAGAGGTATATTAAAATATCTCAATATGCTCTGAGATTTTGAAAGCTGTATAGTAAATAAATAATCAGGATTCATATTTTTTGATATTTGAGAGTTTATATAAGTATCTAAAGATTCTCCTTCATAACTATTATCTATAATAGTTTCTATAGCTCTTTCATTTTCACTAGCAAAATATACTGTATCTATAAAAGTATAATAAAGAGTATTTCCATTATTCAAATCATAAGAATATATAAATTTATTATTATAATTTCTCTCTTTTTTTATTAAATTAGGATATCTTTCCAATAAAGCTACTTCTAATTTAGGAAGAAGAGAAGTATCATTTTCTATATTAAAAATAACTACAGGATATATTAATTCAGATCTTTTTGATTCTATATACGCAATAGCCATCTCTCCATACAAATCATTTATAATACTTCCAAATGAATAAACATCATTCATCTTTGTAAATAGATTATATATTTCACCAGTTAATTCATTATTATGATTATATTTTAAATCATTATATATTATAGGATAAAGTCCTGCTAAATATGACTTTAATCCAAAGTACATAACTGTTCTATCTTTAGATAAATAATTCTGTATATCTATCTGTCCATCTAAATTATAAAGAGAATATCTTTCAGAACCGCCGTATTCATAATCTACAAAAATATCCATCAATCCATTATCATTATTTATTTTAACATTTCCATATATAGTATATGCATTAGCAAAATATTTTATAGGAGTAAATAATAATGAACCTTCGCATTTATTATAATCAAATAATTTTTTATTAATATAAAAAGCTATATCTGATTCATATTGATTTTCTACATTATTAAGTAATTTTATATCATCAAGATTATTTATATTTGAAGAGAAAAAATCTATTAATTTTTTCATATGATTATAATTTTTTGCAGTTATTAATAGTCCTTTATAAAAAGTAAAAAATAAATATGGATTTCCATTATCTAGGGCATATATTTTATTTCCATTATAATTAACTTTTTTCACCTGATAAGTAATATTATCTATTATAAGCTCTTCTGAATTAAAAAAAGACTTAAAAATGAAAGAATTTAATTTACCTATATCAAAAAGATAAAAAATTTCAGAATTATCTAAGCTTCCATTATATCCCCAAAATAGCATAGCAGCATTTCTCTTTAATATTGGTTTAGAAGCTAATCTTACAAAAAAATTATTATTTGTTTTTAATTTATTGGCAAATGCATCCGCACTTCTTAGTAAAATAGAAAAATCATACATAGATTCATCATGCGATATTCTATAAGCATATATAGAATCAGAAAATTTTAATATGCTTTTATTAAGACTTTTAACACTTGCATAAGCTATACTATCTTTTGGTATTTTTACATCAGACATATCTTTTTTATGAAGTCCGTATGGAAAATATCCAAATATCATAAATATTATTATTACTGCAATTAATATAATGGATAATATAGAGAATAATTTAATCTGCCTTTGTCTTTTAATACTTATCATAAAAAATTATTTCCTTAAAATATATTAATCCCAGTGTTTTATTTTTTATATTATCTTTATTTTCGTCAAAAATAATAAATGATTTAATAAAAAAGCCGATTCAAGCTTATGCCTGAACCGACTTTTATTTATTAATATAGATTAATTAAAATCCAATATTATTTATTAATAGATTCTACTAAAGCATCTACTAAAGCATCCATCTCACCAACGTTAGCTGATTTGAAAGAAGAAGAAACAGAAATCTGAGCATCTAAAACTTCACACTGTTTTAAGTTGTTTTCAACAAATTCCTGCATCAAAGAACCAGACTTAGGAGCCCAAGAACCATTTTCTATTATAGCGAACTTACGTTTTTGAACATTAAGAGCAGCCATATCATGAAGATAATCTTTCATAGGTGGATAAATGTTCAAGTTATAAGTAACAGAAGCTAATACAATATGGCTCAATTTGAAAGTATCAGAAATCAAGTAAGAAACATGAGTTTTTGATACATCGTACATAGATATATTAGTTACTCCTCTTTCAGCTAATCTGCAAGCTAAGATACCTACCATATCTTCAGTATTACCATACATAGAAGCATAAACGATTAATACACCTTTTTCTTCAGGCTCATAAGTACTCCATTTGTTGTACTTATCAAGGATATAACCTAAATTGCTTCTCCAAACTGGTCCATGTAAAGGACAGAACATTTTAATTTTGTCAATAATACCACCAGCTTTTTTGAGTAGGTTTTGTACATGAGGACCATATTTACCAACGATGTTAGTATAATATCTTCTAGCCTCATCTAACCAATCTCTATCGAAGTTAACTTCATCATTGAATAATCTACCATCTAAAGAGATGAAAGTACCGAAAGCGTCAGCAGAGAATAATACTCCATTAGTAGTATCAAAGCTAACCATAGCTTCAGGCCAGTGTACCATTTGAGCACCAACGAAAGCTATTTCGTGTTTACCGAATTTTTTAGAATCGCCTTCTTTAACTTGGATTTTTTTATCTTCAGCAATAGTAAATCCAAACTGATCCATAAACATGAAAGCTTTTTCAGTAGCTATAACTTGAGTTTCTGGATGGCGAATCAAAACTTCTTCTATAGAAGCAGCATGGTCTGGTTCCATATGGTTAATAATCATGTAATCTAATTTTTTACCATTAAGAACATAAGCTATGTTGTCTAAGAATTGTCTGCAAACAGCCCAGTCAACTGTATCAAAAAGAACAGTTTTTTCATCCATTAAAAGATAAGAGTTATATGAAACACCTTTAGTTAAAGGGTGTACATTTTCAAATAGAGCTAAGCGATGTTCATTCGCTCCAACCCAATATAAATCATCAGTAACTTTTCTAACGCAATGCATTATTTTGCCTCCTTCTTAATTTATTGCATATATTTTTAAGCCTTAATGAAAGTAGCTTTTTCTTCACTACATTGTGGACATACCCATTCTTCTGGAAGAGCTGTAAAGTCTGTACCTGGAGCTATTTCAGATTCTGGATCACCAATGAATGGATTATACTCATAACCACAACCAGTACATACATAGATTTTAGGTATTTCGATTGTTTTCTTAGGAGTAATTTTCTTCATTTTCTTATATGGTACTTCTGCAGGTTTCTTAGCACCAGTATCAAGAGCTTTAGTTAACAATGGAAGAATCTCTTTAACATCTCCAACTATACCATAGTCAGCATTTTTGAAGATTTTAGCAGATCCTTTAGTGTTGATAGCAACAATGATAGAAGCGTTTTTAATACCTTTCAAGTGTTGGTTAGCACCAGAAATACCGCAAGCTATATATAAGTTACCATTGAATTTTTGACCTGACATACCAACATATCTAATGATAGGTAAGTATTTTAATTCTTCAGCAACAGGGCGAGAACAACCTATAGCAGCACCAGCAGCTTTAGCTAAGTCCTCAACAAGTTTCATATTTTCTTTACCGCCTATACCTTTACCAGCAGAAACTACTCTTTCAGCATTGATGATAGGTGTATTAATATCAATACCTACAGAGAAGTCAATTCCATCTTTCTTAAGAGCAGCTACTAAAGCATCAACTTTATCTTGAGCTGAACCTTCTTTGAAGATGATATTTCTTCTTTCACCAGTGATAGGACCTTTTTTAGCCATAGGACCAGCAACAGCAA
>CALXXQ010000148.1 GCA_944392715.1 uncultured Brachyspira sp.
GCGAACCGCAATTAGATAGTCAAGGAAATAGTGTTAATAATTTCTCAGCTGTTCAAGGACTTTATTTTGAAATAGCTATGAGTTTTAATATTTTTACAAACAGTGAAGAATTAAATAATAATTAATAGTGAGCCGACCCAGTAGGTACCCTTTGGGTAAGCCTCCCACACAGGGGCACAGACGTGCGAGCAATTTCATTACTCGGAACTTTAAGGCGGCCGAGGGCGAGCATAACAATAAAAATAAGCGAGTGAGAGCCAGCGAATAAGTTTACTTGTTCGCTTCTTATAGGCGAGCAGAAGCATAACAATAAAAGGAGGAAAATATGGCAAATGCTAATAATTTTTATAATAAGTTTTGTGATACTAGAGAAACATCAAATGTAGTAGATTATGATAAAGCAAGAGGCGAATTGTATAAACTTACAATTAATACTACGCCACCTGAGGCAAAAGTATTATTAGATGGTATCAATCAAAAAATAGGATATTATAAGGAAGGTTCTCAAGTTAGTTATGAGGTATCTTTGGACGGTTATGTAACTCAAAAAGGTACTGTAGATATTCAAGCAAGCGAAAACACAAAAGATATAACTTTAGAGAAACCGTCTACAGAACTTTCTATAGATCCGCCCGAAACTTCTATAAGTTTACAGCAAAGTAATACAAAAGAAATAACTGTACAAACTAATGCTTCAGATTTCGCAGTAGAATCTAAGCAAACTAATTTTGCTACTGTTCAAAAAGAGCCTGGTAAGTTTATTATTTATGCTGTTACTGAAGGCACTGCTACTATAGAAGTAACTGCCACAGCTGATGGATATAAAGAAACTAAAATAACTTTAACAGTAAATGTTACAGCATAATAAAAAGTGAGCCGTAGCAGATGACAACTTTAGTTGTCATCTAATTTCAGCAAAGGCGAACATAAAAATAATGGAGGTATTATAATGAGTATAAATGATCTTATTGGAAATAGAATGAATTCTACAGAAGGTTTAAATGTTTTCACTGGCTCAAGCTATAGAGTTGCTATTGCTAAAACTCAAACTCAAAATGAAGAAGTTAATTTTAGTGATAACTTAGATAAGCAAGGTAAATATATAGTTTATCCTACAAATGTTGGTATTGCTCCAACTGTAGAACAATTAACTGCTGATTATGTAGGAGCACCGACAACAGATACTTATCCTGGAGCTATTACTTATGCAGGAGATTTTGGAGTAGGAGGATTTCCTAATTCTATTGCTTATTATATGAGTATGATTTGGGCTGATGTTCAAACTAAAAATATAACAAGTCCTATTATGGTTATAAGCGGATTAAATACTTTTGCTTTAAAGTTCACTGTTGAAGATACTGTAGATTACGCCAAGGCGAAAGTAACTAGACTTGAAATACTTACTGAGAAAGATACAGGGGACGGTTATAACAGCAGATTTATTGACATAACTGACGGTATGACTAATAGTCAATTAATACAGGCTATAAATAATTTTGATGATTTTTCTGCTAGGCTACAAATTGGAAGTTTAGACAGTGAAGTAGATTTTTCTCAATTCTTAAAAGATAATAAATTAAATGATGAATTAGTGTTTGCTTACAAAAGAATAGCATTTTTAGAAAGCGGTTTATTAACTGATGAAGAAAAGAAACAATATCCTGCCTTTTTAAGCAGTATTATGCCTCGTCAGGGTGAACCTCAATATTTTAATGCTTTAGTTAGTCAAACACAAAGTAAAATGTCTACTTCTCAATATATAGGCTGTCAATTTAAAAGTATCAATTTTAATTTTGCTAATAAAGCATTAACAGCTATAAGTTCTAGTTTATGGGTAACATCTGAGAAAACTTTTAATGAAGCTCCAAAAATCGAAGTAGAAAGAACTGAAAACAGAGATGTTGTAATGGCTCAAACTAATAAATACCCTACAAAAATGTTTATTAGCGGACTTGAGGCAATGAGCGTTTCAGATGCCACAATAGCTTTTGAATGGACAAAAGACGATATTTATAATATATCAGTTATTCGTTATAATACTCCGAATGGTAAATATACTCTCACAATCGGAGGCAACGCTATGTTCAATAAACAGTCCGAAGAACTATTTTATAACTGGCTTTTGAATGGACAAAGGCTTTCAATTGTTCTTGAAACAAATATGAAATGGAAAAATAAATACTATCCTTTGATATTTGTTTGTACTGATGTAAATGGACAGCCTTCCAAACCTGCTATTGCCGCAACAGGTAATTTACAAGTGGCTTTGAATGGCTTCCAAGGTTTAGAACAAAGTGAAGATTTTAATAGTAACTATTGTTTTGCGTTTACGGATAGAGAAAGTTTATTTTAATTTTCTTTTTCATTAATGTTCTCCTACAATATATATTTTTTTAGCCGTTGCGGTGATTTCCGTAACGGTTTTTTTATATTTTTTTTTAAATATTATACAAATGTATAAGAAATATTTTTTTAATATGTTAAAATATAGTAATAATTAAAAGAGGAGGTGTGAGCCGACCCAGTAGGTACCCCGAGTAATGAAATTGCTCGGAACTTTGGCGAACATAACAATAAAAGGAGGAAAGCGAGAAAAAGCCTCCGAGTAATGAAATTGCTCGGAGCTTATAGGTTTTTTCGAGCATAACAATAATATGAAAAGAAATGAAATGACACTAAAAGAATTTTGTATGCGTTACCCTATCAAAGAAGTTGTTCTAAAGCCTGAAAATCCAGAAGACGAACAAAGTAAATTAATAGAAAGCGAGGTTTACAGTAGGTCTTTAATTTATAAAAGATTTGGTGAAAATGCTACAATTAGTTTTAATGAATTGTCAATAAAAGAAGAATCGGAATATCTAGTTCAAGTAGAATTAAAACAAAAAAACAATAATATTTTTGCTATGCTTGATGTAGAAATAGATGGACAAAAATGTTATGGAGAAAATGATATACTTTCAGATTTAACTAAAAAAGAGTATGTAGAATTAGCAAGTTCTTTAAGAAATTTCAAAGAAGGTTTAATCATTATGTAACGAGTTTTGAAGAGGCAGAGCTTAATTCTATTACAGAATATCAATATAAAAACTTTGTTATAGACAAAACTACTTTTATTTATTATGATAAGGGTATTTTAAGTTTATATACAGGGTTTATATATTGGTATGATGTAGTAAAAGAGGCTTGGCTCCAATTTTTAAGCGGCAGATTTGTACCTACAAAGTTTGATAATGACGATTATAAAAGACAAGCATTGAACTATTGTATTTACAGATTTAAGGTTTTATTAAAAGAGGATATTCACGATATATCAAAAAATATTACAAAGAATTAAAAAGCCGACATCATTTTTAATGACATCGGCTTATAATATATAAATACTATATTGACAATTATAATATATTATATTATTATATATTATAATAAATAATTTAATGGTTGATTCATGTCTAATAATATTTTAAAAAATAAAGAAAAAAGAATAGAACTTTATAAAGAACTTGAAACCAAGAGAAAATCTAAGTTAATAGTGTATGTTACAGGCGATCGTCCTGGTTGGGGAACTCAAATAGCAGAAGACGCTGCTGATTATATAGCAGAACATTTAGATATTATAGGTCCTGTTGAAAAAATTTCATTATTTTTATATACTACAGGGGGTAGTACGCTTGCTGGTTGGAATATTGTAAATCTTATAAGGCAATTTTGTAAAGAATTAGAAATAATAGTTCCTAATAAAGCAAGAAGTACAGGTACATTAATGTGTTTAGGGGCAGATAATATTATAATGACTAAACAAGCAACATTAGGACCTATAGATCCTAGTGTTAATAATCCTTTAAATCCAGAAATACCTAATATGCAAAATAAAAGGTATCCTGTTAGTGTAGAGGCTATAAAAGGATTTATTGAATTAGCTAAACATGAACTAGCTATAAAAGATGATAATGCTTTGGCCTCTATATTTGGAACCTTGGCAGAAAAAGTACATCCTTTAGTATTAGGAGAAGTATATAGGGCTATAGGACAAATACAAATGTTAGCTCGTAAATTATTAAGACATCAAGTAACAGATGAAATTAAAATACAAAAAATTATATCTTTCTTATGCAGTGAATCTGGTAGTCATGATTACACTATTAATAGAAGAGAAGCTAAAGAAGAATTAGGGCTTAATGTAGAAACTCCATCTGATGAATTATATAAATTGATAAATGATATTTATTTATCAATAAAAGAAGAATTGGAACTTCAAAAAAATTTTGACCCTAATTTAGATAGTGATATAAAAGAAAAACATTTCCTTATAAAGAGAGCATTAATTGAGAGTATATACGGAAATAGTAATGTATTTATATCAAAAGGATTATTTAGAAAAATAATAATTCCTTCTAATATTCCTGCTAATCAGTTTGTTAATTTAAACAATATTCCATCTACAGAAGTAGTACAAATACAAAAAATTTATGAAGGATGGCTTAGTGTATGATAAATTACAATACATGTAATAATATAGATTTAGTTAATTACTATAATGAAACAGATAATACTACTTTAAACGGTTTTTTTGTTGATAATTATAATGGAACAGCTAGTTTTGATAATTTTTTTGATGCTTTTTTTGGAAATAAAGATACAATAAAAAATAATAAAGAAAATATAATTTTCATAGACTATATATATAAAGAAGAATTGAAAAATCAAATTTTTAATAAATGTATATCTTCAGATTTTAATGATAACATTATATTAACAGATGAAGAATATGATTTTATAGCAAAAAAAGTTAATGAAAAAAAAGATAAATCATATTTAAAAAAATATATAAAAATACATGAATAATGAAACTCAAAAAGCACTTAAAATTATTAGAGCATATCATAATACATATAGAAAAAATAATAATATAGATATTGCTAATACTGATCTAAATTTAGACTATACATACATAGAAAATCAATTAGATGAGGCATATAAAAAAGATCAAAATAATAATTTTGTTTATTCTACTAAAAAAAATAGAATAGATAAATTATTTGAGGATGCTTTATGTTTTTTTAAATCAGAATCTGACGAATTTTATTCTGAAAAAGAAGAAATTATAGATATACTAATTACTGTTATAGATGAATTTGATATGTATATATAATTTCACCTTAATCCCCCCACTTATAAACAGTAGAAAAAACTAAAAATAATGAATAAGTTTTACATGTTTATTTTCTATCAATCAAATAAATATGCAAATTATTCTTTTAATAAAATATGATAACTACAAACTATATTTTTAGTTTTTATAATTGAGAAATTATATATATGTTTTATTATATAATCTATCTTAAATAGAGAGTTTATATATGAAAAAAATATTATTTATTTTATTATTTATGTCTTCTTTAGCTTTTGCTAAAATAGAAGTTATAAAAGATGATTTTAACGGTACTGAATATTATCAAACTGAAGCTGTGAATTATAAAAAAAATCACTAGTTTTATAAAATCTTATAGAATTTAAAATAAGAATAATTTATAATATAGCCATAATAATTTTAGGAGTTTGTTATGAGAAAGATATTAATTATCTTTAGTTTACTTTTCGCTTTCAGCTTTTCGGTTTATGGTCTTACTTTTGTAGTTCCTGAAGTTTTTATCAAGAAATATTTTACTTATGATAAAAAATTAGAAGCATATGTATATAATATAACAAAATTAAATACATTGTCTTTTAATGCTTCAAAGACAGAAAATAATGAATATATTATACAAACTATTATATCATTAGATAAAAAATTAAATAATTTAAAACAAGTTAGATTTAATAATGGAGAATATGTTTTTGAAATATCAGATTTAGATTTAATACATTTAGATAATATTTTATTATTTAGTGGTTTTACAAATGTTCGTAGTAATAATTTAAATAAATTAATAGATTTCTTTAATAAAGGTAATATTACCTTAGAATATGTTTTAGAAGATAAAATATATAAATATTCTATTGATAATAAAACTTGTAAAATATTTGCTGAAATACTTTCTTATGAGCATTAAAATATAAAAAATATTTTTAAGGAGCCATTTTATGAAAAAGATTTTATTAATTTTCACTCTACTTTTAGGATTTAGCTTTTCGGTTTATAGTCAAGGATACAATATTAATAAAGAAGCTAAATTAAATAATAAAATAACAATAAATAATAATGGTATTGATATATTAATTCAAGATTTATTTTTAACTAATAATAATTTATTAACTATATCAACTTACTATAATCAAACTTTTTTATTTTTCATTCTTGAAGAAAGTAATAGTAAGATTCAGATAGGAATAAAAGATGAGGCTATAAAACAAGATTTTATAAAATTAAATAATACAAAACTATATTTTAGTCATAATTTAAATAATCATAATTTTTATACAAATATTATTAGTAATAATAAAATACGACAAATATTTAATGGAAAAAATGAAATATTAATTAATAAAGACAAAAGAATAGTAGAATTAAATATATTAAAAGATTTAAAAAATATTAATTTTATTATAAATAATAATATTTATAATAAATATTTAAAATAATTGGAATTTTTTTCAAATATTATACATTTGTATAAGAAATATTTATATAATTATATTATAATCTCCTTATATAAAAAAATAGGGAGGTTTATTAATGGCAACTTCTACAAATCAAATAGATTTTACTTTAAATGCTGATACTAAAGATTTTGAAGCTAATATAAATAATTCAAGCAATGCGGTAGAAAAACTTTCAAAAAATAATGATGATTTATCCGCAGGCTTGGAAGATGTTTCAAAGTTTATGAAAGAGGCAGCTAAAGTAAATACTGATTTAACAAAAGCTATTAAAGATTTAGCTAAAGCATTTGACAGCAGCGCAGACTCTGCAAATAAAGAAGCGGATGCCTTGGATGATGTTTCAAAAGAGGCAAAAGATGCCGCAAAAGAAATTAAAAAAGTTTCTGATGCTGCGAAAGATATTGAAAAAAACTCAAAAGCAGGAAACTTAGCACTTGAGGCAATAAAAGATAATCTCGGAGCTATTCCTGTAATTGGTCCTACAGCAACAAGAGCATTAGACGGACTTGAAGGAAGTTTCTCAAAATTAGTTTTAGCAGGTGCTGGAGTTGCAACTGTTGCTGGGGTATTTGTCGGACTTGGAGCAACTATTTACGGAGCTTATACACAAAGTGAAAAGTTTAGAGACAGTTTAGAAGATTTTAAGTCAAATGCGGCGGTTGCTTTTACTCCTGTATTAGATGTTTTAGAAGATATAGGCGATGCTATAGGCGGTATTATAGACGGCTTAAATGATTGGCTTAAAATGGCTAATAACGTTAGCGGTGCTACTACTCAAGCTGCTAATAAAATGATAGAAGAAACGATAAAAGGTATTGATAATATAACTGCCTCTACAGAAGAGCAAATAAAAATATACGAAAGATTATACAGTGATACTGAAGAGCTAGCTAAAAAAGAAGCGGAGCTATGGAGTGAAACTTATAAAAATATAGAAGATAGTGCTCCTGACGCATTAAAAAAAATAACGGATGCAAGAGCAGATTTATTTATTGCTGAAAGCGATTTAACAAAAGCACAGAGCGAAGCGGAAAAAAACTGGAAAAAATACGGCGATACTTATTACGATTATTATACTAAAACTTATAGAAATTATAAACAAGAATTAGAAGATGCAAATAAAAAATTACAAGAGAATAAAGATGCAATTACTGAAAGTTATAAAGCGGAAGAGAAATTAAAAACTGCGGTAGATGAAGCTGTAAAGGCAAGACAAAAATCAGAACAAACAGGAAGCGGTTCAACTAAAAATGTAAAAGAAGAATTATCTGAAGTAGAGAAATTAAAACAACAATATGACGAACTTGTAAAAGTACAGGATATACGAGACGATTTAATAAATCAAAATGACGGCGAAGCGGTGCGTCAAAAAGAACTGCAGGACTTAACTGAACAAAAAAGTGTATTAGAGCAATTATACGTGGCTCAAAAAAAGGCAGGCGAGCCTGTAGAAGAAACTGCCAAAAAACTTGAAGAAATCAATAAAGCATTAGATGATTTAAATGATACAACAGAAACATGGCAGGAAACATTAGCAAAAGCGGCATCAGCAGCATTTAATATCGGCTCTGCTATTCAATCACTTTCAAGTATGTACGCTTCTATAGCAAGCACGGATTTAATAGATACTTCAAAGTTTGACAGACAAATTGAAGAAATACAAGAACGTATAGACAAGTTTAATAAAGAGCAGGATAAAAGAAAAGAAGAAGAAGATGCGGCAAATGATGAAGATTATGAAGCATACCTTGAAAGATTAGATGAAGAATATGCTAAAGCAGTTGAAGCTCAAGACGCAATGGCTCAAGAAGCTATTTTAATAAAAAAAGAACAGTTAGAAAAACAGAAATCAGAAGAAGAAAAAGCACTTGAAGAAGAAAAGAAAATTAAAGAACAAGAGAAAGCTCTTGAAAATGAACTGGCAATGGCTGAGTATAATAAATCTTATGCTGAATGGGAAAATCAAGTTAAACTAGCCGAGATACAAAAAAATCAGGCAATAGCAGATGCTGTAGCAATTCCTTTAATGGCAGCAGCACAGGCGGCTTTAGGTATAGCAAGCTCGTTTGCTCAAGGCGGTTTAGTAGGTTTAGCGGCAGGTACAGCGGCAAGCATAGGCGTTATAGCAACTGCGGCTAGTGCGGCAGCTCAGGCTAAAAGTGCGGCTAACAATTATGACAGTGTAAAATCAAATCCGCCGCAGCCTCCGAAGTTTGAGTTTGGTACGACAGGTTATCCGCTCGGATATGGTGAAACGGCTTTAGTAGGTGAGAGAGGAGCCGAGTTAATAAGAAATATGGGAGGCGGTACGCTTGAAGTAATTTCAAATGCTCAATTAAATGCCAGAGGCGGTGCGGAAAGCGGAAGTATGATAATTCATAATTTAGTATTTAATGTACAGCAGGCTTTAAATCCTGACGAAGTTTATAATCTTATGAACACTTATAAAACTAGAAACAGTTACAGATTTACAAGATAATCATATAATAATATATAATAGTTTGATAAAAAACCAATAAAAAAATAAAAATACAGTTGAATAAATATTAAAAATATACTATATTGTAAACATCAATAAAAAAGTGTCGGATTAAGTAAAATGAACACAACACAACACAACACAACACAACACAACACAACACAACACAACACAACACAACACAACACAACACAACACAACACAACACAACACAACACAACACAACACAACACAACTAATCTATTCACATTTTATCAACATTTGTCAAATATCTTTTTGTCTAAAATAAAACATTATGTTTATTCTTAAAACATTTTAAGAGGTTATTTTATGGAAAATGTAATAATAAGTGAAAATATTATAGGTGAAAACGAATTTATGTTTATAGAGCATAATGTAGAAGAATGTACCATAAATCAAAGAGCTTTTGATGGGTATATCAATGCTACAGC
Organism: uncultured Brachyspira sp.; assembly: GCA_944392715.1. Lineage (GTDB taxonomy): Bacteria > Spirochaetota > Brachyspiria > Brachyspirales > Brachyspiraceae > Brachyspira. Next base: position 9,532 of record CALXXQ010000148.1, read on the forward strand.
TTTATGTAAGGCTTGTAATAAATTATTTGCTGATTATAGGCGTTTAAAGACCACTGAAGAATTTTTAAAAGAATTAAGTTCCGATATGGGAATTCCCATATCGGATTTAATACAGGTTATAAAAGGCGGTATACCAGATGCACAAGGTACTTGGGTACATCCTCAAGTAGCAATTAATTTAGCACAGTGGGCATCTCCGAAATTTGCTGTATTTGTTTCTAAATGGGTCTTTGAATGGATGAGCGGAGTAAATAAAAGAGATTATCGTTTGCCGTACCATATTAGAAGATACCTAGTTAATAATGAAAAAATACCAACACAGACGCATTTTTCTATGTTAAACGAAATGATTTTTATGCTGTTAGCACCATTAGAAAGAATGGGATATGAACTGCCTATATCTTTAATGCCTGATATATCTATGGGCAAATTGTTTTCGCAATGGTGTAGAAATAAAGGCTATAACCCTGAAGAATTTCCAACTTATGAACATGTATTTGATGACGGCAAAAGACCTCCTGTACAAGCAAGATTATATCCAAATCAATTATTATCTGATTTTAGAAAATATTTTTATGAAGAATGGCTAAAGAAAAGAGCTATAGACTATTTTAAGAAAAAAGATGAAACAGCATTAGCATATATAGCTGAACATATAAAAAAATTACAATAATCAAGGAGCTAACTTATGAAAAAAGTATTGACTATTTTATTAACTTTATTTTTTATTTCTGCTAATGTTATAGCTCAATCAGATATTGTTTATATCACAAAAACAGGAAGTAAATATCACCGTATTACATGTTCTTCCTTACGAAGTTCAGCTATTGAAATAACAAAAGACGAAGCTATAAGCAGAGGATATACCGCCTGTAAACGTTGTCGTCCTTAAGGAGTATTTTATGAGTTTTATAAATGCTTTAGTAAAAACAATTTTTACTAGCTCAGTACGTTATGTAACGTATAAATCACTTGATGCAAGTATAGGACATATATTTGATTCTGCTAAAATAGACAAGCGGAGAAAATATACAGAGGCACAATTAAATCAAATTATTTCTCAGGATGTAAAGTCTAAATATGGAATAGATTTATTTGAAATGTATTTAACAAATGATGATTTTGAAAATTTTAATAAAATAATAAATACTATTGAAGAAAATACTCAAGCATTAGCTAATAGTATAAATTATTTTATAGAAAATAAAAAAATAAGAGAGTTTAAAAGCGATATAAAAAGACATAATAATAATTTTCAATCGGCATTAGAATTATGGAATATTTATAAAAAGAAATTAGAAAATACAGATAGAGATAAAGGGGATATAAAATAAATGGATATTTTATTTGTTTTTCTTTTAGTTTGTTTTTCTCCATTAATTATTTTTATTTTGATAAAAGTAACTAATAATATGAATAAAGAATATATGAGAAAAGAAGCATTAAAAACAAGTAAATTACTCTATGATGATAGTATGAGTAATTTTAATAGAATGAGTATAATATTAAACGAATATAAAAAATTAGTTGATGCTTCAAATGAATGGATAAATAATAAAGATACTGAAGAATTGAAAGAGGCATTAAAAGAATATGAAGAATATAAAAATAATAATGAGGTAAAAGAATGAGGAATTATATATTATTTATATTATTACTAATACTATCTTCCTGTAGCAATAACGATATAACAGATCCATATTCTAAAAACGGTATTAGCAAATTAGGAGCTTCTCCAGATGAAAGATTTATGGGGGATTATTCAAGAATAGCTTATTATTCAAGCAGTGGAAAATGGTATAAATATATTAATTATTCTTTTACAAATCAAAATAGATATATTTATTATTCTGTTGAAACTTATTACGGCTATAGAGAAGATCCTGTTACTTTTATGTATGAATGGAAAAAAGAGGGAGAGATGTATTATTCAAGATTATGGGATAATCCATATGATGATTGGGAAGTATTTAATTTAGAATATATAAATACAGATACTATAATAATAGATGATAAAGAATATACCAAATAAAAAAAATAAAGTATTTAACATACAGTTATTATATAATATTATCCGTAATATTCTATAATAGCTGCTCCGTCATATCCGTTTTCCCCATTAAAGTTCTGACTATTAGTTCCGCCTTTTCCTCCTGCCCCTACTATAATTTTTATAGTATTGCTTCCGTATTGTTTCATCATTTCTCTTGTAATTTCTATTTCAGCTCCGCAGCCTGAACCTCCGCCTGCTGAAGATATACCGCTTGCTGAACCTGCTCCTCCTTTACCAATATTTATATCTAACATATTATTAATTATACTTCCTCCATAAGGATTTCCTCCTATTTGCAAATTTTGTCTAAAACCTCCGTTTTGTCCTACAATAGGACTACCAACAGTACCAATCGGCATACCTTGAGCCCCTCCTGATAAATATACCGTTCCGTCTTTTTTAGCTATATTTCCTCCTCCGCATATGTAAATTATTATATCGCCTAATTGAAGAATAGAGCTTCCTCCACCTGTAGGCTCAACAGAAGAATCTCTTCCAACCCCTGCGGTACCTCCTGCTCCGCCTGAAAATATTTTTATTATAACACTGTTTACATAAGGATTAGAAGGAAACTCAAATTGATATTGTCCTGCTTTATCATAAATTATTTTTTTTTTACCTTGGGAAGTTCCAATCAATGAGAATATATAATTCAATACGCCGCTTGTTACCGCAGTAGTTACATAGCGTCCGCTCACTATTCTTAATTTTTTACCGGCATATATTTTATTTAAAAAATAAGTGCCTCTTAAACCATCTTTATTGAACCAAAATACTTGATTTTCTTTAGGCATATATTTATTATTGCCGAGCTCTCCAATTACATTTGTCAAATCTGCTATTTTAGTAGTTCTGTCTGTATCATAAATAGCTAAATTACCGTCATTTAAAAAAGATAATGAAGTAGTTAAAAGTCCTGTACTTACAGCTACATAACCAGCATTAACAAAAGGTTCTACTGCTGGTATTTCAAAATCTAAATTAGTTACTACTTGTAAAGCATTTTCATTTGTGAAAGGATTATAACTGTCGCCTAATCCAAAATAATTTAATATTGTACCTTTTACACTTGATACTATAGGGGCATTTGACATAATAAAAAAACTCCTTTATTTATATTATCCTGAGTAGCTTAATAAAGCCTCAAGATTTTTTCTTCTCTCTTCTTGTTCATACAAGAAGTTTGTTAGTTTTACATTCATTTTTGATAAACTCAAATCTACAGTTAATTGATTTTTATCAAACTTATAATCTATTTCTCTTACATTCATCTCTACTATTCTTGCTCCAATATCAAAGAAGCATATAAACTTTTCATATAATATATTTCCTCTTTCAGAAGTTATTATAATATCTCTTTTATCATAACCTTGAACATCAAATACTCCGAAACCGTCAGCACAATATTTTCTCTGTACATGCTCTCTGTCTTCTATTTGAAATATTGCTGATACCTTATTCCCTTTATTTTCTTCTATTCCGTCTGAAAAGAATATTACTATCTTAGTTATATTATAGCATTGATTACAGACTTCTTTATAATATCTGTCTATGTCAACTAATGCTACAGACTGCTGCTGTTTGTAGCTTGGATATTTTCTGTATTCTATACTCTCATCTATATCTATAATATCGCTTGAATAAAGTTCATTTAATCTGCTTTCTGTAACAGTAAACTCATTAAAATCTATTACCTGATAAAAATTATTAACAGGTTTTAATATGCACTCTACACATTCATTAATATCTAAATCTATTTTTTTATAATTAAGATTTTTTATAGAAACGATTTCTTTTTTTACTTGATTTGTTAAAAACTGATATGCAAATTCATAAGCTAAATCATAAGTTCCTAATTTGTAATCTATTTCAAATAAATCAGTTTTGATTCCTATTTCCTGCTCTAAAGGTATTGGAGGATAAAGTTCATCCGCTCCTACTATTTTAGGGAGTGTTCTATAAACTTCTTCATCTTCTCCTTCTTCATTTGTAATATAGTCTTTCATTTTAATAACATAACGGCTTACTAAATCTCCTGCATCTTCTTCATATTCGCTTTCTGCAAAATGATTATTAAACCAGCTTATTTTTTGATTAGGTATTTCACTAAACTCTTTGAAATAAAAATTATTATCAAAGTCTACACCCCAGCACCAAGAGCCTGATAGATTTTCTTCTACTTCATCTAATATATCAGATATATTTCTTCCGCTGAAAGACATAGTTATTTGTTTATCGTTATTAAGATTGATATTTTTTTCATCAAATATTATGCCCATCTCTTCGATTTTTTCTTTTAAAGATAAAACTATATCTAAAGCTCCTTTTGTAGCTTCTAATATTAAATCTCCTTGTATATATTGATGAAGCAGTCTACCCCAAATTGGAATAACAGTTAAATTAAGACCAGCATTGTCTATACTCTCAACATATCCAGTAAATCTTTTTTTACCTTTCAAATAATATTCTACTCTGTCATTAATATTAAAATAATTAAGAGGCAGACTAAATCCTATTTTCCCTGTTTCACCGCCTCTTTTGTTTATTTTAAATTCATAACTTGTATAAGTTTTATAAGCATTTTCTGCATACATATTTCCTGCTATTATTATATAATTGCCTGTTTCTTCAAAAGGTATATATGGTGCTGGAGGAAGTTTATATATTTTATCTCTTAAAAAATGATACGGCATTAAAAGCGGCATTCTAATCATATTAAAACACCTCTTTTATAGCTAATATATCCTTCTAAGCAGGTTTGATTTGTTTCTAAATAAAAAGTATTTTCTCCTACATTTAATTCAGGCTGTATACCTTTATAATTATATCCTACTCCGTCTATATTTAAAGTCTCGCCATTAAAATTAACAGTATGTGTGCCAGATTGAAACTCGCCTATAAACTGTATTCCAAAATTTTGACGATTAGCAAATAAAAATTCAAACTGACCTGTACTAATTTCAAACTCAAAAATAAATCCAATCGGTACAGGGGCCATGCTTAAAGAAATATATTTAATGTCCTGTCTGCTTTCATTTGTAATATTTAATTTGTAAGTATCAGGCTGCTGTCTGAAAAATATTTTATCTATAGCTTCAAGTGTGAAAGTGATAACGCCGAGATTATTTATATAGCTTACTTTATAACCGCTCATAGATGTTAATATTACTTGCTGTTCATATATCTCATTTTTATAAACTGTGCGTATATAATAGTTTTTATGAGTATTTGATAAAACTATACTTGAATATTTTATATATTGATTTTCTAATTTTACCCAACTGCCTAAATCATTTTTATATTCAAATATAGGTATACCGAATTTTGTACTTCTTCCTATCTTTATACTTCCTATACCGCTTACCATTCCAATAAGTTTGCTTCCGTCAACAGCTTTTAAATCTGTTGTTATATCGCTGACATTTATTTCACTAGATAAATCTATTAAATCAAGTATAGTTTCACTGTATTTATCTCTTACAACTAATTTTAAATTATAACTCATATTTATATTATAAATCTAACTTTTTTTAAAATCTTGTACAATTGTACAAGATTTTTTATTTTTTTAATTTAAAATATAAAAAAAAATAAAGAGAAATTTATGACTTTAAATGAAAATGATATACAAGCTCCTTTTCAATATAAAATCGGAGAAAATACTTTTGAATTATTAGAAAGAAACGGAGAATTAGAACTCAATACTAACAATGTACAAGTAAAAGTTTTTTCTGGGCAGAGGCTTTTTTGTGCTGATATAGGCTATGCTGTTGATGGTCCATTAGAAAATATGGAGTTCTTAATTGATGACATTAAAGTATATCCGCAGCTATTAGAAAACTTGAAAGATTTACAAACTGTAGATGTTAAAGATAATGAAATCTATTTAGTAAATAATGATATTAATTTTAAGAGTATAATTTTCTTTCCGCCAAGTGATTTAAATAAAACTTTTAAGTTCACAATTACAACATATAGCACTACTTTTTCAGCATTTATGTTTGATGAAATAGCTAAAAAATTAAACAGTTTAGATATAAATTATCCAGTAAAAAATTATTATGAGAATACAGATTATAAAGTTAATGACATTATAAAAAATAACGGTTATCTTTATAGAGTTTTTAAAAACTTTACAAGCGACAGTACAGATTATTATTTAAAAAGTAATTGTAATTTAATAACACCTTTTAAAAAATTAGAATTAGATAATGATTATAAAGTAAATGAATTAATGGAATATAATAATAATTTTTTTATAGCCCAAAAAGATTTCAGATACGAAAATAAAGATGGAGTATTAACTAATTTAAATGGATTATTAAAACCATTACAGGATATAATTGTTTGGTTTGATGGAATAAATAAAATATATAAAAATCAAATAATTATAAAAGATAATATTTCTTATATAGTTCTTGAAGATATAGAAAATCCTGTTTGGGACAATATACAAAAAAAGATAGATTATTTAAATAAAGCCTCAAATACTTTTTATGATGATACTAATTCAGGCTTTGGAAATAATACAAACACAG
>CALXXQ010000149.1 GCA_944392715.1 uncultured Brachyspira sp.
TAATAATGATGTAAAAACTAAATTACCAAAATTATGACATTCATCACTATTCATAAAAAAAGCAAGTACATTATTAAAAACTATTTCATAGTGAGGAAATCCAGAAATCTCAAAAAAATTTTTTTTAAACCTCACAGTTTCAATTATTTTGTATTTATTTAAAAAATTTATTAAACTATCGTCCATAAAATAAATAATTACTTAGTATCCATCATAATAAGATTATATCTAGTAGAATCATTCAAATTCTTAACCCATTTTATAGTCTTATTAACTGTCTCTCCAGCAGCTCCGACATTAATGATTTTTCCATTAACTTTTACTACTACCTCTCCCGCATTACCTATAGTAAGCATAACAACATCTTTAGCTTCTAAATATAATGTTTTTCCGCTTAAAAGGTTTGTAGTTGCAGGTCTGTTTGAATCTATGAAATATCTAATATATACAAAATGTTTAGCTGTTATTTCTATTCTTATATCTACCTTTTCAGTATCCTGTTCTATATAAGTTTCTCCATTTATCACAAGCAAATTAGTAGATATTGTATTATTATAATTAGTGTTATTTAATTCAGGAGTTTCAAGCTCATTAGTATAACCTGTATTAACCATTTGATTTTCTTCAAGTCTCTCCATCTCTACAGTAGCAGAATTATCATAAACCTCTATAACACTTATCTTAAAATCATTTATTCCATTTCCATTCAAATCTAATATTATAGGACTGCTTTTAGAAAATGATAAATCCTGTCCGTTTATATTAATATGAAGCACATTTCCTATAGTATTAAATTTAATAGTGGCAGATATACCAAGAGGTTTGAAATATATTATATCTCCAACCTTAACGCTTTGCTTTGCCTTGCTATCAACTATATTTTTTGATATTTCAACTTCATTTCTATTTTGTCTTTTATTGCCTGATGAAAATAAACCTGTTATATTTTTCCAATTAAATACTATAACAGCTATAACAACTATAATAGCAAGTATGACTATCACTGTAGGCATTATAGATCTATTATTTTTATTTCTTAATTTATATAAATCTCTTCTTGTCATAAACAGCAAATCTGCTTCTGCACTATTATTTAAATTAATATTTTTATTTTTCTTATTTGTTTCTTTTATTGTCTTTTCTTCATGCTTTTCTGAATTTATGGTATCTTTAATACTTTCTTTTGTGCTAGTTTCTTTTGCATTAGTATCTTTTGCATTAGAATCTTTTGATGCTTCAGATTCTTTATTATCTTTAACAGGCTCTTTATTTTTCTTAATATTTTTTAAGCTTTTATTATTTTTTATTAAGTCTTGATCAGATTTAATGCCGTTTCTTTGCAGATTATACCTTTCAAGCACCATATCAGCATCTAATGACAATTTATCACTTAAATTCTTAATAAAGCCCTTTACATATATCTCTCCAGGTAATACATCAAATTCTTCATTTTCTAAAGCTTTTATAAATTTAGCAACTATATGAGTAGTAGCTTCAAGTTCTTCTATAGTAAGTCCCTTCTTCTCTCTGGCATTTTTTAATATTTGTCCTATAGTTTCCATATAAATCCTTAAATTTAATTATTAGGTACCAAACCATCTTTAAGCACTTGCATATCTTCTGGTATCTCTGGCTCAAAATCTTTATTATTATCTTCATACTTTGGATTATATCTAATAGAAGTAAATAAATATTCTACAGGTACATTAGTTGTAGTTATTCCTAATATTCTTATTATCATACCTGTTTCATCAACCCATAAATGTATTTTAGTAAAACCAGTTCTATCAACACTGGCTTGTTTAGAAGTTAAAAGCATATGATAAGCCCTTCTATTATCATTTGCTGCATAGGCACTATTATATTTAGCTATTCCTAATTCAGAATCATTAAAACTATTAATAGATACTAAACTCCTTTCATTATAAAAATCTATATTGAATTTAGTTGTTAATCTCATAATGCCTTCTGCTGTATATATAGATCCTGAATCTCCATAATTTAATTTCTGCTCAGCTACAACATTATTTCTTGGAAATATTATCCATAATGTTTCTCCATTGCAATATACAGACTGTCCGTTTCCGCCGCTTGAATACTGAAGTCTAAAAAGATTAGGATTTTTAGTTATAACATTACCCTGAGATACTTTTTCTCCGTTTCTCTCTACAAAATTGGCTGCAAAACCATTTATAGTTGAGAATCTATTAGATATCATACTTACTACTTTCTCTGGGGTCATTATTTGTGTATAGGCTTGAATATTTAGAATTATAATAAACAATAGAATTTTTTTCATATAGCTTTTTCTCTTTCCTTAAAAACAATAGGATTCAAAATATTTTTTTACTAAAATTATATGATATAATAAAAATATATAAAAAACAAGTATTTTATTTTTTTATTTAAAACAAATAATTTCGTACTCATTTTTTAGTAAAAACGAGTATGAAATTCAATTTTTTTTGTTAAAATATATACTTTTTTAATATTATAGGAACTATATATTACTTCACATTAATCACTTATTTAAAATAAAAAGTATATTTTAATATATAAGAAACATATAACAAACAATCACATTATATTTTAATTAAAATATAAACCCAAGGAGTAAATATGAAAATAAACAATACAAAATATAATATGAAAAAATCAAGAAATATATACAGTAATAGAAGTGCTATAATACAAAATGATGAAGAAATAGTACTTTTACTTGGAAATGAAATGAGAGAAGAAGGAACAGTGGATGTTGATACTGCTGTATATTTATCTCTGCCAAGCTTTTTAAGACTATATGATACATTAAAAGAAAAAGTGGATAAGTTTAGAGAGGGAGGAAATCTTATATAAAATTTAATTAAAGGAGCTAATTTATGAAAAATGACAATATAAAAGAATACTATATAAATAATAATCAAAATATAATATTAGTGATAGACAAAGATATTAATTCAAATATATACAATGAACTTTACAATATATTAAATAGGCTTTTAGAAAATTATGCAAAAAATATTATTATACATTTTAGAAATAATACTAAATATATAATATCAAATGCTATATATTTAATGCTTGAAGCTCAGAAAGTATTAGAATTTAGAGGAGGAAGCATAATACTTACAGGTTTGAATGAATATTTGAAATGGTCTTTTAAATCTCTTGAGGCGCATAAAAAGATAAAAATACATGATAATATACAAAAAGCCATAAAAGAAATAAAAGCATCATAATAAAATCTAAAAACAGTAAAGCAAGGAATTATTTCCTTGCTTATTTATTATAAAAATTAATTTTGATTTGTTAAAACAGCATTTACAAAGTCAGAATAATTAATATTAGCCAAATTATATACATGCAAAAAACCATTAGTAGCCATTATACTTGATGCAACAGTTGATCTGTTTCCGCTTCGGCAATAGATTATATATTCCTTATTTTTATCTAATATATCTATTTTGCTTTTAAAATCTGTATTAAGTACATCAATATTAATAGAATTAGGAACACTTCCTGACATATATTCTTCTGGTGTTCTAACATCTAATAATACTAAATTTGTAGATTTATTCATTAAATCCAATGCTTTTTTTAAATTAATATTATCATATGGTTTTTTTGAACATGAAGCTATAATAAATAAAAATAATATAAAAATACTAAAATATAATAAAATTCTTTTCATCTTTTATATCCCTTTAATATATGCAAATATTATGTTAATAATATTATATTTATATATTTTGTCAAACAATTTTAATGATAAAGTAATTATTTTTTATATTTTGAACTTTATACTGTTTATAATAATATAAACTTTTTACGGACATAAAATATATGATTAAAAAAACATATTGTTTATTAACTTTAATTATGTTATTATTATCTTGTGCTGATAAAAATAAAAAAGAAATAGATAATAAAAATTCTATAAATGTTATAGAAGATGAGGAATATATAAAGAATATAATAAAAGATTCTTCAAAATAAAAATGGAAAAAACATCATGTTTACTCATCAAAATGTAAAAGCATATGCCTGTACATTTTTTAGTATATTAATGTGGGGCATTACTTTTATTTCAACAAAAATTTTACTTAATGATTTCTCTCCAGTAGAAATACTTTTTACCAGATTTTTATTAGGTCTTATACTATTATTTATAATATATCCAAAAAACAATAAAATATATAATAAAAAAGAAGAAATACTTTTTGCTTTGACAGGATTAACAGGAGTTACTCTTTATTATTTATTTGAGAATATAGCATTAAACTATTCACTTGCTTCAAATGTTGGTATATTGGTGGCTATAGGGCCATTATTTACTGGTATTTTTGCTAATTTAATTTTAAAAGAAAAATTAAAAACTAATTTTTTTATAGGATTTATATTTGCAATTATTGGTATTGCTGTAATAACTTTTAATGGAAAATTTATATTAAAAATAAATCCTATAGGAGATATGTTTGCAATATTAGCTGCCATTATGTGGGGAATATATTCTGTACTTGTAAAAAAAGTATCTGATTTGGGACATAATTCGATTCTAATAACGAAAAAAACTTTTATGTATGGAATAATTTTTATGATTCCTATAATGTTTTTTATGGGATTTGATATAAATATAAATGATTACTTTAAGCCAATAAACTTAATTAATTTTTTATTTTTATCATTTATAGCATGTACATTATGCTTTATAACTTGGGCATATGCAACTAAAATATTAGGTGCTGTAAAAACAAATACATATATATATTTTATACCAATAGTAACTTTAATAGCTTCTAAAATTGTATTAGATGAAAATATAACTGTATTTGCTCTTATAGGAATAATTCTAATATTATTAGGTGTTATAATATCAGAAACAGATATTCTTCCAAAAAAGATAAATCAAAAAATATAATTAAGAAAACTTATTTATCCTTTTTACTAGACTTTTTTTCTTTATATTCATTTTTGAAATAATCGCAGTATTGTGATACAGTGCATTTAGAACATAAAGGAGAAATAGGCTTACATAAATTCTGCCCGTAAACAACTAAAGTATCATTATAAACTCTCCAATATTCCTTAGGAAGCTTATCTCTTAATGCAAACTCAGTCTCTTCAGGAGTCTTAGTACTGACATATCCAAATCTATTTGATATTCTATGAACATGCGTGTCTACACATATTCCATCTTTATCAAAGGCTTCTGTTACTACCAAATTAGCAACTTTCCTTCCAACCCCCTTAAGTTTTAAAAGCTCATCAATCTCATCAGGAACTTTACCATCAAAATCATCTATTATCATCTGAGATACTTCTAATATATTTTTAGCCTTAACTTTATAAAAACCAACAGGATATATTAATTTAGCTATCTCCTCTTCTGTAAGTTTAAGCATATCCTTTGGATTTCCAGCTTTTTCAAATAATCTCATAGAAGCGTCTCTTGTAGTAGGATCTTTAGTTCTAAGAGAAAGCATTGTAGATATTAAAATTTTATAAGCATCTCTATTAGTTAATATTTTTATTTCAGTTACAACAGGCATAGGCATTTCTTTTGTAACTTTAGTAAGCTCTTTCATTATTGGATGAATATCATTATCATTCATAAAATCAACCTCTGCATATTATAATAAATATTATTTATTAAACAAATACCAAAATTTAGAATCTTTTCTTATAAAAGGTTTAAGTTCCAAATATGTAAAATCAATTTCTATAATACCTTGAGCATATCCTGCTATTTTGTATAAAGGCCATATAAACTTTACTCCAGATGGAGTAATATCATAAATATCACTTAACTCTATAGAATAAAAATCAAAAAAATCTTTATCTGTATAATTTCTAAGCAATTTATTTCTCATCAAATTAATTAATTCTATATCATTTTTATTTTCTATAAGCTCGGATAAATTTTTTCCTATTCTCTCTCCGCTTGAAATTAAATATATAGAAGGCACAGCATTATATATACCATGCATTCCTCCAGCATAAGAATAATTATATACAGAAAATGATATTATAGTATCATCTAAATAAGAAATATTTATCTCTCTTCTCATAAAAAAATCATCTTCATTATATGAGGATTCTTTCCAAGTATTATAATCATCCATAACAGAATTATTTAGAAGATATTCTACTCTATTGGAATTTAAAGATTTAATGCCATCAACATCTAAAGAAATCCTATCTAAATTATTAAGATTCTCTTCATTTTTTATTATAACAGCATCTTTAATAGATTCAAATTTTTTATTTCCATCATCAAAATCTAATTCTAATGATGAAGTTATTATTTCTAAATTATTTATAGGATAAGTTTTATTATTTGAAAATTTAAAATCATATTTATTATTGCCATCAAAAGATGTCCATTCCCCAGAAAATACAAAATCATCAGATAAATATCCGTCAAAATATCCAGTTATACGATTATTAACTTTCTCTTCAATATGAAGCTTATTTTGATAAAGACTGCCTTTTAAATATATAAACTGATTTATAGTTTTATAATAATATTTACCAGTAATATTAGTACCATCTATATATAAATACATAGATATTTGAGACTCTCCTATATTACCATCGCAAATATAAAACTTTTTATAAGAAATTTCTGGAGATTGAGAAAAGAGAATATTAGCATATAAAGCAAATATTAATATATAAAAAATTCTAAACACTTTCAAATTATTATGCTCTTAAAATTATTTAATAAAATATATTAGTATTATATAGTTAAAAAAAAATAAAACAAGGGTAATACTAGTCAAAGTACTACCCTTAAAATTATTGAATTATTATATTATTTAACTACATAATTAACTATTCTAGCAAATTTATCAGCAACTAAAGATGCCCCTCCAACTAAAGCACCATCTATATTAGGCATATTAAGCAAATCATCAGCATTTTTTTCATTAACACTTCCTCCATAAAGTATAATCATACCTTCAGCAACACTGTCATTATAAAGCGATTTCAAAGTTTCTCTAATAGTTTTATGCACATCATCAGCATCCTGAGGAGTAGCAGTTTTACCAGTACCAATAGCCCAAACAGGTTCATAAGCTATAACAACTTTTTTAGCCTCAGCTTCAGTTAATCCTTTGAATGCTGCCTTAGTCTGTCCGCTAACTATATCAGAAGTAATACCCTTTTCTCTTTCTTCTAAATGCTCTCCAACGCATAAAACAGGAATAAGATTCTTATCTAATGCTCTTTTTACTTTTTTATTTATAAGTTCATCTTTCTCACCGAATATATCACGGCATTCAGAGTGTCCAATTATAACATATTCACATCCTACAGATAAAAGCATATCAGCAGAAATTTGTCCTGTAAAAGCACCCTTTTCCTCAAAATACAAATTCTGAGCACCTAATTTTATATTAGTACCTTTAATAGCATTATTAACATCACTTAAACAAGTAAATGTAGGAGCTATCATAATATCTCTGTCTTTTACATCTTTTACTAAATCTTTCAAACTGTTAACTAATTCTAAAGCCTCTTTATTAGAATTATTCATTTTCCAGTTTCCAGCAATAAGTTTTTTTCTAGCCATTTTATTTTCCCCCATAAATATATTAATTAATTATCTTTTAATAATTTACTAACTTCTTTGAAGCAAGAAACTTTGCAATTTTCTATATGTCCGAACATTATCATTTCTGTAGTAACAATATTAGCACCAAGAATTCTCATTTGTTCCAAAGCTGTACTTTTACTCTCAGCAGTTCTTGAAGCACAAGCATCAGCAACAACATATACATTATAACCATTTTCTAGTAAATGAACAACACTATAATACACACAAACATGGGCTTCTATACCAAAAACTACAATATTGTTTTTATTGATTGAATTAAATTCATTTACAAAATCTTCTGTACCAAATATACTGAAATAATCTTTTGCAAACAATTTGTAATTTTTAGGGAATTTTACTCTTTCATCAGTTCCGCCAAGCCCTTTAGGATACTGCTCAGTAACCAAAACAGGTATATTATGCATATCAGCAACTCTAAAAAGCATATTTGTATTTTTTATAACAGTATCAGCATCACAAACAGCAGGTATTAATTTTGCCTGCTCATCAATACAAATATATAAAGTATCATCTTTGTTAATCAAAGGTTCTTTCATTAATCTCATAAATGACTCCTTACTTACTATTTTAATAATTATATAATTAATTATATTGTAAAACAATAAAAAATACAAATAAAAAAGGGGAAACTTTATAAGCTTCCCCTTAATTTATTAATTAGCTTTTAGCTTTTTTTATACCAAAACTAACTATTATTGAGCTTGCTCTTGAGCAGCACCGCCTTGATCAGCAGCAGCAGCAGCACCTTGATCACCAGTAGCAGTACCATCACCGATACGTCTTTGTTCAAGATCTCTTAACTCAGCTTGTTCACGTATTCTAGCTGATTCGATAGCTTGTTTTCTATCGTTTTCAGTTTTTAAGATTTGCCAAGTAGCTTCATCGTCGATATCCTCTTCAGGGTCAACAACTACTATATCATACTCAAGAGTTACATCTTTAACGTAAGTAATGAAGTTTCCGCCTCTAGTATCTTTAGTTCTATAGAAACCTAAAGAATCTAATTTAACAGAAGGGATCATTCTAGGATAAAGAGGTTCTCTTACTAATACTCTGTCGCGAACATTAGGTAAGTACTCTCTGTTTTCCCATCTTACTTGTCTCCAACCATTGAAGTAAACATTACCCATTGGATAAGACTTTAATTCACCAAATTCATTTTGTAAGTTTACAAAGTAGCTAACTAAATAGTTACGACCATAAACCCAAGAGCTAATTGATTTGATTTCGCCAACGTTATGTATAACACCTTTACCTTCTGTATATTTAGTGCCGTCAGCACCGCCATACATTTCAAGTTCATATACTGGTTTTACTAAAGCAT
>CALXXQ010000150.1 GCA_944392715.1 uncultured Brachyspira sp.
CTAAAATAGTTTATATTGATAAAATTAAAGATGAATACGAAATCAAATTAAGTAATGGAATTTATATAAACTTTGACAAAAACGGTGCTTGGAACTATATAAGCAGCGATGACAAATTATCTGAAAATATACTTCCAAAAACAATAGCAAGCAAAATTAAAAGCATTATGAAAAAATATAATAATGCTTATATATTTGAAATCAATAAAAGAATAGAGTTCTACAGAGTTAAATTAACTAATTCTCTAGAAATTAGAATAAGAAATAATGGACAATTAATAGCATAACTTTTTTATCATTTGTATCTCTTAAATATACATATATAAGGCTTGAATCTAATTAATAGATTTAAGCCTTAATTTTTTAACCTATAAATAAGCTAAACAAATAAGAACTAGGCCATATCAATAATAATGAAGGAAGTAAATTAACTGCACTTATCTGTTTTATCTGAGCTATACTCAAACCAAGTACAAAAGTTAAAAGTCCTCCTATAGCTACAAAATCATTAAGCATTGTAGTTGATATAAAAGGCATAAGAAATTTAGCTATATAAAAACATATGCTAAGTATTATAAACTGAGGTATTATAATTAAATTCATAGCTGTACCTAAAATAGTAGCAAATATAGTTGCAGCAAATATATCCATAATGGCCTTAGATAAAAGTATGCTGTAATCTCCTGTTATAGATTCATTAATAGCTCCAAAAATATTAGTTCCGCTTGTGCAAAATGTTACTGCAACTATTAGATAAAAAGCCATATAATCATCTTTATTTCCATAAATTTTAAAATTAAGTTTTTCAATTGCTCTATGAAATATATTTTTAACTTTTGAATCTAAATCTATAATCTCACCAATCGATGCTCCCAAAATTAAAGCTAATATTATAGCAGGTAAAGAATGAAATTTTATAACGGAAGTCATACCTATAGCCATAGCAGAAAGTCCAAATACTATATTCATAGGATTTTTTATTCTATTAGGTATTCTATTTTTTATTATACTTCCTAAATTAGTTCCAATAAATACGCATATACAATCAATTATTATTCCCTTTGGTATCATATGAATTCTCCTAATTTTTGAACGGACTACATTAACATGCAAAAATAAAATGTCAAGTTTATAAATATAATTTAATAAAAAAACAAAATAAAGGTGTATAGGGTATTGACAAAAAACTTTTATAATAATAAAATAATAAAAACTAAGAGAATATATGAAAGAAAGTAAAGAATGCAGTCACTTAAATACTAGGAGGCTGCATTTTATACTTTTTATATTACTCGCATATATCACATTGCATTAATAAATTAAAAATCTAATCGCAACTTGGGCGGGTATGCTTTTTCAAATTAGGCACAAAATTTAAATGAGATTTTAATCAAAAAATAAAGCCATAAAAAATAAAGGGCGGGGTATATAAATAAAGTTTTAAAGCTTAAATTACAATCCCCACCCTCTAAGATTTTAAACTCACTGTTATTTTTGTATTATTTTTCTTTTTAATTTTATCCTGTTATTTTAACACCCACCCTAGATTTATTTAAATTTAGAAATACATTCACCGCACAAATAATAAAGTTATAAATATTTGATTATTTAAAATGATAATTTTAATTATGTATAATAATCTATACACCGTGCGTTAATCAATATAAAGTTAATTAAATAGATATTATTATTTTTCCGTCTGTATGTTTTTTTATAACAGTTTTTAAAGCTTCTGAGGCATTATCTATATTAAATACAGTATAATATATTTTAGGCTTTATATTTTTATCTTCTACAATTTTTGTAATTTTACGAAGCTGTTCTCCGTCAGCACGCACAAACATAAAACGATATTCTTTTTGTTCCTTCATTGCTTTTTTATCATATTTGGACCCTGCGAGAGAAAATAATAATTTTTTGAAGAAAGGAAGTTTATTATCTTCAGCAAACTTTTTATTGGGGCTGGTTCTCAAACTTAAAAGACGTCCACCCTTTTTTAATACTGATAATTCTTTGTCAAATTCATTTGCCCCAAGAGTATCTATAACATAATCAACATTTACAACTAATTCTGAGTAATTTTCTTTATTATAACTAATATATTTATCAGCACCTAAATTGATGAAATGTTCCTTTAATCTTTCATTACCAGAAACTATAATATTTAAACCTAAATATTTTGCAATTGGAACGGCAAGCTCTCCAAAACTTCCAGAGCCTCCAGTTATTAAAACAGTTTCACCAGATTTTGCATCCAATTCTTCTGTAAATGCTTGATATGCTGTAAGAGCAGTTAAAGGTATTGCAGCAGATGTAATAAAATCATAATCTTTGGGCATGCAAGATACAAATTTACTATCTACTGCAACATATTCAGCAAAAGCCCCTATTTTTGATATAGGCAAACGAGTATAAACTTTATCTCCCGCTTTGAAATCGGTTACATTTTTTCCTACACTTTCAACTATTCCAGAACATTCATTACCTAATGTCAAAGGCATTTTATAATCTTGTATAAGTCTTACAGCACCTGTTAATATCAATATTTCAAGAGGATTTACTGCCGCAGCTTTTACTTTAATTAATACTTCATTATCAGATATTTCAGGTATTGGAATATCTGCAATATTTATATCTATATCTTTTAAATATTTTTTTATTTGAATAGCTTTCATAATATCTCCATTTATTATTTTTTATAAAAATAAATTTATGTAGTATATAAATCAATATGAAAGTTTTAAGTATTTATTGTTACTAATGCAGTAACAATAATGTTTACATATATTGTAATACATATAAAACATATATTGTAGTTCATAAAATAAATGTATTTTAGATATTAAATTATATTGTTTTAATTTGACATTATTATTTTAAGCGTACACAGTAATTTTTTAATATAATGCATGCAAAATAAACTATATAAAAAAGTTAATTTATAAATATTATTTTGATTATGTACTGTGCATAATTGAATAAACATATATACCGTATTAACAAAAAACCTATATACATTAGAATTGAAAAACTTAATATGATAATTAAAGAGTAGTTAAATAAAAATGAAAATTAAAAAGAAAAAAAATGATAGCAAAGATAATATAATAGGTTTAATAATATATCTCTTCTTATCTTTAATTATACCGTCTACTGCAATATCATTTTTTGCTATGGCTGATAAAAATATAAAAGAAAAAAAAGAAATAATATATAATGATAAAGAAATAATAGATAAT
>CALXXQ010000151.1 GCA_944392715.1 uncultured Brachyspira sp.
TATATAAAAATGAATATCATAATAATATAAAAAATAAATTATTTGAAATGGCAAAGAGCAAAATGCGTTATGCTAGAAGCCTTTCTCAGTTTAATTTCATAAAAGAGTATATTGATTATAAAAATAAAAAAGTATGTGAAATAGGAGCATTTGACGGATTATTATTAAATATTTTTAAAAAAAATGGATGCGAAGTTTATGGTTATGAACTTAATGATAATGCTAGATATTATGCTAAGAAAAAATATGATATTGAACTTGAAGCTAATTTTTTAGAGAGTAAGAATAAATATGATATTATAATACTTTCTCATGTTATAGAGCATTTTAAAGAAAGTTCAAAAATATTATTAAAAATTAAAGACATGCTTAATTCTGGCGGATATTTATATATAGAAGTTCCAAATTCTCCTATGCCTAATCAATGCAGCTATGAAATGCTTATGAGATATTTGTCAACTGAGCATATTATCAATTTTAATATGAATAACTTTATTCAATTTGTGAAAAAATCTGAATTAGATATTATACATTATAATTATAGTAATTATAATATTTCAATTTATAATGAAAAATTGAGAGCTAATATTTTAGAAGGTTCTTTACCTAATATAAATAATTTATTTCCATTTATGATTTTTGCTTTTAATGCTTTTTTTATTCCAAATAGTGCATTTAATAACTATGATGATAACAATAATTTATGGTCTTATGGTGAAAATTTAAGAATAATATCTCAATTAAAAAATCAATAATTATATTTAATATTTTTATATTTGTTTTACATGTTATACATAAAGTATATGAATTTATGTAAAAAATTCTCATTATTTTTGATTTTGGCAATATAATTGTATATACTTAAAAATGAAGAATTTTTTATGAAGGTTATTATTATGAAAAATCGATTAATGCTCAAATTTTTAGCCCCATTTATAATATTCTTACTTATAATGTTTGTCGGCATTTATATTGTTTATAGACCTTTATATAAATCTAGATTCTTAAAGGAGAAGAATCTTCAATCATTAGAGGCTAAAACAATAGCAGAGAGTTATGTGGAGGAATTAAAAAATACTATTTATGTTATTGAAGCTTATTTAGAGTCTAATCCTAATTTGATTGAATTTGGAAAGTTTATTACTAATGTTCAGAAACTTAATGAAGGCTTTTTAAATGTATATTTCGGCGACACTGTACCGTATCCTCAGGGAGGAGTTTTTATTAATACATTAGAGGTTTATCCATTAACTTATGATCAAACTTCTAGGGATTGGTATAAGGATTCTGTAGCTACTAATAATGTAATGATAAGCGATCCTTATATCGATTTTGCTGTTAATAAGCTTACTATTACTTTTGCTAAGGCTATTTATACTAATGGATCTTTAAAGGGGGTATTTTCAATAGATTTCGCTAATATAAATAGTATTACTGAAAGTTTAAAAAGAAATTTTAGTGATGAAGTATATATAGTTTCTGATAATGGTATATTTATGACTCATGATAATGATAATTATATCTTGAATGAAACAAATAATTTATTTACTTATCCTATATTTGCTAATTTTAAGAATAATTTAACTTCACATATAGGAGATTTAGAGATAGTAAAAGATGAATGGTATTCTATTAAGAAAGCAGATAATGCCCCTTGGATATTGGTATTTAAGGGAAGTGCAGAGGATTTTTATTCTCAGTTTAGATTTTTGATGTTAAGTTTATTTTTATGCATATTAGTTCTTATAATATTGGAATGTCTTCTTGTAGCTAGAATAGTAATACCTTTATCTAAAAATTTATATCAGGCTATTAGAATAATGACTCTTATGCAAGACGGAAGATTTGATAGTCAGTTTGAAAATAAAGATTTAAATAGAAAAGATGTTGCTGGTATTTTAGCTAATTCAATTAATGATATGCAGCATATAATGCATACTATAGTTTCAGAATTAAAAGATAATATTTCATTAATTAATGATTCTTCTGAAAAAATATCTAGAGGAATAGATAATTTATCCAATAGAACATCGTCTCAGGCATCGGCTGTTGAAGAAATTACAAATTCTATAGATAATTTATTAATGGCTATTTCAAATACTTCTAAGAGTTCATACAGTGCTAAGAATATGAGTTCTAAAGTTACTGAATCTACTCAAAATGGGGTTGCGGCTGTTAATGAAATATCGAATAATATGATGGAGATTTCAGAATCTAGTAAAGAGATATCTAATATTACTAAATTAATACAATCAATAGCATTCCAAACTAATATATTAGCACTTAATGCAGCAGTAGAAGCAGCACGTGCTGGAGAGCAGGGAAGGGGATTTGCTGTTGTAGCTTCTGAGATAAGAAGTTTAGCACAAAATGTTAATGAGGCAGCTGGAAGTATTACAAACATAATAGAAACTACTGTATCTAAAATAGAAATAGGCGATGAATCTGTAAAAAAATCTTTGGATATTCTTGTAGAAATAGAAGATTCAGCTAAAGAAGTTTCAGATATATTGATCCGTATATATGAATCAACATCTGAAGAAGAACAAAGTGTTAAACAGATTAGCACAGCTATGAATGAATTAAATAAAATTACTCAGGAGAATGCAGAATTAGTAAATGAAAGTTCTATGCTTGGTAAAGATGTTGTTAATGGAACAAGTAATTTATCTTCTGAATTAGAATATTTCAAACTAAACAATAATTTAAAATAAATAATATTAGAGAGTATGTTTAATATAAAAACATACTCTCTTTTTTATTATATTTTTAATTTTTTTATTATTTCAGAGACTTCATCTACTTCTTTCATAGAGATATCTCTATGAGTAACAAATCTTATTTTATAATCTCCAAATGAGCTTGCCTTTATGCCATTTTCTAGAAGTTTTGATAATATTTCTGATGATAATTTTTTTGTATCAGCAATAACTATATTAGTATCTACATCTTTTAAATTAACATTTCCTATTTCTGATTCAATTATCGACTCAGCTATTTTTTTAGCTTTTATATGATCTTCTTCTAATGTTTTTATATTATTTTCTAGAGCATATATGCCAGCAGCAGCCATAAGTCCTATTTGTCTCATGCCGCCTCCTATTAACTTTCTTATTCTAAAAGCTTCATCAATAAAATCTTTATTTGCGCATATCATAGCACCCATTGGAGCACCTAATCCTTTAGATAAACAGAAAGTAATTGAGTCTGTATTTGATGCTATTTCTTTAACAGATGATTTGCTTGCTATAGATGCATTGAAAACTCTAGCACCATCCATATGAAGATGAACATTTTTTGATTTAGTAAAATTATATAATTCTTTTAAAACTTCTATAGGATAAACACTTCCTCCATGTCTATTATGAGTATTTTCTACTTCAACTATATTAACAGATGACATATAATAAGGCTGTTCATTAAAATAGTTTTTTATAATATCTTTGGTTAATATTCCTTTTTCAGCTTTTACAGGTAATGGTATTATTCCAGCCAAAGACGAAACTCCTCCAAGTTCATAATGTATTATATGGGATTCTTCTTCTAAAAGAACTTGTCTTGTTTTTTTTCCTAATATCATCATAGGTATTAAATTTCCCATAGTACCGCTTGAAACGAATATTGCTTTTTCTTTTCCTGTAATTTCAGCAGCCATTTCTTGTAATTTATTTGCACTTGTATCTTCCATATATACATCATCGCCGCATTCAGCATTATATATTGCCTTACGCATTTCCTCGCTTGGTTTTGTAATGGTATCACTTCTTAAATCATAAATTTTCATTTTATCACTCCGTATATTTATATAATAATTCTAATCCTTTTTATATAAATTACAACAATTAAAAAATAATTGAAATAATTTATAATTTTATCTATAATGATTTTATATACTATAAAAGGATAATAATCTATGATAAAAAGATATACTAGAAAAGAGATGGGAGAACTTTGGAGCTTGCAAAATGAGTTTCAGGTTATGCTTGATGTAGAGATTGCTGCTTGCGAGGCTATGGCTGAAATAGGAGAGATTCCTCAAGAAGCAGTAAAAAATATTAAAGAAAAAGCAACTTTCACAGTAGAAAGAATTGCTGAGATAGAGAAAGAAACTAATCATGATATTATATCATTTGTAACTGCTGTTCAGGAAAATGTTGGCGAGGGCGGACAATATATACATAAGGGATTAACTTCAAGCGATGTTAAAGATACGGCATTAGCTGTTATGATGAAGAGATCTGCTGAAATAATATTAGACGATTTAAAAAGATTATCAGAAGTTTTATTAAGAAGAGCTAAGGAACATAAATATACTCCTTGTATAGGAAGAACTCATGGTATACATGCTGAGCCTATGACATTGGGATTAAAATTCATATTATGGTATGATGAGAATGAAAGAAATATTAAGCGTATTGAAGAGGCAAAAAAACAGGTTTCTGTGGGAAAACTTTCTGGTGCTGTTGGTACTTATAGTAATATTGATCCTAGAATAGAAGAAATAGTATGTAAAAAATTAGGTATAGAAGCAGACAGAGTCTCTACTCAAATAATACAAAGAGACAGACATGCACAGTATCTTACAACTTTGGCAATAGTTGCTAGTTCATTAGAGAAATTTGCTACTGAAATTAGAAATCTTCAAAGAACAGATATAAGAGAAGCAGAAGAATATTTCAGTGAAAAACAGAAAGGTTCATCAGCTATGCCTCATAAAAGAAATCCTATAACTTGCGAGAGAATATCTGGTTTAGCTAGAATTGTGAGAGGTAATGCTTTAGCTTCTATGGAAGATATTACACTTTGGCATGAAAGAGATATAAGCCATTCATCAGTAGAAAGAGTTATACTTCCAGATTCTACAATTGCAGTTGATTATGCTATTAATAAATTTATTGATATAGTAGATAAGCTTTTGATTTATCCTGAAGCTATGAAAGCTAATATTGAAAAGACAGGCGGTTTAATATTCAGTCAAAGAATATTAATAAGTTTAGTTAATAAAGGCATTGACAGAGATAATGCTTATAGATGGGTTCAGAGAAATGCAATGAAAAGATGGCTCAATAATGAAGACTTTAGAGAGAATGTTCATAAAGATGAAGATATTACAAAGTATTTGAGTTCTCAGGAAATTGATGACTGCTTTGATTATGCATACTATTTAAGAAATATTGATGTTATAATGAAAAGATTTGGAATATAATTTATTCATATAAAAATAAAAGCGGAAGTATTATTATAATACAACCGCTTTTAATTAAGCATTAATTAATCATCAAATTTTTGTCTCATTATCTGGCCGTTTCCTGTTATCATAAGTTCCATCATATTATTCAATTTTAATTTATAATTTCCCCATTCTTTTTCTGCATCGATTACAGAAGCTTGAGGATATGCACTTTTTATAGCTTGTATTACAGCAGGAGGAAAAGCAGCATCGGGTATAGGAGCATATTCGCTGTCTATATTTACCCAATCGCCATTTCCCAAAAAGTCTATTGAATAACCATTAGATAGTTTAACATCGAATTTTCTTCCGTCTCTTTCAACTTTCCAAATTTGGGAACCTTGAAATACTTTTTGTATGAATGATGTAGCCTGCTGAGGTAAAGCTGTAGGAGGAACTACCCAATCATCTGCAAAAAGGCTAGATGCTGACAAAATGATTAATGATGCTAAAAAGATAGATAATTTTTTCATGATTTACTCTCCTTAATATTGATATATGTAAATTATCTTTACAATTATAAGTATAGCATCTTTTTAATAATTGTCAAGTTTTTTTACAATTATTTTACTTAATTTTTACATTATTTTTCTATTTTTTTATGAATTTTTTTAGGTCTTTTGGTAATGGGGCTTTTACTTTTAATTTTTCATTGCTTATTGGGTGATTAAATTCAAGACTATAGGCATGAAGAGCTTGTCTTGGAAAGAAATTTTCTGGTATAATGCCTTTTTCTATGAAATCATCAAAAACTTTAGGTCCGTATTTACCATATATTTTATCACCTAGCATAAATAGTCCTTTAGAATATAAATGTACCCTAATTTGATGCATTCTTCCAGTATATAATCTAGCCATAACAATAGCATAATTACCTATTTTTTTTATAGTTTTAAAAGCTGTTTTTGAATATTTAGAGCCTTCAACATTTTCATTATGAAGAGTTTGAAATCGTCTATAATACTGATGTCCGCTTTCAAGCATATAGCCTTCTACTATGAATTTATCCTCTATATTATCAGCATTTTCAACTATAGCTATATAGGTTTTCTTTATAGAATTTCTTTTATATTGTTTGCCATTTACTTTTCTTCCAGCAAGCATAGCACAAAAATGAGATGCCGATTTGCTGCTTCTTGATAGAACTACGCATCCGCTTGTTTCTCTATCTATTCTATTAAGCATATTTATATTGCATCCAAGCATATTTTTTACAATGGTATGAAGTGTATTATGATAATATTTTCCAGAAGGTATAACAGGTAAATTGGCTGGTTTATTTGCTATTATCAAATCTCCGTCATCATACACTATAGATACATTTTTATCTACTTCAGGCTCTTTCATTCCTATAATATGATAAGCTATTTCATCTCCCTTTTTAACAGCTCTTGTATACTTAACTTTGCTATTATTCAAAAGCACTAATCCTTGTCCTATTAAATCCTGCCATTTATTTCTTGAGTAATAAGAAAATCTATCTCCCATATATTTATCTAATCTTGTATTTTCTTCAATATCTTCTTCTATACGGCATTTTCTTATTACAGATTTTTTATATAATTCTTCTATATTTTCATGCAATTTATTTTTTTTCTTTCTCATAAATAAGATTATACTAATACTAAGAAAATTGTCAAAATTTTTTAATAATATTAATTATATTATTAAACGCACGGTAAATAAATTCTATATATAATTACATGCTATTATTAATTAACATATATGTAAATTTATTTTTTACGTGCGTTAATAAGATTTAAAATTTAAATAAATTCTGGGTGGGTTTTTAATATTTCAAAGTGAATTATAAAATATTAAATGATTATTAATTCTAAAATAAACAGCAAATATATAGGGTGGGATTTAAAATATAGCAAAAAGATAAAATTTTTATAATATTTTTTATCTACTTACATACCCCGCCCTTTATTTTATTCTACATATTTTTTATGATAATGTAATTAAATATTTTTATCATTTTAGAAATAAAAGCTCCCGCCCTAGATTTTTTTAAATTTAAAACATTATATACCTTTATTTTAAAAATATTATATCATTAAAATTAAAACTAATATTAATATCATTTCCCAATTTATAATCATCTTTATAACTATTTTTTTCTAATCTCCAAGTTATTTGATTTTCAGTATTAATAGGTACTAAAGTTATTATATATGAAAACATATCTTCTGTGATATTTATTATTTTTGATTTTATATGTATATCATTTTTTTTATTTTCATCATAATCAAAAAAAGAATAAGGACGCATTCCTATATAATTTGCATCTTCAATATTTTTTAAATTTATATTTTCAAGTTCTAATATTATATTCCAATCAATGCATTCAATTTTTTTATTATCAATTATTTTTATTTTTGAGAAATTTTTATATCCTGTAAGAAGTGCTGAGAAATATGTTTTAGGATTTTCAAATAGATTATATTTAGAATCTATTATATCAAATTTTCCTTTATTTATTATTCCTATATTATCAGACAGTCTATATACTTCATCTCTATTATGAGATACAAATAGGGTAGTACCATTAAATTCCTTTATACTCAATGCAATAAACTTTTCTAATTCCCATTTTATATGATAATCTAATGCACTTAAGGGTTCATCAAGCATTAATATATTAGGAGATGATACAAATATTCTAGCCAATGCAGTTCTTTGCTGTTCTCCTCCTGATATTTCTCTTGGTTTTTTATTTCTAATATCATATATAAAAAATTTTTTCATTATACTTTTAATATCAATATTATTTTTTTTATCTCTTATTCCGCATTTAATATTTTCTTCAACAGTCATATTTGGAAATAGAGCATAATTTTGAAATAAAAATCCAACATTTCTTTTTTGAGGCTTTATATTAATCTTTTTTTTGGAATCAAAAAATACATTACCATTAAATTCTATATAACCGCTGTCAGGCTTTTCAATTCCAGCAATACATTTTAAAGCCATGCTCTTTCCGCTTCCAGATGCTCCAAGTATAGAGAATACTTCATTTTTTACTTCAAACTGCAAATCTAAATCAAAATTAGATAGTCTCTTTTTTATATCAACAATTAAACTCAATAAAAAACCTCATAATCTTTTTTTTATGGCATTAGAAAGAGGCAGTATAACATTCATCATCATTATGCTTATGAATGATATAGCAACAATTATCATAACCCATTTAAAAGCTAATTCTCTATCTCCTGCCTGAACAGCAGTATATACAGCTAAAGACATAGTTTGAGTTCTATTTGGTATGTTTCCAGCTATCATTATAGTGGCGCCAAATTCCCCCAAAGCTCTTGTAAAAGAAAGTATTGTACCCCCAAGTATGGAATGCCAGCTATTAGGAAGTATTACTCTCCAAAATATCCAATTTTCAGATTTACCTAATGTTCTTGCTGCATTTATAATATTTTTATCTATTTGTTCAAATGCACCTTTTGAAGTTCTATACATTAAAGGAAATGATACTATAAAAGATGCTAATATTGCACCTCTCAATGTAAATACGAATTGAAATCCTATTTTTTCTGCTATGCTTCCTATAAAAGAATTTCTTCCAAAAAATAATAGCAGGAAAAAACCAACTACTGTAGGAGGAAGTACTAGAGGAAGAGTGAATATTATATCAAATATGGCTGAAAATTTCTTTATCTTTACTACAATAATAGCGGCATATATTCCTACAAAAAATGTAATTATTGTGGAATAAAATGCCGTTTTTATAGATAGTATTAAAGGAGTATATTCCATAAATTCAATATTATTGTATCACAGTAAATCCATATTTTTTAAATGCTTCTATTGATTTATCAGTTGAAATATAATCTATAAATTTCTTAGCCTCTTCTTTATTTACAGAAGATTTTATTATAGCTATAGGATAAATAACTTTTTTATGAGTACCTTCAGGAGCTTCTGCTATTATATTTATATTCTTTGCTATTTGTGCATCAGTAGCATATACTATACCGCAATCAACTTCACCAGTTTCAACCCAAGAAAGCACATTTCTAACATCAGAACCATAAACAGCCTTTTGTTTAGCAGCATCTAATATTGATAAATTGCTTAATATTTCTTCAGAATATTGACCTACAGGTACGCTTTTAGGTTCGCCAAGTCCAACTTTAGCAACATTACTATTTGTTATATCAGTAAATGATTTTATATTTAAAGTTGAATTGCTTGGAGATATCAATACAACTTTATTTTCAAGTAAATCTTTTCTAGTATCAGTATCAATTAAATCTTTTTCTTGTAATGCATCCATTTGTTTTTGAGCTGCTGAGAAAAATATATCAGCTGGAGAACCTGCTTCTATTTGAGACTGCAATGCTCCTGATGAAGCAAAAGAGAATGTAACTGTTATTCCTGTTTCTGTTTTATAATTATTAGCTAATTCAGTAAGAACATCTGTTAAACTTGCTGCTGCTAAAACTAATATTTCTTTATTTTCTGTATTTGTATTATTTTGTGCTGTATTTTGAGAACCACATGATACAAATAAATAAGATATTAATAGAGCTATAAATATTATTTTTTTCATAAAATTACACCTTTTAAATTATTTTTTTTATTTCAATAGTAATAATAATAAATATTCTAATGTCCTTCGCCTTTCATCATACTAATAATATGTTCCATTAAAGGAATCATTAAATTAGTGCAGTATTCAGCACCTTTTCTGCTGCCTGGAAAATTAACTACAAATACATTATCATTTATTCCAGCATATCCTCTTGAAAGAGTGGCAAATATTGTATCCTTTATAGATTCCTGTCTTAGATAATCAGATATTCCTCTAACTTCTTTTTTACAAAATTGCATTGTAGCTTCAGGAGTAACATCTCTTTGAGATAAACCTGTTCCACCTGTAGTTATTATTATATCAAATTTTTCTTTGTTTTCATTTAGAGTATTTAATATTATATCATATTCATCTGGTATAATAATTTTTTCTATATTTTTAATTTTATCTTTTAAATTTTCATTGAGCTTTTCTACTATAATAGCACCTGATTTATCTTCATATATTCCTTTTGATGCCCTGTCAGACACAGTAATAACAAGTATCTTCAAGTTTTATATTGCCTCCCTTAACAACTCTAACAAATATACCTTTTTTAGGCATAATACAATCACCTACTAACTGTTTTATATCACATCCATGATGGCAAGCTTTTCCTATTTTAGAAACTTCTAATACAGTATCTCCTATATACATTTTTGTACCTATAGGAAGTTTATAAAGCTCAACGCCTTTTGTTGTAATATTTTCAGCAAAGTCTCCTGGTTTAAGCTCACTTTTCATTTTATCATTTGTATACTCTATATCTTCAAGGGCAAGTACTGAAACTTGTCTGTCTTTTAATTTATTAAAATGTGCATCGCCTTGAACACCTTTATCTTCTACTAATGTTATAGAATCAACGGGTGTTTTTACCGTACCTGTATCCTTGGATATATTTAAAGAAATTAATTCAAAATATTTCTTTTCCATATATAAAAATCCAATATTAAAAAAATCTATTATCTACAATGTAATACAAAAAAATAAAATATTCAATATAAATATAAAATTTTTTTAGCTTTTTATTTAAAAATTAAAAAAAAATTATTATAATATTATTGAAACTATATCAAAAATGGGAAAATAAATGAATAATAAGCAAATATTAGATAAAGCATTAGAACTTGTAAATAATGGAATAGAATCTCTATTAATAAAAATATTAGAAACTTCAGGTTCTGCTCCAAGAACATTAGATGCATTTATGTTAGTATATATTGAAGATGATATTAAAAAAAATATAGGTACTATTGGAGGCGGTTTATTAGAGTTTGAAGCTTTAGAATATGCTTATGAATGTTTGAGCAAAAAAGAAACTTGCAATAAAAAATATAATTTGACTCCTAAAGATTCTGGCGGAATAGGCATGGTATGCGGCGGAAATGTTGAGATGTCATTTATTTATTTGAATAATAATAAAAATACTATATATGATTTGAAGAAGGAAATAGAAGATAAAGAAAATAATGTTTATATATTCGGAGCTGGACATGTTTCTTTTGATTTGGCTGAAGTTTTATATAAAGTTGGATTTAATTGCATAATTATAGATGATAGAGAAGAGTTTGCTAATAAGGATAGGTTTCCAATGGCGAGCAGCATAATAGTAGATAATTATGAAAATGTTTTTAATAAAATAAATATCACTAATAAAGATTATATAGTCATCTTGACAAGAGGGCATTCTCATGATTATATAGTAGAAAAGAATGCTTTGAAAACCAATGCTGCCTATATTGGTATGATAGGAAGTAAAAATAAAATTAAGACTTTGCATAATAAATTAAAAGAAGAAGAAAATTATAATGATGAAATGCTTTCAAGAGTACATGCTCCTATAGGTATAGCAATAGGTGCAGAAAGTACCGAGGAGATAGCAATAAGTATAGCAGCAGAGCTTATACTCATAAGAGCAACTATAGAAAATAGAAGAAAAATAAGAAATTAATTTATTATAAATTACAATATTATTCGGAAAGTATAAACTATAATAATTAATTTTATTAGTAATGACTTATAAAATTACAAATTTATTTTGCAGATATTTATAATATAAAAATCGTGAGCTTCTAATAATTTTAGTTGTTAGAAATTTATAGCGAGCAATTTTTATTTATAACTATAAAAATTGAAAGCTTCTAGTAACTTTAGTTACTAGAAATTTATAGCGAGCAATTTTTATTTATAATAAGTAATTTTATTAGCAATAACCCATAAAATTACTTGCATCTGGCAAATTTATTTGACAGATGTTTATAAGCAAGTAATTTTATTAGTAATAATAGGAGAAATGTATGGCTAGAACTTTTTTACATCCGAATGAAGCTTTAGAATTAGTATTAAATAATAGTGAAGATTATGGCAATGAAAAAATATCAGTGCTTGATTCTTATAATAGAGTATTGTCCAATGATGTTTATGCTATGAATGATGACCCTCCTTTTAATAAATCTTCTATGGATGGATATGCTTATAAAAAAGAAGATGAAAATAAAAATAATTATGTTTTAGTTGATGATAAAATTATATATGCTGGACTTTCTGAAAAATTAAATATAAAAAGCGGAGAATGTATTAAAATAATGACGGGAGCTCCATTGCCAGAAAATTGCGATGCAGTTCAGAGGGTAGAATGGATAGAAGAAAAAAAAGAAAATGGAAAAACTGTTATTAACTTCACTAAAAAAGAAATTTCTAATAATGTTATAAAAAAGGGAAATAATAAAAAATCTGGAGAGAAAATTTTAGATAAAAAATTATTATTCCCAAAGGATACAGCCATACTTGCAGGTTTCGGATATTCTTCTATTGATGTAAAAAAGAAAATTAATACGGCTGTAATATCAACAGGAAGCGAAATAGCGAATATAGGAGAAACTTTAAAAGAAGGCCAAATATATGATGCTAATGCTCCTATGCTTATTTCAAGAACATCAGCATTATCTTGTAATAGCAAGTTTTATGGAAAAGTTAATGATGATGAAAAAGAGATAAGAGAAATATTATCAAAAGCTTTGGAAGAAAATGATATTGTTCTTATAAGCGGCGGTGTTTCTATGGGAGATTTTGATTATGTTCATAAGAAATTATTAGAACTTGGGGTTAATCAAATATTTCATGGTATTGCTATGAAGCCTGGAAAACCTTTGTTTTTTGGGAAATTAGGTAAAAAGGCTGTATTTGCTTTACCTGGAAATACTGTTTCTGCATTTATGACTTTTGAAATAATGGTTAAGCCTTATATACTAAAATGTTTAGGTATATATTATGATTCAGGGTATATAAAGGCTGTAATCACTGAAGATTTTAAGAGAAAGGATACTGAAAGACTTGAATATATTCCTGTGAGTTTAATTTTTGAAGATACAAAATTATGTGTAAAGCTTATTAAATATAATAATTCTTCTATGATATCATCTTTCTCTGAGGCTGATGGTATATTGAAGATAGATATTGGAGTTTCTGATATTGCTAAGGGGAGTATAGTTGATGTTAGATTCATTTAATAGAGAAATTAATTATTTACGTGTATCTGTTACTGATAGATGTAATTTAAGATGCGTATACTGTATGCCTGAAGAAGGTATTGTTAAAAAACCGCATAATGAAATTTTGAGCTATGAGCAGATATATAATGTTGTAAAAGAGGCAGCTGAACTTGGTGTAAAGAAGGTAAGAATTACAGGAGGAGAGCCTTTAGTTAGAAAAGATATTGATAGTCTTGTAGCTATGATTAGAAGTGTAAAAAAAGTAGAGACAATAGCTATGACTACTAATGCTGTATTACTTTATAATGCGGCAGAAAAATTAAAAGAGGCTGGTCTTGATTCTATTAATATATCTCTTGATACTCTTGATAGTGAAAGATATAAGCATATTACTAGAGATAGAAATTTATATGATGCTATGAAAGGCATAAAAAAAGCATCGGAATTGGGATTTCAATTAAAAATTAATGTAGTTATTTATGATGAAAAGAGTAAAGAAGAATTGCCTTTATTAAGAGAATATGCTGATAATTTGAATGCTAAGATTCAAACCATTCAGTATTATAATATTAATGAACAAAAACTTGATTCTATAGAGTATGACAGACCTGCAAAATGTAAGTTCTGTAATAGAATAAGATTATTGGCTGATGGGTACTTACTTAGCTGTTTGCATAGCAATATAAAATTCAAAGTTGATTTTAATGATATAAGAGGCTCTATTATTAGATGTATTGAAGGAAAGCCGGAGAATGGTGCTTATAGTGATGTAGAGTCTTTAAGTATGATAGGAGGATAATATTTTAATATAAAAATAAATCGGAGTAAAAAATGGGCGATAAATTAACACATATAGATGAAAGCGGTAATGCTAATATGGTTGATGTTGGAGATAAGGATATTATAAAAAGAACAGCAGAAGCATCAGGAAAAATATATTTATCAAAAGATACTATTAAACTTATAGAAGAAAATAATATAAAAAAAGGCGATGTTATATCAGTTGCTAGAATTGCTGGTATAATGGGAGCTAAACAAACTTCTAATTTGATACCATTATGTCATAATATCAATATAGAAAAAGTATCTTTAGATTTTACTTTAGAAGAAGATGGAATTATTATAAAGTCTTATTGCAGATGCAGTTATAAAACTGGAATAGAGATGGAAGCATTAACTGCAGTTAGTATTGCGGCACTTACAATATGGGATATGTGCAAAGCAGTTGATAAAAATATGAGAATATCTGATATTACACTTTTATCTAAAACTAAAAATTAAAATATAAAAAGCATTGATTAAATTTTATATATCTAATCAATGCTTTTTTGTTTATTAATGATATATAATTAAATTATTCATATTCTAATAAATTTGTATATTCTTATTATTAATTAAAATTAAAATAAGAAACCTGCTCTACTATGCTGTTTGATTTATCAAGCATATCCTTACTTGCATTAGCTCCGTCATTAGCTATTTTTGAAGTATCCTGAGTTATTCTATTAATTTCTATTACAGCTGTATTGATTTCAGATATGCTATTTTCTTCTTCTATTATGGTACTTGATATTTCTGTAAGTAAAGTAAGTACATCATTAACAGAACTTTCTATTTGGTTTAATATATATGATGAAGCCATAACAGAAGCACTTCCATTTTGTATTTTTTCTATAGTTTCATTCGCTATTGCTGTTATATCTTTAGCTGCATTTCCAACATTGATTGCCAAATTTCTAACCTCGCTTGCTACTACTGCAAATCCTTTTCCCTGATCTCCAGCACGTGCAGCTTCTACTGAAGCATTAAGAGCAAGTATATTTGTCTGGAAAGCAATTGATTCTATTATCTTTGTAATGTCTGATATTTTTTTACTGGCTTCTGATATTTGAGCCATATTTTCTGATGTGGCATTTATTGCATTTACTCCGTTTTTAGTAGCATTTGATACATTTTCACTCATGTTTTTGGCATTTCCTGCATTTTCAGCAGTATCCTTTAATGATGAAAATACAAATTCTATTGATCTTGTTAATTGTTCCAATGAGCTTGCCTGAGAATTAGCTCTGTCAGATAAATCTATATTTCCATTTGTGATAATATTAACAGAATTATTTATACCATTTATATCATTTTTCATAGTATGAATAATATCTCCTAATTTATTTTGCATCTCATTAAGAGCTCTTATAACATCTCCTGTTTGATCTTTTTTATTTAATTCTTTTTCATTAAATTTGGTATTGAAATTACCTTTAGACATAGAATTTATTATTTCTATTGTGTTAGATAATGTATTCGATATTGGAGTTGCTATTAGTATTACTAGTACTGCTTCTATAGTAGATAATATTATGAATACTGATACAATTAATATAAGAAGCTTTAATAAAGATAAATTTAAATCTTTATTTGGTACTGTTACAATTATGTTCCAATCGATATTTCTTATTTTTGATGATAAGCATGAGAATTTTTTATCTACCCATGCATAACTATTATTATTAATAATATTATTTTTATTATTTGATATTTCTTTGACATTATTAAATATATTTTCTTTTAATATATAACTTTCATTTGAATTATATAGATATAATCCATCTCTGTTTATAAGACTTAAATTATAATTATATTTTTTTGCCTCTTCTAAAGCAGAAGATATAATCTTAGAAAAATCAACATCAATTCCTACTATAGCATAAATTTTACCGTCCATATATATAGTTTTTGAAAAAGTTACTATAACTG
The DNA here is from genome assembly GCA_944392715.1 of uncultured Brachyspira sp. Lineage (GTDB taxonomy): Bacteria > Spirochaetota > Brachyspiria > Brachyspirales > Brachyspiraceae > Brachyspira. The sequence goes on from CALXXQ010000151.1 coordinate 16,058, forward strand.
ATTTTTTAACAGCATCTATATAAGGACCTGATATTACTATATCTTTTGATTTTATAGCATTTTGATACCATTCTCTAGAAGTTTGATCATAGTCACTCGGTAATTGCCCAACAGTATTTAATACCGTTCCTCCATCTTTATATGGTATTGTATCAGCATAAAATATATTTATTAAATCCGATTCATTTTTTAGAATATTTTTAAATACTTCTAATAATTTCTCTCTATCTCTTTCTTTTTCTACATAAGAATAAAATATATTTATTCTTCCGTATAAAGAAGAAATATTATTTTCTATTTCAGATGAAATATTAGATACATTATATTTATTAGAATTTAAAAATCTAGTTTTGTATTGCGGAAAATATAAAAAGTATATTGCTATACAAATAATAAATAATGCCGCCATATATGGTAATAAAAATTTTAATACTAAATTGCTGCTTTTTACACCTATATTACTTTTATCAAGCATAAATATAACCCTCACTATTAAATTGTATAATTATATATCAATAAAGCTAAAATAATATAACTTATTATCTAAAAATAGTAAATAGCATATTTAAAATAAAATTTACGTATATTGATATTTTATTTATATTATGTTAATATAATTATGTAAACTATATTATGATAATAAGATTATGATAACTAATACAGAATTAGATACTAAAGGTAAATATTTAAAAGAAAATTTAATAGCATATATAGGAAATAAAAGAAGATTACTTCCATTTATAGAAAATACTATTTCTAGAATTTTAGAAGAAGATAATACTATAAAAACAGCATTAGATTTATTTGCAGGCAGCGGAAGTGTTTCTAGGCTTTTAAAAACTATGAATTTAGAAGTATATTCTAATGATTGGGAATATTATTCTTATATTTTAAATTATGCTCATTTATCTATAAATATAGAAGATTTAGATAATATGTTCATTCATACAGGCGGATTAGATAATACTATAGATATGATTAATAATATCAAATATATAGATAATGATGACAGATATATATCTAAATATTATTCTCCTTCAAATGATGATAATCCTGACTTAGTAAATGAGAGACTTTTTTATACTCATTATAATGCCGAGAGAATAGATATAATAAGGCATAATATAGAAAAACTTTATCAAAATAGTGCTATAAATCAAAAAGAATATTATTATTTGATAGCTTCTATTATATATGAATCAGCTACACATACAAATACTTCAGGTGTTTTTAAGGCTTTTCATGCTGGATTTGGAGGAAGAAATAAGGATGCATTACATAGAATATTGGCTCCTATATCATTAAAGAAAATACCTTTATATAGCGGAAAAGATTGTTATGTTAGTATGGAGGATGCTAATACTTTTGTTCTTAAAAATAAGAATAAGCATTTTGATTTAGTATATTTAGACCCTCCTTATAATCAGCATCAATATGGAAGTAATTATCATTTATTAAATACTATAGCTTTATGGGATAAGCCTAAAATTAATAAAAATATATATGTAAATGGAAAGAAAACTGATAAAGGCGGTATCAGAAAGGATTGGACAAAAACTAAATCTCTATACTGCTATAAAAAAACTGCTAAAGATACTTTAATAAATTTATTGGATAATATAGATTCTAAGCATATAGTTATGAGCTATTCTACAGATGGCATAATAGAATATGATGATTTGATTTCTATATTAGAGAATAAAGGTAAATTAGAAATAGTTACTTCAGAATATACTAAATATAGAGGTGCTAAAAGGTCTGTAGTAAATAAAACGAAAAATGTAGAGTATTTATTTGTTATTGATACTGAAAAAAGAAATTATAATAATATAAATAAAAAATTAAAATATATAGAAAAAATTAGATTGAAATTGGATAATCCTTTAGATTGTTCCAAAGATAGTATTATGTTTGAATGCAATGGGGAAGGGGAGATCGTATTAGATTTAAAGTATTCTGTTCATATAATAAATAAAGATGAAATGTGTAATAATCTCAAAAATAAAAGCCTAGAGTATATCAAAATGTTTTCTTTATTTTTGGATAAATATATTAAAGATGATAATATTGAGGCTTTAAGAATATATTCATACCATATCAATACTGCTATATTATCTAATAATATTAAACTTATAAAATATTTTGGAGAGTATATATTAAAGATTTACAGCAGATTATGTTCTTCAAAATCAAATGAATATTTATTTGATATTACAAATAATATTTTAGATATTATATCTTATTGTAATAATAATGATATTAGCATTATTTCTAAGATAAAACAGAGAATAATTTATAATATAACACATTCAAATATATCCGAAATTAATAAAAATAACTTGTTAATTAGACTTGAAAAATAATAAAAAAATATTATATTATTAATGATATATATTTTTTACAATTAAAGAGTACATATGTTAAAAATACTAATAAAAGTTGTAGCTTTATTATATATAGGGAGTTTATTATTATATTCTCAAAATCCTGCTGATGTTGATTCTGCTTTGAAAGCTATAAATGATATAAGAGAAAATGAAGGTTTATATTTATTAGAAACTAATGATGAAATTAATAATATAGCAAATATTAGAGCTAAAGAGCTTGCCATAAGTTTTTCGCATATAAGGCCTAATAATACAAGATATGATGAACTGCTTTATACGCATAGGATAAGGGTATTTTCTTCAGATGAGAATATTGCCTATAGATTCAAGAATGCTGAAACTGTTATAAGCTATTGGATGAATTCTGATCAGTATAAAATTAATATCTTGAGTGAAAAGTTCACGCATGTAGGAATATCGCATTATTCTGTTAATGGAGAGGACTTTTGGGTGGCTATATTCGTACAATTAAGAAGATAAAGATATTATTTATTTAATTATTATTATTCATTTCTAATATAGTATTTAATATTTTATTTCTTAAAGTGTCTATATTGATATTGTTTTTAGCACTTATTAGCACAGCATCATCATAATATGTAAATATTTTATTCTTTTGTATTTCATCTATACTATCAGATTTATTAAATATGACAATTCTTTTTATATGAGAGGCTTCTATTTCTTTTATTATAGTTTCAACTTGAATTAATTTATCTTCTATATTTTCATCGCTTGCATCGGCTAAATGAAGGAGTAAATCAGCCTCAACAACTTCAGATAATGTAGATTTGAAAGATGCTACCAAAGTATGAGGAAGTCTATCTATAAACCCTACAGTATCGCTTATTATAGCTTCTACAGGAGTATCATCAGAAATATATAATTTTCTTGTATGAGTATCCAATGTAGCAAATAATTTATCTTCTACATAAACATTTTCTTTGCAAAGTAAATTAAATAATGTGCTTTTTCCAGCATTAGTATATCCTACTATAGCAATTCTAAATGTATTTCCTCTTCCTTTTCTTCCTACACTTGCAGATTTTTCTACTTTACTCAATTGAGATTTTAATTTATGTATACGTTCTCTTGCTCTTCTTCTGTCATATTCTAATTGTTTTTCACCAGCACCGCCTCTTAATCCTATACCGCCTTTTATTTGGCTTAAATTAGTTCTTTTTCCTTTTAATCTCGGATATTCAAATTCTAAAAATGCTAATTCTACCTGCATTTTAGCTGTAAGAGTTTTAGCCCTTATGGCAAATATTTCTAATATTATTTCAGTTCTTGTGAGTGCTGTTATATTAGAGCCTTCTTCTATAGCATTAACCTGTGAACCGCTTAATTCATTATCAAATATAAAATATTCAACACCATCAATTAAAGCACTTTCTTTTAAACTTTCTAATTTTCCAGTTCCTATATAAGTGCCTGCTGCTATCTTTTGCTGTATAAATGAATATTGATTTATTACTTCATATCCCGCAGTATCGCATAGCATAGAAAGTTCATTTAATATATTTTCTGCATTTAATTTATTATTTCTATATTGCTTACTGTCAGCTACAAATATTATATATGCTTTTTTATTATTCTTATTATCCATAAAAGATTTTAACCAGTAACTAATGAATTATAAAGTTCTATTGTTTTATCAGATAAATATTGATTTTTACTTAAAACAAAACTTATAGATTCTAATACAACTTCCAAAAATGCTTTATTAAAATCAATAAAAATTTTTTCTCTGATTCTGTCAGCAGTTTCAAGTTTTCTTGTAGGCTCAAGATAATCGGCAGCATATATTATCTTTTCAAGCATACTCATATTACCATGTCCTACAGTATGGCTTTCTATAGCATTTAAAATTTCTTTGTCTTTTATATTAAATTCTTTTTCTGTTATTATAGAACTTACTCTAGCATGAAGCAAAGCACCTGTTATATATTTAGGATACTCAATATTATCATTTTCCAATATAATTTTACGCATTTCATCATCTTTATATCTTTTTCCCAAATCATGACATAATGCGGCAATAGAAGCTTTATTAATATCTATATTGTATTTTTCAGCTATTTCAACAGATAGTTCTCTAGTTGATAATATATGTTTTTCTCTAAAAGGCAAATATTCTTTTATATATTTTATTATCTTTAATTCCTGATTATTAAATTCTTTCATAATTAATACTCTATTGTTTTTGTTCCTCTTCTTTTTTAGCTTGAGATGTATTAAAAGGACTGAATCTTAATCCTACCTGCAAACCAAATCCGAAACTATCTACTGATATATATTTTTTTTCATCTATTTTTTCTCTAGTTCCAAATTCATAATCCAAATAAAGACCGAAATTTGCACCTACATTATAATTATTAAATACAGAATAATCAAAAGTTAATTTTACATAAGGTATTACATTCATCTTATCATATTTATTAACTATGCTGTACATATCCACTGTGCTTCCTGCAGCTGTATAATTAGTTCCATGTGTTGTTGTTCTTTCTTCTATATTTCCAGCTATAGGAATTTTTAATCCGCCGCCTATACCAATAGAGAAATCATTGATATTAATTTTTGGCAAAATACCTACTTGAAGGCTATGAAATGCAGTTGAATTTGCTATTTTAGTAGTAGAATCAGATGGCAGAGAATATGAATAAGTATCATAACTGTATCCTGCCTCTCCTAATATACTAAGACCTATATTATTTTTAAAATCTATTACATATCCAAATAAAGCTGTAACTCCTACATCAAAGCCTGTATTAATCTTTCTAGTAGTTCCTTCTATTGTACCCATAGGTATTCCTATAGAAAGCCCAAATGGTACATTTATTATTCCTTCAAATCCGCTTGCTGCTAAAAGAGATAAGTTAATTGATATAAAAATACTTATAATTAATAATAATTTTTTCATATTTACAATTAACTCCTTAAATTATTTTTTTATTAATTTAAATATATATTTTTTTATAAATTTAGCAAATATAATTATATATATTATCGTAATTAATTTCTTATTTTTATAAATGACTTATTAAATGGAAGGATATTATTTTCCTATACAAAAATTGGCAAATATTTCATTTATCACTTCTTCAGCATCTATTTTACCGCTTACATTTCCAAGTATATTATTTAATATATTCATCTCTTCAGCAATTTCATCTAATGAGTAAGAATTTTTAGATTTTTCTATACATATATTGATTTGCTCAAGTCCTCTTTGCAAATATCCTTTTTCTCTATTATTAACATAGCTTTCTTTATTGAAAATATCAATATCTGAATCAGCAACATGATTTTTTAAAGCCTGAATTAATATATTTTTTCCTTCTTCTGTTTTGGTGCTTATATTTATAATATTACTGTTTTCTATTTTATAATTAAATTTTTTCTCTTCATCGCTTTTATTTAGAATAAATATAATATTTTTATTATTTAATGTATTTAAGAACTCTATTAAATTTATATCATCTTCATCTGCATCAATACTGCTGTCAAAAACGGCAAGTACAATATCTGCATCATCAGCACATTTTTTAGCCCTCTCAATTCCTTCTAATTCTATATCATTATCTGCTTCCTTATGAAAACCAGCTGTATCCATAATATAAAAAGGTATATTTTCTATGTAAATATTCTCACTTAAAAAATCTCTTGTAGTTCCTGCTATATTAGAAACAATAGCTCTTTCATTTCCTAGCATCATATTAAATATACTGCTTTTACCAGCATTAACTTTTCCTAGTATTGCTACTTTAATGCCGTTTATTAGATTTTCAACTCTTTTGGAATTTGATAATATATTTTCTATATCATTTTTTATTTGAATGAACATTTCTATTAATTTATCATAAGAAAAACTTTCAGTATCATCTTCTGGAAAATCCAATTCACCATAAACTAGCATAAGAGAATTTTTTATATTCTCTCTAAGCTTATCTATTTCTCTAGTAAGCCTTCCTCTCATTTTGTATATGCTTGCTTCTGCCATAAGTTTATTATTAGAATCAATTAAATCATGTATAGCTTCAGCCTCACTTATACCAATTCTTCCATTTATATATGCTCTGTATGTGAACTCGCCTCTATTAGCAGCTCTAGCCCCATTTCTAATTAAAAGATTCATAAGAGAATCTATAACTACAATACTTCCATGCGATATGAATTCAATTGTATCTTCTGAAGTAAATGTATTAGGGGATAGGGTAGAGAGTACTATAAGCTCATCTATTGGTATATTATTTTCATCTTTTATCAAAGCATAATAGCTTTTTCTATGTTCAAAGTTTTTTATATTTTTATTCTCATCATTAGCATAAAAACATATTTTAGATGCTATTTCTAATGATTTGCTTCCAGACATTCTTATTATTGCTAATGCACTCTTTGAATACGGAGTTGCCAATGCTGCTATAGTGTCTTTTATATCGTATTCATTCATATTTTACTCTTAATTATTTTCTTCTATATGCTGCATTTTCTTTTGAAGCTTTTTATTTTCTTTTAATTCTTTTTTAAGTTTTTTCTTTTCTAATTCTCTTATTTTTTTATTTTCTTTTTCTTCTAATTTTAAGGCTGTTTGTAAATTACCATTATTTATTATGTATTCAACACAAAAATCATAATCTTTCTGCATTATATTAAGCTCTGGAATTTGTTTTGCAAATTTAACATAATCAGATTCTTTAAGCATTGTTATAATATATTCGCTTTCATTAAATGAATTTTCTTTAAATAATTGATTTATTTCGCTTGTAGTCATGTCTTCTATATTGAATCTGAATCTTTTTGTTAAATATCTTTTAAATATGAATGTAAGTTCAAAATAATATTCAGCATATCTGTTTTCATTATAGTAAACATTTATATCCATATCCTTTAATGCATTTAAAGCTTCTGTATCTTCTTTTATATTTATTTTATCATTGAATTTCTTTTCTATATATTTTATAACAGCAAAAATCAATACTATTAATCCTATAATTGCTATAATAATCAAAGCAACAAATCCCCAAACATATTTAGGCATAGGTATTCCAATTGTGCTTTTCATAGGAGGTAAAGTTTCGCCGTCAGAGAAAGGATATACCAATACTGTAATATCTTCTCCATGTAATTCATGATACTCATTATTATAATTATATGAAATCTTAAATGGATATACCACAAATTGACCTACATCATAAAAACCTAATTTATATTTTATGATTCTCTCTTTATATTCCCTTGCGTCTTTAATTGTATTTTCAACAGATATTATTCTGCATTTATTATCTCTATCATCAAATGATAAATCCTCAAAATTATAATTTATATTATTTTTTGATATTATATGAACTTCATAATCTATAGTATTTCCAATTACAACATTAACAGATGAAATACTAGTTTTTACATTTACTATAATATTTTTATCCATTTGTTTGGAACATGACATTAATATAGTAAATATCATTATAAATAATATAAATAATTTTTTCATGAAATTAAACTAATCCTATATAATCTATTATTTTCTTCATTCATTTCTATTTCAAATAAATAATATGGTGCTTCAAAATAGTCTATGAATTTATTTCCCCATTCTATCATAGTAATTCCATTTTCTCTTATTTTATCTTTAAAACCTATATCATCTAGTTCTTCTTTTTTTTCAAGTCTATAAAGATCTACATGCCTTAATATACTTTCTTCACCATTAAGAATTATATCATATTCATTTATTAAAGTAAAAGAAGGACTGCTTACTATATCTTCGCTTTCCATTAATCTTGATAGTATTCTAACAAATGTAGTTTTACCAAATCCAAGATTTCCATCCATTATTATAATGTCTCCGTCTTTTAATATGCTTTTTAAGTATTCAGCAATATTTTTTATATTATCGAGACTTATATTTTTCTCTTCTTTAAGAATTTCTTTTTTCATAGTTTATTTTTTTATTATTAAAATATCTTAAAAATAATATATTATAGATTATTATTTGTCAAATATTCAGTATTATATTTTTCGTTATTATAAATAGCCATCATTTCCATAATAGCAAATATAGATATTAATCTTAAGGCAAAATTATTCATATCAAGCCCTGCTAATATAAACATAGTAAAAATTATTAATCTTGGATAATAAGATTTTGATACTATAGATGTTATAAAAGAAGTAAATAAAGTCATCAAAAACATTATCATAATTACCATATATATAGTAAATGGTAAATATATAACAATTCCCAAAGCCCCTAAAAATGACATTATAATTAAAAAGAAGCTGCTTCCAAACATTAATATTGCAATTATTGATAATACAATAGCTGCAGTTATTAAAAAGAATGATTTACTAATATTTTTCATAACTATTTTCTTAATAAATAGTAATATATAAACTATTATCAATACTAAAAATGAGAAAGATGATAATTTACTCATATAGCTTGAAATAAAGCTTGATATATAATGAAAAGCATCTGTATCTATTATTTTATTTGCTGATAATAAAATATAATTAATATCAGATGATAATAAAGAAACTAAAATAAATACATATATTCCTCTTTCTAATTCTATTATATTTTTTGAGAATATTATTGATATTAGAATTTTTACTGTAAGTATAAATATAGATATAAAATATAATAATTCTATGAAATTATGAATATTAATTTCCATAACATATAATTTTAGAGTTCCTAATATTAAAAATAGTATGCCTAATATTGCAGTTGATAGCTGAGAATTAAATAAACAGCTGTAGAATTTATAAAATACCAATAGGAAAAATGATATTAATACTACATAATCTAAAATAAATGTTATTAAATATATAAATGAATTATTATCTATAACTACAGCTCTAAAAAATAAATAGTTAAAAAATACAATAGCAATTAATATGTATGACCAAAAATTATATGTGCCTACAAAAGAAATATTTTTATTCATTTGAATCATTAACTATTATCCGATTATAATATATCTTACTATAGTAATATTTTTATTAAAAAATTTCAAGGAGTTAAAATACATAGTTTCCATTTGAATCTATTTTTATATTCAATTCTTTTTTGGTATTTTGAAATATATCATAACCTTCTTTTATATTTTTCCAAAAGTTTATTATAGCTTTATTGTAATTCTTTGCATGATAATTGAAATTTTCTTCATTCATTTTAAAAGGGAATATATAAACAGGTATTTTATTTTGTCCATTATCTTTAGCATATACAGCATATAAATATATTTCTTTTATTTTATCATCAGTCATAGGCATGCATCCTATAGTAACATTAGCACCATGAATAAATATATCTCCTCCCAATCTTTGGGCATTACTTTTCTTTTTATCAGATTCATTAGGGTAGTTTATGCCTAAAGATAAATAGTAGCTGCTTGCAGGATTAAATCTGTCAATATAGTAAAAACCTTCAGGAACTTGTAAATCTCCTTCCATTCTTTTAGGACCTAATATCCCTGATTTTGCTGAGATATTGTATACTGCTATTTTTTTATATATATTATCAGATTTATTTTTAGCATATATTTCTAGTATATCTTCATCTTTATATGCTGTTATTAATATATTTAGTTCTTCTAATTTGATATTATTATTTTTTAATGTGTTTTTTATAAGATTATCTTTTTCTTTTATTGCAGTTCTTACTCTGCTATATCTTTTTTGGTCATTTAAAAAATCGCCTGCAAATAAAATAGAATTAATCATAATAAAAATAATAAAAATAATGATTATATTTTTATTTTTCATAAATGCTCTCCTTATCGTGAAATATCGTCATAAAAAATATTTTCTTGATAAAAATGGTTTTTCATTGTATCATTTATAAATATTTTTGTCGGAGGTAAAATATAATGATAAGTTTTAAAAATATTGATGATAAAGAAATGCAAAATATTATAGACACAAAAGAAGTAAGCGATGATATAAAAAAAGCTTCAGAGAATGTTTTAGCTATATTTACTCAGGATTGGTGCGGAGATTGGAAGGGCTTAGAAAGAGAATTAATGGCAAATGAAAATAATTCTAATATCGATATAACAGTTTTTATTTGTATGTATAATCAAAGCTCATTGTATGAACCATTTATGAATTTCAAAGAAAATGTATGGAAAAATGAATTGATACCTTATTTAAGATATTATAAAAATGGTTCATTTATTAAAGATACAAATCATTTACCATTTCAAAGATTAATAAAAGCATTTGAATAATAATAAAATGTATAAAATTGAAAAGGCGGGAATTGAAAATATTGATGATATTTCTATTCTCGCCAAAAATATATATTTGAAATACAATTCTAATTTGGACAGTAAAGAAGGTATTGATAGCGTTCTTATGTTTATGTCTTCTGATAATATGAGATTAAGATATTATATAGAAGGCTCTCTTATACTTGCCGCTAAAAATGAAGAAGACAATATCATTGGCATGTTAGAAATAACTAATTATGATCATATTTCTCTTTTTTTTGTAGATGATAGATATTTCAAGTTAGGAATAGCTAGAAGTTTATTCAATGAAGCTAAAAATATTCTGAATTTAGATAGATATACAGTAAGAGCAAGTCATTATGCTTTGGAATTCTATAAGAAACTTGGATTTATAGAGTTATATAATGATATTCAGGAAGAAAATGGAGTTCATTTCCATTATATGATTTATTAATATAACTTTTATAATTAGACTATATTTTAATTAGCATATTTTTCTTTTTAATAATTATATAAAATTAATTGTAAAAATATTAATATCATATTATAATTAACATAATATATTTATTTTTAATTGGGAATATCATGGAAAATATATTGCAGGTAGAAAATTTAAAGATGTACTATCATACTTCCAAAGGTTTGGTAAAGGCTATAAATGATATTAGCTTTACAATAAAAAAAGGTGAAACTTTGGGAATAGTAGGAGAGTCTGGATGCGGAAAAACTAGTTTAGGTACCTCTCTTTTAAGAATGCCTTCAATTCCTGGAAAATATGAAGGAGGTAAAATTATACTTGATAATGAAGATATTATACCTCTTAAAGAAGAATATATTAGAAAAAATATAAGATGGTCAAAAATATCTATGGTTTTTCAAGGTGCTATGAATTCTTTAACTCCTGTATATACTATAGGAAGCCAAATGATAGAAACTATTAATAGACATGTAGATATGAGCAGGGCAGATGCTGATAAACTTATAGAAGAATATTTAGAATATGTTGGTCTTCATGGAAGTGTAGCCAAAAGATATCCGCATGAACTTTCAGGAGGTATGAAGCAGAGGGTTGTTATAGCTGCGGCATTATTTTTGAAACCTAAACTTATTATACTTGATGAGCCTACTACTGCATTGGATGTTATAGTGCAGGCTCAGATTATCAATTTATTAAAAAAATTAAAAAAAGATTTTGATTTATCATTTATTTTTATAACTCATGATTTAGCATTAGAAGCTGAAATTTCTGATAGGGTATGCGTTATGTATGGAGGAAAGATTGCTGAACTTGCAAGTAATGAGAACATATATAAAAATGCTAAACATCCTTATACAAAAAGACTTTTGGCAGCTACTCCTAGATTGAATAAGGCTGTGAGTAAATTAGAATTTATAGAAGGTACTCCTCCCGATTTGCTAAATCCCCCTAAAGGATGCATGTTCTATGATAGATGTAAAGATAGAATAGATAAATGCAAAGATGATGAGCCTATATTAAAAGATATAGGTAATGGACATTTATGTGCTTGTCATTTGATTAATAAATAAATTTAATTTAATAATATAATAAAGAAGAAAATTATGAATGATATAATATTAAAGCTTGAAAATGTAAAAAAATATTTTTATCCTCATGTTAATATTATAGAAAGTTTTTTAAAAAAATCTAAAGAAATAAAAGCTGTTGATGATATTAGTATTGAAGTAAAAAGAGGAGAAATACTTGCCATAATAGGAGAATCAGGAAGCGGAAAAACTACTATAGGTAAGCTTGTAATGAAGTTAATAAATCCTACTTCTGGAAATATTATATTTGAAAATGAAAATATTAATAATTTTAATAAAGAAGAGACAGCAAAATATAGGAGAAATGTTCAGATGATATTTCAGGATCCTTATGCTTCTATGAATCCTAGATTTAAAATAAAAGATGTATTAAAAGAGCCTTTATATATACATAATATAGAAGGCGATGAAAAAATATATGATGAAATGGTAATTAAAGCATTAAGAGATGTAAAGATAAATCCTCCTGAAGAGTTTATGGAAAGATACCCTCATATGCTTTCTGGAGGACAGCGTCAAAGAATAGCAACAGCTAGAGCCTTGATACTTAATCCTAAATTGGTAGTTGCAGATGAGCCTGTTTCTATGATAGATTTATCTACTAGAGCTGAAATACTATACATGATGAAAGAGCTTCAAATAGAAAAGAATTTGAGCTATATATATATTACGCATGATTTATCAACAGCTAGATATTTTGCAGATAGAATAGCTGTAATGTATCTAGGAACTATAGTTGAAATAGGCGACGCTGATGAAATAATAGATAATCCCAAGCATCCTTATACAAAGGCATTGATTGCAGCTGTACCCGATGCTTCTTCGGGGAGAGTTAACATAATAAAAGAGCTTCCTATCACAGGAGAAATACCTAATGCTTCTGATATCCCTTCAGGATGCAGATTTCATACAAGATGCATATATGCTAAAGATGAATGCAGAAATTCTATTCCAAAACTAGAAAATATTTCATATAATCATTTAGTTTCATGTTTCTTTGCTAAATGATTTATTTTGAAGCATTTTATTAATATTATTTCATACAGATTATAAAAAAATTAGGCTTTTTAGTAATTTTTACTAATATATATGTTTTTTCACTTGACAAAAACTATTATTTAGTGTATTGTTAGATTATACAAACCTTAATAAAAGGAGTTATAATATGAGTTTAATCAACAAAAAACTAATAGATTTCAAAGTTGAGGCTTATCAAAACGGAGAATTTAAAACAGTTGAAACTAAAGATGTTTTAGGAAAATGGAGTGTATTCTTCTTCTATCCAGCAGACTTCACATTTGTATGTCCTACAGAGTTGGAAGATTTGGGTTCAGTTTATGAAGAATTAAAGAAAATTAATTGTGAAGTATATTCTGTATCAGCAGATACTCATTTTGTACACAAAGCATGGGCTGATGCTACAAAAACTATAGCTAATCTTAAATACACTATGCTTGGAGATCCAACAGGAGTATTAGGAAGATTCTTTGAAGTATTTGTAGAAGAAGTTGGACAAGATTTACGCGGTAGCTTTATTGTAAACCCAGAAGGTTTAATTAAAGCTTATGAAGTACATGATATGGGTATTGGTAGAGATGCTAATGAATTAGTACGTAAAGTTCAAGCTGCTCAATATGTAGCTGAACATGGCGGAGAAGTATGTCCAGCTAAATGGAAACCAGGTGCTAAAACTTTGAAACCAGGAATTGATTTAGTTGGTAAACTATAATTATTATATTATAGTATAAATAAAAAAGGCATATAAATATTTATATGCCTTTTTTAATATTTAATTTTTATTTAGTTTAATTAACCTATAGCCGCATTCAATGAATCAATATCAAATACAGGTACAGCTTCAATATCAGGAGTAATTTTCTTACTCATACCTATTAATACTTTTCCAGGTCCGCATTCAAATACTTTTGTTATACCTAATTTCTGCATATTAATCATACTGTCATACCATCTTACAGTAGAGAACATTTGTTTATATAAATTTTCTTTTATAGAATCAAAATCATGAACTTCTGAAGTAACATTTGATAATACTTTATTATCATTATTATGCAATTCTATTTTTTCTAAAAATTCTTTTAAACTATCAGCAGCAGGCTTCATAAAAGGTGAATGGAAAGCACCAGATACTTTTAAAGGAAGTACTCTTTTAGCACCAGCCTCTTGAAGTTTAGGAGTAACCGCTTCTATTGCACTGAGTAATCCTGATATAACTATCTGATCTTTCAAATTATAATTAGCAGCAACAACCTCTTTATTTTCAGGCATACATTTAGAAACAGCATCATAATCTAGTCCCATAACTGCTGCCATACCATAAGGAGCATCAGCACCAGCTTTAGCCATTAATAAACCTCTTGTTCTAGCTATTTTTACAGCATCTTCAAATGATATATAACCAGCAGCAGAAAGAGCAGTAATCTCTCCTAAGCTATGTCCAGCAAATAAAGTTCCTTTTACACCTTTTGCTTTTAAAGCTTCATAAACAGCCATTCCAACTGTAACCAATGCAGGCTGTGTATTTTCTGTTTTTTTAAGATCATCTTCGCTGCCTTCAAAACATAATGCCTTGATATCAACATCATCTAAAATATTAGCAGCTTTATCAAATATCGCTTTGGATTCAGCTACATTATCGTATAAAGATTTTCCCATACCAGCACTTTGAGAGCCTTGACCAGGAAATAGAAATGCTATATTTGACATATTTATTCTCCTTTTTATATTAATTTTTATTTTATTTTCTTATTTTAATTAACATAAATATTAACAAAAAAATTAACTTTTATCAAGATATTAATTTTATTTTATAAGTTATATAATTTTAATAAAAGTTAAAATGCTCTAATCTGTAAACAACAATTTATATTTACATAATTGACATTTTATATTAAATTGATTATCTTTAAACGATGCTAAAAAATAATAGTTTAGGGTTATAAAATATGAATATCAGTAATGAAAAAAAATCCAAGTATATGATTATAGAAGGTGTAATATCTGTAATTATTAATGTATTATTATTTGTATTTAAATATATTGTAGGTATGATGACTGGATCTCTTTCTATTATAGCAGATGCTTGGCATTCATTAAGCGATTGTATAAGCAGCATAATTGTTATAATAGGAGGTATATTTTCAAAAAGACCTCCTGATGAAGAGCATCCATTCGGACATGGAAGAATAGAACTTATAACTAGTTTTGTAGTTGGAATAATGCTTGTATTTATAGGTTATACTTTTTTCTCTGAAGCTATTGAAAATATTATGAATAAAAAATCAGCTTCATTTACAATGATGGCTATAATTGCTATGATAGTTTCAATACTTATAAAAGAGTTATTAGCACAGTATTCTTTTTGGGGTTATAGAAAGTCTGGATCTAAATCATTATATGCAGATGCTTGGCATCATAGAAGCGATAGTATTACATCTATAATTATATTAGTTGGTATTTTATTTGGAAAAAATTTTTGGTGGATAGACAGTGTTTTAAGTATATTAGTTGCTCTTGTGATATTTTATGCCGCTTTTGATGTTATTAAATCAAGCGTAAAACCTTTAATAGGAGAGTATCCTTCTCAAGAAACTATAGAGAGTATTAAAAATATAGCTAAAGAGATAAATATAGATGATGACAATTTAAATTTACATCATTTTCATATACATACTTATGGTGATCATAGTGAAATAACTTTTCATATGCGTTTTCCAAAGGATATGACTGTTTTTGATGCTCATTCAAAGGCTACATTATTTGAAAATGCTATAAGAGAAAAATTAAATATTGAGCCTACAATACATATAGAAGCATATAAATAAATTATTTTAATATGATTGAGTATAATAAAATGACAAATTATTCACTTAAACAATATATTGTTGATGCTTTTACAGATAAAGTTTTTAGAGGAAATCCTGCTGCTATTTGTTTATTAGATAAATGGCTTTCAGATGATACTATGCTTAATATAGCAAAAGAGAATAATCTTTCTGAGACGGCATTCATATTAAAAAATAATAATGATTATGAACTTAGATGGTTTACTCCAGGCGGAGAAATAGATTTATGCGGTCATGCAACTTTGGCATCAGCATTCGTGTTAATGAATATAATTGATAAAAAGTTAAATAATATATCTTTTAAAACTAAAAGCTGTATTTTAAATGTTGTTAAAAATAATGATTTATATGAAATGGATTTTCCTTCTTATGAATTAAAAAAAGTAAATGTTACAAATGAAATGACAGAGGCTATAGGATTTAAGCCATTAGAAGCATATATGGGAAGAGATTTATTATGCGTGCTTGAAAATGAAAATCAGATTTTTGAAGCTAATATTAATATTGAAAAAGTAAAAAATAATCTTGAAGGACTTTTATTACATATAACTTCTAAAGGCTCTGAATATGATTGCGTTACAAGGAGTTTTGCTCCTAAATTAAATGTTTATGAAGATCCTGTTTGCGGTTCTGGACATTGTCATGTTGTACCTTTATGGGCAGATAAGTTGGGTAAAAAAGATATTACAGCATTTCAGGCTTCTCAAAGGGGAGGAATATTATATTGCTCTTTTAATGGTAATCGTGTTAAATTAGCGGGAAAAGCGGCATTATATTCCAAAGCTGAAATATATATACAATAAATTTAAAAAAGATATCATTTAAAATTTATCATTATTCTGTTATAATAAGTTATATAAACAATATAATTTTTTATACGGTGTTGAAAATGATTTTCGATTTGAATAAAACATATGTAAAAGTTCTTAAAAAACAAAATATATTAATATTAGGTGCTACTATCAGAAGCGGTGTAAGTATAGCTAATATACTCTATGATATTAACATGAATTTTAAAGCTAATATAAAATATGCTTTAAGCGACAGTAAAACAGAAGAACAATTAAAAGATAGTATAGAAGCCTTAAAAGATAAAGATGCTAAATTATTTTTCGGTAATCAGGAAATATCTATTTTAAATGATATAACTCTTATAATTATTTCTCCTGGTATTCCTCATACAATACCAATAGTGGAGGAAGCAAAAAAAAGAAAAATAAAAATAATAGGTGAAATTGAGTTTGCATATAATCTTCTTCCTAATAGAAATTATATTGCAGTTACTGGTACTGATGGAAAAACTACAACAGTTACACTTATTCATGAAATAATTAATTCTTATAAAAAATCTAGGCTTGTAGGTAATGTAGGAAATACTTTTTCAAAAGAAGTTGAAACTATAGAGCCTGATGAAGATATAATATTAGAGCTTTCTAGCTTTCAATTAGAAACAGTTGAAAAATTTCATGCTCATATAGCGGCAGTATTAAATGTAGCTCAGGACCATCTTGATAGATATAAAGATATAGAAGATTATTTTAATGCTAAAAAGAATATCAATATAAATCAAAATAAAAATGATTTTTTAATACTTAATTATGATAATATATATACAAATCTTTGGTATAATGAGCTTAATGGAGTTTCTAAAACTAAGCTTCTTACATTTTCTTTAAAAAGTAAATTTGCCACTATATATTATAATGAAGAAGATGAATATATATATTATGAGAATGAAAAATTATTTTCTATAAAAAACAGAAAAATATTAGGCAGACATAATATAGAAAATATATTGGCAGCTGTTTTAATATGTTTAAAAGATGATATACCTCCAGAGCATATTTCTGATATTGTTAATAATTTCAAAGGTATAGAGCATAGGGTAGAGTTTGTTGCTGAAGTAAATGGAGTAAAATACATAAATGATTCTAAGGCTACATCTATGAACTCTGTAATGAGTGCTTTAAAATCTTTCTATAAAAATATCATACTTATAATGGGCGGAAGAAATAAGAATATAGACTTTTCATCTTTAACTAGTCTTATAGAAGTTAGGGTAAAAAAGCTTATACTTATTGGAGAGGCTGCTGAGGCTCTTGATGAAATGATACGTTTTGATAATAAAATTATAATAAAAGATTTTACTGATGCTTTCAATTATGCTTCGGCTATATCAATAAATGGCGATACTGTTCTGTTATCCCCGGGATGTACAAGTTTTGATATGTTTAAAAGCTATGAAGAGAGAGGAAAATATTTCAAGAGTTTAGTTTATAAGCTTGAAAATAGTACAGCAATTTAATATAATTATTTAATTTTTATATTTGAATATTTTTTAAAATTATTATAGAATTAATGCTTAATAAATAAAAAAATATTTAAGTAAAAATTTAATATGGCTAGAAGTATTATAAATATAGTTAATATATCTAAAAGATTTGTTCATAAAGTACTGCTTGATAATGTTAACCTTTTAATAGAAGAAAAATCTAAGATAGGAATGATAGGAAGAAACGGAGCAGGTAAAACTACTCTTTTAAAAATTCTTATGGGGCTTGAAGAGGCAGATGACGGAGAGATAATATTTTCTGATGATGTTAGGATAGGTTATTTGCGTCAGCAGGGAGATTTTGATGATAATGAAAAGGTAATTGATTATCTTACTAGAGTTACTAATAAAGAATCTTGGAAATGTTCTAAAATAGCAAGCAGATTTGGAATAGATCATATAAAAGTTAATTATAATTTAGGAAATTTATCAAGCGGATATAGAATGAGAGTTAAGCTCGCTGAAATGATGCTTTATGAACCTAATTTTCTTATACTCGATGAACCTTCAAACTTCTTGGATTTAAATACATTAATAGATTTAGAAAATTTTTTAATGGATTATAATGGCGGATTTTTAATAGTTTCGCATGATAGAGAATTTTTAAAAACAACTTGTGAAAAAACTATAGAAATGGAAAATGGTAAGATAACATACTTTCCTGGCAATATAGAAGATTATTTTGAATACAAAGAAGAAAAAGAATATACAATAAAAAAATATAATAAGAATATAGAAGAGAGAAAGGCACATTTAGAAAGATTTGTTGAGAGATTTAGATATAAAGCTACTAAAGCAAAAGCTGTTCAATCTAGAATTAAGCAGATAGAGAAATTAAAAACAATAGAAATTACTCATCCAGCCAAAAATGTAAGAATAAAACTTCCAGAGGTTCCAGAAAAAAAAGGTTTTGCTATTATATCTGATGATTTATCTGTAGGATATGGTGAAAAAATAGTTGCAGATAGCGGAAGAATAGAAATACCTAGAGGAAGTAGGGTAGCTGTACTTGGTCAAAATGGAGAAGGTAAAACAACTTTTTTAAGAACTATAGCAGGAAGAATCAAGCCTGTATCTGGTACTTATAATTATTCTTATGGTATAAAGATAGCTTATTTCGGAGAGGATACATATAAAAATGTAACTTCAAATGATACTGTGCTTTCTTATTTGAAAAAAAATGCTAAGCAAGGATTACTTACTCAGGAGCTTTTAACACTTTTAGGAAGCTTCTTATTTTCTGGAGATGATGTTAACAAAGATGTTAAAGTTTTAAGCGGGGGAGAGATGGCTAGACTTTCACTTCTTGCAGCTATTACTCAATGTGCAGATGTGCTTATTTTGGATGAGCCTACTAACCATTTAGATTTTGAAACTGTTGAATCTTTGGCTAATTCTTTAAGAGATTATGGTGGAACTATATTTTTCACTTCGCATGACAGAACTTTTGCTAGTTTGCTTGCTGATACCATAATAGAAGTAAAAAATAAAAAACTTTCTCTTTATCCTGGAGATTATGAAGCTTATGTTTATAGGGTTCGTCTTGATGCTTTGGAAGAGGAAGAAAAAGAATTAGAGTATCAGGATAAAAAAAATAAAGAAAATGTAAATATTGAAGAAAAAAATAATAATTATGAAGAGAGAAAAAAAATTAGAAGCAGGCTTTCTAAATGTGAATCTTTAATGAAGAAGTATGAAAAAGAAATAGAAGATTATAAAAAAGAAGAGGCTGAAATATTAAAATTTTTTGAGACATCTTCTAGTTATGATGATGATAAAAGCAAGCGTTTATTGGAAGTAAAGAAATTAATTGAAAAAACAGAAAATGAATGGCTTTTAGTTACTGAAGAAATAGATAATATAAGAACTATGTTATGAATATATTTATTAAAGGAGAAAATAAATGAGGATTTTTAAGAACGGTAAAATTTATTCTATGGATAAAAATGACAGTATTTATGAATCTGTTGCAGTTGAAAATGGAAGAATAGCTTTTGCTGGAACTAATGATGAAGTATTAAAAAAGTATTCTGATTGTGATGATATAATTGATTTAGAAGGAAAAACAGTTTTACCAGGATTTAATGACAGCTGCGTGCGTTTTGTAGAGTATGCCCGCTTTAATACTATGCTTAATTTAAGCGAATGCAAATCTATAAAAGAAGTAATAGATTTAGCAAAGGATGCCAAAAAACATGAAGGCTGGGTTATAGGCTGGGGTTGGAATCAAGATTATTTTGAAGAAAAAAGAATGCTTACAAAAAATGATTTAGATAATATATCTAGTGAATACCCTGTTGCTTTTAGAAGATGCTGCGGTGAAATGATAGTTGCTAATAGTAAGGCACTTGAGATATGCGGAATTGATGAGAAAATGAAATCTGATAGTATAGATTTTGAGAATGGTCTTATAAGTTCTAAAGATATGATTTTAATATTGTCTAAAATAAAATCATTGGAAATAGATACTTTAAAATCAATAATATTAGATACTCAGGAAGCTTTTTTCAAAATGGGTATTACTTCTATTCAAACAGATGATTTAAGAAGTCTTCCAGATTTTGATTATAGAAAAATTATAGATGCATATCAGAAATTACATAGAGAGAAAAAATTAAAGTTAAGAGTATGCGAACAGGCTCAATTTATAAATAAAAAAGATATAGATGATTTCAGACAATATTATTATTATCAATATATTAATGATGATAGATTTAAAGTAGCACGCATAAAGCTTATTATAGACGGAGGTATAGGTTCTAGAACAGCACTTTTACAAGAAGATTATAATGATGCTAAAGGCTTTAGAGGTGTAACTCAATATAAGCAGGAAGAGCTTGATGAATTAGTAGAATATGCTAATAGCTTGGATTATTCTTTGGCTATACAGGCTACAGGAGACGGTGCTATAGATATGGCTTTAAAAGCAATAGAAAAAATAAAGGATACCAAAGATTTTAAATATAGAAGAAACGGATTAGTTCATTGTCAGATAACTGATAAAAAATTATTTGAAAGAATGAAAGAACTTAATGTAGGAATATATTATCAGCCAATATTCCTTCATTATGATATGCATATAGTTGAAGATAGGGTTGGAAATGAAAAGGCTTCTACTAGTTATGCTTATAAAACTGCCAAAGATATGGGAGTTCATATTGGATTTGGTTCATCTGGTCCTGTTGATGGTATTAGTGTTATGGAAGGAATACATTGTGCTGTTAATAGAGAAGATTTAAATGGATGGCCGAAATCTGGATGGATGCCTCAGGAGAAACTTAGTGTTAAAGATGCTGTTTATCTATATACTATGGGAAGTGCTTATATGTCATCAGAAGATAATATTAAAGGTAGTATTGAAGAAGATAAATTAGCTGATTTTGTGGTTTTAGATAAAAATATATTTGAAGTAGATACAAATGAAATAAAAAATATTAAGGTATTAAAAACTATTATTGACGGAGATATAGTTTATAGTGCCTAATTAAAATAAAATATTATCGTTTAAAGTTTACATTCAAAGGATTTGGTAAATATTTATCAAGTCCTTTTTTATTTTTTTGTATATACTTGAAACTTTAATTATTGTAATAATAAAAATATATAATATGATATTGGTGCAGTTAGTATTACACTATCAAATATATCGAATACACCGCCATGCCCTGGGAATAATTTACTTGAATCTTTGGTATCATACATTCTTTTTATAAGACTTTCACCCATATCACCTAAAAATCCTGTAAATGTAAATATTACAGTTAATAACATCATTTGAGGAAAAGAGAAATTAGGTATATTTTTTCCTAATAAATAAGAGAGATATCCATTTGAATATAAGAAATAATATAGTATAGAAAATGGTATTGTGAATATAAACATACCAATCAATCCTTCATAACTTTTATTTGGTGAAGCACTATTTGATAATTTATGTTTGCCGAATTTTCTTCCTATTATATATCCTCCTGTATCACTGAACCAAGCACATAGCATAATAAATACTATGTAATATTTTCCGCTAGGCATAAAACGCATAAGTGATATATGCCATACTCCCAAACCAACATATATAAAGCAGAAAACAGCAGTTAATATAGCTCTTCCTTTTTCTTCGAATGTAGATACATGAACTTTGAACATATTAATTATAAATAGTATAGCTATCAAAGCAAAAACCATTACCAATGATAAATCCATAGAAGGATGTTTAGTTTCTACTATTTTATAAAGATTAGAAAAATCGCCTTTAAATACATTTACATCGCATATAGTTATAATATATCCTAATACCATAGCTATCATAGTTGTTATTACTGTTCTTAAATTCTTTTGTCTATGTACCTTAGCCATATAGAATATTTCTGATGCACTTAAAATAGATATAGCTAATATAGCCAAATGAAATAAATATATAACTTTATCATAAAATATTGCTATAAGAAATAATGGTAATGTCAATCCAACAGATATAAGCCTTTTCTTCATAATTTTT
>CALXXQ010000152.1 GCA_944392715.1 uncultured Brachyspira sp.
TTTTTGTTATGAAGAGATTCTAAAATTAATACTGATAAATCTAATATTAAATCTATTACTATATCTATATTATGTTCAATACCATTACAAACATATTTTATATCTTTACTTTTTCTAAATGAATCAACTTCTATTGTAGAATATTCATTATATACATTAAAGTCAGTAAATATTTTCTTAACGCTATATTGAGTATCATCATTCTCATCAAAATACTCTAATAATACTAATGAGTCATCACAGTCACCGAAATATTCTCCCCATAATTTATCTATATACATATTATTCCTTTTTAGCTAATTTTAGCTCCTTAATTATATAATAAATATATTATTTGTAAAGGTAATAATGAAATGTAAGTTAATTCAAATTTACATACTGAATAAAAATATATTTGCTTTTAAAGTTGAATATATAAATATTAGCTATATAGTATATAAAAATTGATATTTTTCTTAATTAATTAAATTCTTAACATATTGACTTTTTATTTATTTTATTATAAGATTATTAAATCAAAAATATGGCGGCGTCGCCAAGTGGTAAGGCAGGAGTCTGCAAAACTCTTATCATCGGTTCAAATCCGTTCGCCGCCTCATTTTCCTAATTATGAATGACAGCCGAGTAAAGAGATTATATTTATTCCTTCTTTGTTTTTTTATAGGAACTATTGCAATATTAATTCAGCTATTTAATTTAACTATTAAAGATAGAAAATCTGTATCATCATTAAGCGGATTGGATAGACCAAGAGGTACAATATATGATTCTAAAATGAATCCCCTCACTATAAATATTCCTGCATATACTATTTATTTAGATACTGAATCAGTTACTCTTGATGGCAATGATAAAACTGATATCAATGAAGCTTATTCTCAGATTTTTAATTTGATAGGTCTTACTAAAGAGAAATTCAGAGAATTGCTTGGTACTAAAAGAAGAACTGTAAGATTAGCTCAGAATATAAATTTAGATTCATACAAGAAGATAAAAGAAATAAAAGATAAATATAATGTTAAAAGTATTTATGGTATAGAAAGTTATAAGAGATTTTATCCTTATGAAGATGTATTTGCTCATGTTATAGGATATATGAATAAAACAGAAACAGAAGGTTATGCTGGACTTGAAGCTACTTATGAAGCTATTCTTTCATCAGAAAATGATAATCCTAAAGATATAGTATTAACTTTAGATAAAGATGTTCAAACTATAGTTCGTAATGAGGTATTAAAAACAGTTGCTGAAAAATCTCCTCAGTCTGTAACTGTTATAGTATCAGATGTTAATACTGGTGCTATAGTGGCAAATTATTCTTATCCTTCATTTGATCCTAATAATCCTTTTATCTATGTAAATAATGAGAGAATGGATAGAAGTATAATGAGTACTATATATCCTGGAAGTACAATGAAAATATTTGCTGAACTTGCTGCTATAGAGCAGGGAGTTGTAAACAGCGATGAAATTTTTCATTGTAATGGATATTATGATTATAGCAGACAAACTAGAATACATTGCGATTATCCTCATGGAGATGTTGCTTTTAATGATATATTGAAATACAGCTGCAATTTTGCTATTGTAACCATAGCAGAAAGAATAGACAAGCAGTTTTTTTATAATTATCTAAAAAGATTCGGATTCGGAGAACCTACAGGGGTAGGACCTTATAAGAATGAATGGAGCGGCATATATCATCCTTTAAATAAATGGCATAGATTTTCAAGAGGATATTTAGCTATAGGATATGATTTGAGCGTTACTCCTATGCAGATAGCAGCATCCTATTTGCCTCTTTTAAATGGAGGTTGGAAAGTGCCTATGCATGTAGTTAATGCTTTTTATGATGGCATAGAAAAAATAAGTGCCACAAATAATTTGAAAAAAACTAGAATTATAGATGAGCAATATTCTCAAATAGCTAGAGTTTTATTAAGAAAAGGTGTTGAATCTGGTTCTACAGGACATAGAGCTAATTTACTTAATATAGATGTTGTAGGAAAAACAGGTACTGCTATAACAGAAGTTTATAGAAACAATGAAACTGAAAAGCCTGAAAAATATTATCAATCAATATTTGTAGGAGGTTTTCCGCTTGAAGATCCTAAGATATCTATATTGGTTCTTCTTGATGACCCTCAAGGTGCTGGTAATCAGGCAGCGGGAAGGGTAGCGGCTCCTTTGTTTGCTAAAATAGCAAATCAAATTATACCTTATTTAGGATTAATTGACGGTGATATATATACTATTAATACTAATGATTTCTTATCATTGATACCGCCTTCAATAAATATTACTAATAATGTTATGCCTAATCTTACAGGGCTTTCTTTAAGAGATGCTTTAAATAATATATCATATATTATATCTAATAATAATGCTAAAATATCTATACAAGGAGAAGGATATATAACAGATTTTTCTCCTAAGGAAGGTACATATATAACAAATAATTCTATAATAAGATTATTATTAAAAGCACCAATAAAAGAATAATGGAGTTATATTATGTTTAATATACTTACTTTTGGTGAAATCTTATATGATATTTATGATAATACTTCGGTGATAGGTGGAGCTCCTTTTAATTATTCTCTTCAATTATCAAGACTTATAGAAAGTAATGATAAATTAAGATTTATAACTGCATTAGGAAATGATGATTATTCTAAAAAAGCAATTGATTTTATAAATAATGAGAATATAGATAAATCATTAATGCAAATATTAGATAATTATGAAACTGGTAAAGCTACAGTATTTCTTAATGAGAATAAAGTACCTGATTATATAATACATGAAAATGCTGCTTGGGATAATATAGAATATAATAATGATATAGAAAATGCTTTAAAAGAAAATTATGATATATTTTATTTTAATATATTATCCCAAAGAAATGAAAAATCTTATGATACTTTAAAAAATATATTCAAAAATATTAATGCTAAATATAAAGTATGTGATGTTACATTTAGAAAAAATTATTATACAAAAGAAAAAATAAAAGAATCTTTAGAGTTTGTAAATATATTAAAAATCAATGATGATGAACTTGCTGTGATAAAAGAACTATTTTATACATCTTTAGAAAATGATAATGAAATTTTATTAAAGGCTATAAATAGAGATTTTAATATTGATTATATATTTCTTACGCTTGGAGCATTAGGTGCTTCTTTGTTTTATAATAATGAATATATATTTAATCCATCTAATAAAGTTAATGTTATTGATACAGTGGGGGCTGGAGATTCATTTTCTGCTGCATTGAGCTATGCTATTTTAAGAGGATTAGATATTAAAAGCATATTGCAATTTGCCTCTAGTGTTTCAGAAGAGATGGTTCAGCTTAAAGGCGGAACAGCAAAATACGATATAAAAAATATAAAATCTAAATTTGATTTATAATTTTCTATGTTCTTCCTGTAAAGTATCTAAATTTTTCTTTAGTTAGAAATTTTAAAGATGTGAACTTTCCTGTATATTTTTCATTTAATATAATATTGTTTCTTATATCATCATAAAATTTCTGAAGATTATTATTCATCATATTATCTATATAGCTTGAAGGATATTTTGATATATATTGATGTATTTGTCTATTTATTAAAAGGCTTATAAATTTTTTGGGCGGTGTATTATATGTAAGTAATGCCTGATACATTCTAATATTTTGTTTTAATGATAATTTTTCTTCTTGATTTGCTGCTTCTCTTTCTTTCTTTTCCAAATCATTCAAAGTGTTTTTTATATTATATATATTATTGCTGTATATTACTTTTCCTTCATCTGTAAAAACATAATTGGCATCTATATAGAAAATATATTCTTTATTATCAGATGATAGTATTTTATCGAATTTTTCAATAACTCTGAATTTTATATTGAGATTATAATTTTCCTGTGCAAAACTATGAGGTATAGCCAATAATATAAATAATATAATTGTAAAATAAAATTTCATATAATATTATTCGGAATTATTTTTATATTATTTCGGTATAGATGATAATAATCTAATAAAATCTCTATCATTTGGGAATAATTTTAAAGCTTCCTCTGATATAGTGCTGGCATTATTGTATCTTCTTTGATTGTATTCGGTAACAGCATAATTATAATATGATACTTTAAGATTTCTTCTTAAAACATCAGCACCTTCTCCAATATCAGATATTCCTGTTTTATAGATTTCTATAGCATTAGGAAAATCTCTTTTACTTAAATATGAAGTTCCTATTGTATTATAATAATGTATTCTATTATTTTTTGTCATAGGATTATTGGAATCGAATACAAAAGCTTCTCCCAATGTTTTATAAGCATCTTCAAATTGATTTTTATTTAAATAATCTAATGCAAGTCTATTATATGCATTAACTAAATTATCATTATACATTTTAGTATTTGGAGATAAATAGTATGCTTTTTTAGCCATAACTAATTGTTTTTCTAAATCTTTTTCTATTTTTTTTAATGAAATTGAATTAGGGTATAAAGTTGCTATTAATGTTAATATATCAACATTATTTCTATCTCTATAATTTCCCTGAGGAACGAATGTAACTATAGTAGAATTTCCGCTGCTTCTAATTTCTTTTTGTCCAGGGTCAAATCCTCTTGATATAGTTGTCTCTACATCAACAGCTTTTTCATCTGTATATACAGTACAAAAAGAATGGCTTGAAGTTAATACTCCTGTAACTTTAAATCCGAACTCTTTATATAATAATGAATATAATATACTTGAGCTTAAGCAATTATATTCTCCTTTATATATAAGATCTTGAAATAATGTAGAAGTTTCAAAATATTTTTTTAATGTTCCGCTTGAATACAGCCAATTAAGTAATTTTTTTCCAAATTCATAACTTCCTTCTTTTACATATTGCGATAATTCTTTTTTAGCAAGATTTCTTATATCATCTAATTTTTGTCTGTAGAATTTGAACTCATCTGCATCTATTATTCCTGATGCTATTATGAAACCATCATAATGAAGCTCTAAATCATTAGTTTCACCATTATCTACTTTTGTGAAAAAATCATATTCTAATTCGGTAAGCTCTCCTGCTTCAAATTTTATTTTATCTGATGGTTTTGAATATATTATAGAATAACTGAAAATTAATAAAAATAAAATTAATTTAATATAATGTTTCATATAGCCCCTATGATTATAAAATATTATTCAGATAAATTATCAAGTTCATCTCTATATCTAGCGGCATCTTCATATCTTTCTTCTTTTACAGCCTGATCCAAAAGCTTCTGCAATTCTTCTCTATTTTTTTTATTATTATTTTCTTTTATATCTGATTCTTCAGTATTAACATCATTAATTTCTTCTTTTTCTTTTTTTATAAAAATATTTTCACTGCTGCTTTCTTTAAGTTCTTCTCTATCGAATCTTTGATATGTAAAAGGTATTCCATCTTTTACTTTCATTAAATTATCATTTTCTTCTAGAATTATACCAGATTTTTCTATTACATGTTCTTCTATAAAGATAGGAGTTTTAAACTTAAGAGAAAGTGCTATAGCATCTGAAGGTCTTGAATCAATAAATATATTTTTATCACTATGTTCTATAACTAATTTAGCAAAGAATGTATCTATATGTACATTATCTATAATTACATTTATTAATCTTATATTGCAATTTTGGAATATGCTGTATACTATATCATGTGTAAGCGGTCTTTCAATTTTATATCCTATAAGACTAGACATTATAGATTGAGCTTCCAAATATGCTATAGATATCGGTACAACTTTATCAGACTTTTCAGGTTTTAATATAACGACAAAACCTTTATCTGTAATTGCCAAATTGAGTATTTTTGCTTCAACCACTTTTATAAACCTCTTTTATATAGCTATATACTATAATATTAATATATATATATTATTTGTCAAGGTAATTTTTTTAATTGCTATTGTTATAATTAAAAATTAATATATTATAAAATTTTACTAATTATATTGAAATATAGTTTAATTATAGTTATAATCATTAAAAAATATATTTTATAATTTGGAAGCTATGAGAAAAAGAGTATTTTTTATTTTTTTATTTTTATTAAATGTAATATTTAATTTATTCGCACAGACAACAAATGAGTTGCCTCCATATCCTCCTGAAAATCCTGAAGTAATTCCTATTAGTGAAATTTATGAGGGAATGGAAGGTGTAGGATATACAGTTATACATGGTACTAATGTAGAACCATTTAAAGTGAAAGTTCTATCTATTCTTAGAAAAAGATGGCATAATAGTGATGCTATACTTATAAGATGCGAAGGACTTAATTTAGAGCATTCTGGAACTGTAGCTGGAATGAGCGGTTCTCCTATATATTTTGATGGTAAAATAGCTGGAGCTTTAGCATTCGGCTGGAATTATGCTAAAGACCCTATAGCTGGAGTTACTCCTATAGAAGAGATGTATAAATTATATGATGATACTAATGCCAAAGCACCTGCTTTAGGTTTTGCAAATGATAATTCTCTTCAAACACCATTAATATTTTCTGGAATAAGCAGTAAAGCATTTGATGAATATTCTGATTCATTTAAGAAAAGCGGATTTTATCCTATGCAGGCTGGCGGATCTGTTTCTGATACTAACCAAGCTACTAAATTTTTATTTGGAGATTCTGTTGCTATAGTTATGGCTGATGGAGATGTATCTTTGGCTGGAATAGGTACTGTTTCTCATACTGATAATGAGAAGTTTTTACTCTTTGGCCATTCTATGTGGTCTAAAGGAAGATTAAGAGCTCCTGTATCAAGAGCTTATATTAATCATATAGTAGCTTCTGTAGATTCATCTTTTAAGTTAGGGGCAGCTTATTCAAATTATTTAGGATATACTGTTTATGATGGAGCATTTGGTGTTTCTGGTGTATATGGAGAAGTACCTGAAAATACTATGGTTCCTGTAAAATTAGAAATAGAAGATCAAACTTTTTTAACTAGAGATTATAATTTTAGAGTATTAAATGATCCTTCATATTTTACTGATATACTTTCTATGGCATTATACAGTGCTATTAGCTCTACTGCTGGAGGAGATGAAGAGGGTGTATTTAGTGTTAGTTATGAAATAGAGACAGATTATTTTGAAGAGCCATATAAAGTAAGCGATAGAATATTAGCTTATTCTTCTACTGATGCTTTTAAATCTGCTATAGAGCAATTAATAGCACCGTTAGATTTCTTTATATATAATAATTTTAATAGAGTTGGAATAAAATCTGTTAAATTATCTGTTAAGAGAAATAATCTCGAATATGCATTTTTAAATGATATAACTTTATTAGAGCCTAGAGCTGTAGCTGGAGAGACTATACATTTAAGAGTAGGCGTTACTCCTTATGGAAAAGAAAAACAATATATTGATATACCTGTTAAGCTTCCTGTTAATTTAAAGACAGATGTTTATAGTATTTATGCAGCTAATGAATATATTTATAATTATGCAGAGCAGTTATTTATGCCTAGCAAATATGAAATAAGAAATTTAGATGATGTTATGCGTGTTTATGGTAAGAGTTATGATGATAGTTCGCTTAGAGTATGGCTTTATTCATCATCTAGAGGTGTTCAAATAGGCAAGGATTTATATCCTACACTTCCTCCGTCTAAATATGGAATAATGGCTAAAAATGCTACTTCTGATAAGGCTGCTGTTATTACTGCTATTGATGGAAAATATCAAATGCCATGTTCTATACTTGGATTAATGAAAATAGATATAATAATTGAAGGGGCTAGAAAATATGAAAATCGCTAAGATCATCTTTATATTACAATCAATATTAATATTAACTTCTGCTAATGTTTTTGGAGTTGTAACTAGGACTTTATCTAGTACAAAAAGAGGTTTTTATGATAATGGAGTATATGATGGAATAATGTTAACAGAGCAGGGCAGTTTAACTTTAGCTCCTGTTATAGAACAAAATGGATCTATATCTGGAAAGGATATATGGAAAATGTATCCTGCCAATAATGGAGATATGTTTGCTGCTATCAGCGGAAGCGGAGCAGAGCTTTATAAAAGAACAGCTGATAATACAAATTTTACTATATTCGCATCAGAAAGTAATGAAAGTGCTTTTACTTCTGTTATTACTGATAATGAAGGAAATGTATATGCCGCTACAGGTCCTTATGCTAAAATAATAAAATATGATAGTCAGGGAAATGAACTTTGGAGAAAGACTTTAGATGATACTTATGTATGGGATATGAAATTCGATGATAATGGAAATTTATTTGCAGCTGTAGGCGGAAATAATGCAAGAGTATTAAAAATAACTTCTGACGGAAATATAAAAGAAATATTAAAGACAGATGAGCAGCATGCTATGTCTTTATTCTATGATAGTAAAAATAATAAACTTTATGTTGGTACAGCTGGAAGAGGTTTAGTATTACGCATAGATTTATCTACAAATTTAGAAAATCCTTCATACAATGTACTTTATGATACAGCTGAAAATGAAGTATATGCTATAACTTTAGATAATATAGGTAATTTATATTTTGGTACAGCTACAAGACAGCCTGCATATTTAATACTGCCTTCTATAATAGATGGTGATAAGAGACTAGAAGAAAGTGATAAGGAATTTAGAAATTCTTTATATAAAGCAGATACTAATGGTACAGTTCAAAGATTATTTTTCTTAAATCAAACATTAGTTTTAGCATTAAGCAGTGATAAAGATAATAATATATACTTTGTAACAGGCGATACTGCTGATATATATAAAATTAATGGTGATGATGGACTTCTATCATATATAGGTGGATTAAAAAATAAAATACTATCTACATTCGCTGTTTCTGATGATGGTCTTTATTTTGCTATATCAAAGACAGGAGAGATATATAAAGTAAAACATGGATATCCTAATAAGGGCAGTTTTACAAGTGATACATTAGATTTAAGACTTTTAAGCAGATTTGGAAGTTTAAGTTCTATGAGTACTATTCCAGATGGAGCTAATATATTAGTTGAAGTTAGAACAGGTAATGCTGCAAGAGTAGATAATACTTGGAGTAAATTTGTTGCTGTTGGAAATGATGGTAAAGTAAATGTTCCAGAAGGAAGATTCATGCAATTTAAAGTTACAATGGAAACTTCTAATGCTGAGTCTACACCTGTTCTCAATTCTATGGATTTTACTTATGTTGAAAATAATTTAGCTCCTGAGGTTTTAAATGGAGGACTTACAACTAGATATCGTCAGCAAAATGATTCTGCAGAAACTGCTAAAAGCCCTCAGTTAGAAGAAAATGAAGCTATGGTATATTGGAAAGGTTCTGATCCTAATGGAGATAACCTTATATATGATTTAGAATATAGATTAAAAGGTGAAAAAAATTATAGAAAATTAGCTAATAATTTAGAGACTTCATATTATAAGTTTAATGCATATTTAATGCCTTCTGGTATTTATGATTTCAGAATTACTGCAAGTGATAAATATGATAATCCTGTAAATGAGATAAAAACAAAAACTTTAGAAGTATTTAATATTAAGTATGATAATGATCCTCCTGAAATTTTTGATTTTAATGTTTCTGGAGAAGGTGCTAATAGAAAAGTTACTTTTAGAGTAGAAGATAAATTATCATTCATTAAAACAGTTAGATATTCTACAATAACAGGAGAATGGAGATATATTGTTCCAGATGACGGACTTCTTGATTCTATGAATGAAACATTTTCTATTGATATGAAGAATGACGCTGAGTCTAGTTCTATTACTATTGAGGTAATGGATACAGATGGAAATACAAAATATTATTCTTTCTTAATATGATTTTAATTTAGTGTTTGTGTGTTTTATGGGATAGCAAATAATATTTTGTCTATCCCATTTTTATTTTTGTAAAACTGCTATAGTATAATTGTAGAAAATATGAAAGCTATTATACTTGCTGATTCTGAAACTAATAAACTCATTCCTATGTCAATTTTAAGCCAATATATAGTGAAATAACTCATAGAGAAATTATGAATAGGGCAGTTAATATATAATTATGTATGGGCTTTATGGGGCTGGATTTGTGATTATATATCTTTAGTAAGAAAGTATTTGAGCATATTCCATGATAAGATGAATATTTTTGATGATTAAATATTATAAAAAAATACTGATTATATAATCAAATATTTATTTTTCTTAATTTTATCAAAATATTAATAATCAAAAAAATTATTCATATCATTAAAAATTTCTCTCATGCTTCCTCTTAAAATTTTAGCATTAGGAAGAGATTGTATAAATTGAGAACCATAAGTTTTTGTATATAATCTCTTATCAAGAACAAATACAACACCTCTATCATCTTTGCTTCTTATAAGACGTCCAAATCCTTGCTTGAACTTTATAACAGCAAAAGGCAAAGCATAATCTAAAAATGCATTTCCTCCATTTTCTTCAATATATTTGTATCTTCCTTCGCTTATAGGATCAGTTGGTACTGCAAATGGCAATTTAGGTATTATAACAACCTCTAAATTTTTTCCAGCTACATCAACGCCTTCCCAAAATGAATCCACTCCGTAAAGTACATTATTTGAAGAGGCTTTGAACATATCAAGTAAAGTATGTCTATGTATTGAGGCAGTTTGTGCTAATGCATTTATATTTTTAATTTTTAATTTTTCAGATGTATTTTCATATACACTCATAAGAGATGAGAAAGAAGTAAATAGTATAAAAGCTCTTCCTCCTGTTATATTGCATACTTGTAATAATACTTTTGAAGTAAAATCATTAAATGTATCAGATGCAACATCAGGCATATCAGTTGCTATATATAGTCTTGCATTATCTTCATAATTGAATGGAGATTCTAAATATATTTCTATTTTTTTATTTTTTTCTATATAATCAAAACCTAATCTATTTGAAAAGAAATTAAAACTTTTTGAAACTGTTAATGTAGCAGAGTACATTGCCACTGTATCAAATCTTGAATATAAAAAGTCATTTAAATTTTTTGCCACTGTTACAGGAGTTAAATGCCAATTAAGAATAAGATTTCCTTTTTTTGTTATTCTAGTTTCAAGCCATCTTATATATTCATCTTTTTTATAATCTATTGTAGAGTTTAATGATACTAATTGCCTTTTAAGTCTCTCTAAATAAGCATTTGACATTTGTGCTATTTCTTCATAATCAAAATCTTTTTCAATAGCAATATCAAAAAATTTTTTATATAATTTATCGCAAATATTAACAAGCGAAGTCATTACAAGCACCATATCTCTTAATGGTTTTAATCCTTCATTTTGCCAATGACTAGTTATAACAAGTTCAGGACTTATTCTAAATTTATATCCTAAACCCTCTTTTGTTTGTATATTTTTATGGCAATAATTCATAAACTCTTTTGATTTATCTTCAACAACATTTCTTACTCTTGATGTTAAATCATGTGCCTTATTTATTAAATCTAGTATTTCATCATATTCATGCTTTTCTATTAATGATTTTTTTTCATTAAGCATATTATTAATACTTTCTATAACACCAAGTCTTTTATTTTTCTTTATTCTTGATATGTAGAAAAGTGCTTTTGATATTCCATTTTTACTGCCTTCATTTCCAAAATAACTTGATGCAGAGTTTTCCAAATTATGTGCCTCATCAATTAAAACCTTTGTATATCTTGGAAGAAGACTGTATCTTCCTGCTGTTTCGGCATATAGAGATAAATCAGCACAAAGTATATGATGATTAACTATTAATAATTGAGCTGCATTCAATTGCTTACGCATTTTATAAAAATAGCAGTCTTCTAAATATTCGCATTTCCTATGAGTGCATGTATCAGTATCGCAGCAAACCATTTCCCATAATTCGCCTTTAGGCTTATATCCTAAATCTGTTATGGAACCATCTTTAGTTATATTAAGCCAATGATCTATATCTTCAAAGAAATTTATCTGTTCTTCAAAATCCAATTTATCAGCATCATTCAAAGCATCTTTAACTTTTTTGATGCATACATAATTATTTCTTCCCTTTACTAAAGCATATTTAACCCCAGGGGCAATTCCTCCTATAATAGAAGGTATATCCTTTGAAATAATTTGTTCCTGAAGATTTATTGTATTTGTAGATATTACTATTCTAGTTTTATTTTCTTTAAGCCATAATAAAGCAGGTATTAAATATGCAAAAGATTTTCCTATTCCTGTACCTGCTTCTGATATTAAATGTTTATTATTATTAAATGCTTCTATTGTAGCTTCAACAAGTTCTGTTTGTTCTTGTCTGTATTCGTACTTTTTTAATAATTGACTCAAAAGTCCGTTTTCTGTAAACATATATAAAGCTTCAGGAGCATCTATTGTTTTTACATTTTCAGATTTTATAGGCTTAACAACTTCATAATAATCATCAACATCATTATTAACTATATAAAAACCTACTCCGGCATTATTTCCTAATTCGCTTGCTATTGCTAAATCAGCTCTTGAAGGAGTAAGCTGTCCTGAAGGATGATTATGAATTACAGCATCAAATTCTAATGATAATGATATTATAGCAGGTACTGAATCTTTATTGCCTCTAGCCATTACCTCTATATAGTCTAAAATTCCATAAGCATTAAAATTTATTCCAAAATATACTTCATTCCCATAGGCATCTACTATAGCCTTTCTCATATAATTAATTGCATCTATGGAAAATACATTATCTATTTCTTTTGCATAATTATTATTCATACTAGTATAATAATATAGTATATATTGAAATCTTTGTCAATGTTTTATTTATAATATAAAAATTAAATATTTTTTTTAATTATCATATGTATAATATTTTAAACTATTTATGAGCTAAACTATTATTAGATATAATGCTGTTATTAGTTATATTATTAGCAAACATAGTTTTTACACTCTCATTTGTAAGAGGGGAGTAAAAATCATGTATAAGCTCATAACCTTTTTTTATAGCATTAGTATCATAAGCACTATATACATAATTGCTTGATAGAATAGGCATATTAATATTAGGATCTTCTTCTATAGGCTTCATTATTACTTCAAAACCATTCTTTCTAAAAAAGGCATAATAAGTTGGTACATATGAAAAGTTTATTTCTTTATTTTCATTGATTTCTAATGATACAACAGTACCTATATCAAGATGAGGATATCTTCCTTTATGATTAGCAATAAAGTTTCCTAGAGAATATATTATTATACCGCTATGATTAGTTCCTTCATAAATTTCTACAGGTCTTGGTACATGAGGATGATGTCCTACTATTATGTCAACTCCATTTTCTATTAAAGCTCTTGCAGTTTCTTTTGTCTTCTCTTCAGGAGCAGTTGTATATTCCAATCCAAAATGAAGCGATATTATTTTTATTTCATCATTTGTTGCAAGCGCTAAATCAGATTTTACTTTTTCAACTAAATCTTCTTGTTTAGGAAAGAAGTTCATAAAATAGAAATGCCCATTTTTATTTGTTTTATGACTTATTCCATTATCAAGCATAGTGTATGCTGATATAAAAAGAGGTACATCATTAATATTTGTTATTATTGGTGCTATGCTTGGAGAATTAGTTGAGCCGCCCAATGTTAATTTATTATTTCTATGAAGCTCTGCTACAGTTTCTGCTTCTGCCTGAGCTCCTTGATCATATGCATGATTATTTGCTATTGAGAAAGTGTTGAAGTAATTAAAGAAATATTGCAAATAACCTAATGAACCATTAAATTCAGGATACGGCATAGGAGGTTTATTAGTATTAACTACAAATTCTAAATTTGCAAATACAATATCTCCTTGAAAATAATCTTTTAAATCTATTAAAACATCATT
>CALXXQ010000153.1 GCA_944392715.1 uncultured Brachyspira sp.
AAATAATTTATTTTTTATATTATTATGATATTCATTTTTATATAAAGAATAAATTTCTTCATCTGAAGGTAAATCTATAAAGTATAATTTACAGTTATTGCATTGATAAACTTTCTTATCACTTTTCCATACATTTTTTATTATACCTATCTCAGTATAATTACAGCTTGAACAAACTTCGCATATCATAAAAGTATATACTCTATATTATTCAAAAGAAAGTTCAATACCGCATTTAGGACATTTAGTCATATCTTCAGTTATATTTGATCCGCAATTAGGACATTCATAAACTTCAATTTCTTCTACTACATCTTCAGAAGTAGTTTCATATTCATCACCTGAAGCCTCTACTACTTCAACTACATCTTTCATTACAGACATTAAATTATCAACTACTTCCATTTCAAGATTAGTTTTTTCTACAATATCCTCAACAGACATATTATATAATTCTTCTATAGAATTAATGTTATTATCTATAAGAGTTTTTATAATAGCTTCATCAATACCCTGTAAAGAATATAAATTACTTTCAAATACTTCTGCTGTTTCCAATTCTTCTTCAGAAGTTTCAGTCTCTTCAGTATTTTCTGAGAATATTTGATTCAAAGGAACTATATCTTTTAATAATTCAGGATTTTCTTTAATATCTGTTTCAGTTTTTATATCAAAATAATAGCCAGTAAGCTGTGATGCTAATTTCACATTATATCCGCTTTTACCTAAAGCAAGAGAAAGCTGTTCATCTGGTATAATAATCATAGCTTCTTTTTTCTCAGGATCTGTAATAATAATTCTAATAGGCTTAGCAGGAGTTATAGCCTCTGCAATATATTCTCTTATATCTTTAGACCATTTTACAACATCTATTTTTTCGCCTTCTATTTCTTTTATTATTGATTGTATACGTATACCTTTCTGTCCGATACATGCCCCTATAGGATCAACCTCAGGTTTATTAGATACTACAGCCACTTTTATTTTTAATCCAGGCTGTCTTACTACATTTTTAATTTCTATAGTACCATCAGCAATTTCAGGTATTTCTAATTCAAATAATTTTTTGATAAAATCAGCTTTAGTTCTAGTTAAAAATATGGTAGGATGTCCTGCTTTATCATTTTCTACTTTATAGATATAAGCTCTTATTCTATCTCCA
Source organism: uncultured Brachyspira sp. (assembly GCA_944392715.1). Taxonomy (GTDB): domain Bacteria; phylum Spirochaetota; class Brachyspiria; order Brachyspirales; family Brachyspiraceae; genus Brachyspira. The sequence goes on from CALXXQ010000153.1 coordinate 1,163, forward strand.
GCTGCATAATGTTCTCTAGGAGACTGATCTTTTTTGGATAATAAGCCTTCTGTTTTTCCTAAATTAACATAAATATTTCCTCTATTTTCTCTTTGGAAATATCCATTTACAAGCTGATTTTCCCTTCTTTTGAACTCTTTAAATATAATATTTTTTTCAAGTTCAGAAATTTTCTGGAAAAAAGCAGTTCTAGCAACTGTACTCTCTATTCTTCCAAAAGCCTCTACCTGATCTACCAATATTAAAACTTCATCTCCTAAATTAATATCCTGATCCAACTTTTTAGCTTCTTCCAAAGATATTTCTTTATTTTTATCATTAACCTCTTCTACAACGTTAGCTGCCTTATATACAGTAGGATTATTTTTATTATCAAAATGTATATGGAAATTTATATCATTGCCATATTTCTTTTTTAAAGCTAAAATCATAGTAGATTCTATAACTTCTTTTAAAAGCTCTACACTAATATCCTTCTCATCAGATAACTGCTGTAAATAAGTTCCAACGTTTTCAAACATTTTGATTCTCCATTTTTTTATTTTTTATAAATCACATACATTTAAGTATATAAATATTAACAATTTAATCTCGATTTTATAATATCATTTTTTAATATTTTGATATTTTTTTCATTAATAACATTATCTTCATCAGTAACCGTTATAATAATATAATCATCTTTAGCCTCTTTTAATATAGCAGAAGCTGTAACAAATTCTTCACCATATTTATATTTTATTTTTATAGGCATATCTTCAAATAACTCATACCTATCATTAAATTTCCATCTAAATCCAGCAGAAGAAACAGTAATAGTATAATCTCCCTCATCATAACCATTGGACTTGATTTTATCTTGTATTATTCTTGTAGTTTCTATACAATGAGTATGAGATACGCTATCTTTCTTTTTGAAAATTACAGCATAAACTTTTTTATTATCAGAAATAGCTCTAACTTTCAAATCAAGTAAATATATACCTCTTTCTTCCAAAATATATTTTATTTCATTAAATAATAAATTCTCATCTATTATTTTAATATCTGCCTTTTTATTTAATTTATCTCTATTGGCTTTTAATTTCTTTTTTTTAGGCTCTCTGCCATATTCTTTCTGCTTTTGAGGTTTTGTTTTATTATTCATATAATATTTTCCTAGTACATAAAAAAAGAGTGTCGGCTTCTTTTACAAGAAAACCAACGCCCTTCATTACAAATATTTTCGGAAGTGTTTTTATTGTATCCTACTAATAATTTTTGTCAAGTACTTTAATAAAATTTATTATTATGTTAATATAGTATAATTGAATTTTATATTTTTTAATATACTATAATACAGTATATATTTTGACTGAGGGAAAATGGTTTTTTATATTTTAACTATTATATTTTTTTTGTATGTAGTATTTATATCCATAAAAATGCTTTTGGAAAATAGGCCTCCATATTCGTTCATAGCTTGGCTTACTGTTTTGGTATTTCTACCATATGTTGGAGTTATATTTTATATATTTTTAGGAATGAATTGGAAAAAATCTAAAAAGAAAATTTCCGCAAAACTTCCTGAGGATATGATAAGAAAATATTTTTCATCTCTTCTTAAAGAGCAAATAAAAATACTTGATAATATGCAGGGTAATTATAGTAAGCATATAAATCTAGTTAAGCTTGCTATAAAAAGCGGATATTCACCTATTACAGTTCAAAATGAAGTATTTATATTTGATGAAGGTGAAAAACTTTTTGAAGCTATGATAGAGGATTTAAAATCAGCAGAAAAAACTATACACATGGAATATTTTATATGGAGAAGTGATAAATTAGGAAATAGAATAAAAGATATATTAATAGAAAAAGCAAAAGAAGGAGTAGAAATAAGACTTATTTTTGATGGAGTTGAATCATTAAAAAGAATAAGTAAAAAATATAGAAAAGAATTAAAAGAAAATGGAATAAAATTTTTATATTATCATGATCCTTTTTCCATATTATGGACTAGATTTGTAAATTACAGAAATCATAGAAAAATAGTTGTAATAGACGGTATTGTATCATATATGGGTGGAATGAATTTAGGACAGGAATATATAGACGGAGGAAAGCATTTTAATTCTTGGAAAGATGTTCATATGAGAATTGTAGGAGATGCTTGCAATCTTATACAAAATGTTTTTGTATGCGATTGGTATAATGCTGGGGGAAGAGATTTGGAAGGTTTTAATATTAATGAAAATAAACATAAGCATTTTAGAAAGATTAAATATGCTGATAAGGAATTAAATGAAGAAAAAATATCTCTTATAAGAAAAGACTTATTTCCTCAATCTAATACAGATAAATTTCTTCCTGTTCAAATAATAACCTCAGGAGCCGATTCAAAATGGGATAGTATACAAAAAGTATATTCTAAAATGATAGAAGAAGCTAAAGAAAGCATTTATATAGAAAGTCCATACTTCGTTCCAGATGATGGTTTTTTAAGAACTTTAGAAAATGCTGCTTTATCCGAAGTAAATGTCAATTTAATGATAACAGGAAATCCAGATAAATTAATTGCCTGGTGGGTAGCACAAACTTACTTTGAAACTTTGCTTAAAGCGGGAGTAAATATTTATCTTTATGAAAAGGGTTTTCTTCATAGTAAATTCTGTGTTATTGATGGAAGAATAGTATCATGCGGAACTTGCAATATGGATATAAGAAGCTTCTATTTACATTATGAAATGAATGCTGTTATATATGATGCAGATACAGCTAAAAAATTTGAAGAGATATTTAAAAAAGATATGCTTTATTCTCATAAAATAACTGCTGAAGAATATTCTAAACAGCCTATGCTTATAAGACTTAGAAATTCAGCCTGCAGAATAATAGCGCCTGTTTTATAGAGAAATAATTATATATCTTGAATATTAACATATTTATTATATAATTAAGGTAGTATTATGAGAAAAAAAATAAAAATTTCAGAATTAGATAATCAATCTCTTTTTGATTTAGGACTTTCAAAGGAGAGTCTTACACTATTTGTTGATGATAAAGGTATAAAAAAAGAAAACATATCTACTTTAAATGATATATTAAGAAAAAGAGAGGATTTCTTTTTAAATATATCATCTGATAAAAATGAAAGCAATAAAAATAATGTAAGCGGAAATGATTTGCTTTCTGTGCTTCCTGATATGAAAAATCTTATATACCATGCAACTCTTAAATACCCATTAAAAAATATTAGTATATTTGCAAAGCTTGTAAACTTAAAGAGTCTTCATTTGCATGGTGATCTACCTAAAGATATGGAATTAAAACCTCTTGATAATATAGAAAATTTAGAAAGCGTATATATAGAAAATGGGCTTACATTAAAACAAGATGTTTATTTATCTATGAGAAGCACAATTAAAGAAATTGGTGCTGGTACATTTAGAATGGAATCATTCGATAAAAATCCTAATTAGAAAAAAATAGCCATTCTTTCTGGTGTATCTCATGAAGAGGAAATACCTAAAAAGCTTCCTGAATTAGAAGAAATATATATAGAAAAAGGAAAAAATATAAGATCTTTTAATTTTCTCTCTGAAATGAAAACTCTTAAAACATTAGAGCTTAATAATATACCTACACTTAAAGAGCTTCCTGATTTTACTAATTTAGAAGATTTAAAAAAAGTTACATTAACAAATTTAAGAAACCTAGAAAATATGGATTCTATATTAAATCATCCTAGAATAAGAATATTAATATTAGAAAATATAAAATGCTTTAATGTAGATATGCCTTCAAAGGAAACAGCTCCAAGATTAAAATATGTATCCGTTATAACTGATGATAAAAATTGGGATAAAAGAACGAAAAAGTTATTAGAAGAAAAAGGATACAAGGATTATAATGAAGATTAGTGCTTTTGAATTCGATATTCAAAAAGATAAATATCAAAATTTAGAAATAATAAATAATAAACTTAGTAATACAAATACTGAAGATATAGCAGATTTAATAGTGCTTCCAGAATTATCATCTAATGGATATTTATTTGAAAGCAGAGATGAGATTAAAAAAATATCTGAAAGTATAGAAAATGGTATATTTATTAATAATTTATCTGAAATTTCAAAGAAATATAATACTTCTATAATTGCAGGATTTGCTGAAAAGTTTAAAGATAAAATTTATAATTCTGCTGTTATAATAGAAAAAGGAAATATAATAGGTGTATATAGAAAAATACATCTATCTGATTTTGAAAAAAGATTTTTTGATGCAGGAGATATTAATAATGCTGATTTAATTTTTAATATAAACGGCATAAATATATCAGTACAAATATGCTTTGATTTATGGTTTAATGAAATATCAAGAAAGCAAATATTAAATGGAAGTAATTTAATATGCGTACTTGCTAATTTTGGATCTAATACTACTTTTGAAATAGCAAGAATTAGATCAATAGAAAATCTTACTCCATTAGTATTATGCAATCGTATAGGTATAGAAAAAAATTCTATTATGGAAGCATCTTTCATGGGTAAAAGTTTCATATGTGATGAAACTGGAAAATTACTCACATCTATCAATGATAATCAAAAAAATAAAATAATAACATCAGAATTAAAAATAAAATCAAAAAGAGAAAATATAATATGCTCTGATTTTATAGGAGAGATTAAAAGACATTATAAATAATAATTAATTTATTTTATATAAAAAGAGCATTATCAATCAAAAAATAATTTTTCAATTGATAATGCTGAAAAAATATGATTAATAATTATAATTTGAAAAAGCTTACAACCTCTATAAGCTTTTGTGCCTCGCTGCTTAATGTTATGCTTGCATCTTTTGACTGCTCTACCAAACTAGCATTTTCCTGTGTACTTGCATCCATTTTTAATACAGCCTGATTAACTTGATCAACTCCGCTTTGCTGTTCAACTGCTGTTGTAGATATATCTTTCATAATATTAGCTGTATTTTCTATTTTATCTTTAATATCTGTAAATATTTCCCGAGATTTTCTTGCTGCTTCTGTTGCCACTCTTATTTTTTCATCTGAATCAGCTATTAAAGAAGTAATATCCTTAACAGATGTTTGAGTATTCTGTGCTAAAGTTCTAACCTCAGAAGCTACAACTGAAAAACCTCTCCCCTGCTCTCCTGCTCTTGCTGCTTCAACTGATGCATTTAATGCTAATATATTAGTTTGAAAAGCAATATCCTCTATTAGTTTTGTTATATTAGTTATTTTTCTGCTTGCTTCATAAACATCTTCCATACTTCTTGTAGTGCTGTCTATTATAAGTCCTGCTTCTTCTACAGATCTTCTTGAATCATTCATCATATTATTTCCTATCACAGATTTCTCAGCAGAATTTTTAATAGTAGATGCCATCTGTTCCATAGAACTAGCAGTTTGTTCTAATGATGATGACTGAGACTGCGTTCTTAAAGCCAAATCATTGTTTCCGCTTTCCAACTCTTTTGATGTTAATTCTATATTATTAGAAGAATCTATTATATTGCTTACTATAATCTTTAATTTTTCTACTGTGCTATTAAATCCATTAGCTATTATTCCAAACTCATGATTTTTATATTTATTAGTTAAAAATTTACTTTGTGCTGATACTGTCAAATCTCCATTTCCAAGTCTATTCAAATCATTAGCTATTCTTGATAAAACTCTTGATATATTTAGATTAACATACATAATCACTATAATTGATGTTACTAAAAGAAGCAATATACTTAATATAATAGTTATCATTATAAGAGTATTTCTATCTGAATAAAATTCACTGTCAAGCATAGTAACACACATTATCCAATCTATATTCTCAAGTCTTGAAAATACCATAACTTTTTCTCCATCATCTTCATAATGAAGAGAACCTTTTTTCTGAGTAGATGCAGCCTGTAAAGCATTTCTTGAACCTTCAGATATAGTATTGATTTTTTTAACATCTTTATGAGCTACTCTTTTTCCATCTTCATCTACAACATAAATATTTCCTGTTTTTCCTATAGTAATCTCAGAAAAATATTTTTTAGCAAAATTATTCCATTTTAATTCTGCTGCTAAAACTCCAGCAGGTTTTCCGCTGTAATCGATAACACCAGCCAATATACTTATAACATACTCTTGATTAATAGGAGAAACTTCTATCTCATCATCTATTGAATATTGATATCCTGTTTTGATAAATCTTTCCCATAAACTTCTATCAGATATATTAGTTTGTATAGTACTTCCGCTTGAACTATCTGTCAAAAGATTTCCATTCAAATCATACAAAGAAAGTGAAGAAACATATGTTCCTAATTCCTGTACTAATTCTTCTAACTCAGTTTTAGCAATAGTAAAAGTTAAATCATTAGGATTTTTAAAATAATCTAAAAACTCAGATTCTTTAGCTATTACAGAAGTTAAATCCTTCTGATCGTTTAACCATACTGAAACTAAATCCCTATAACCATCAGCAGTTTCTTGGAAGCCTCTTAAAGCTGTTCTTTCTATAAATACAGCTGAAGCAGAAATTATTACTATCATAAGCACAAGAAGCATTATAGCTACAGATGATATAATAGTAAAAGGCATTTTAAATTTCAAAGTTTGCATAAATTTCATAAATAACCCCCGTTTATAATAACTTATCATCATAATAATATTATATATCAAAAACTTTAAAAAGTCCAGATATTTGTAAATAATTTTTACTAAAAATACTAAAAAACAGGTATTTTTTTACATATAAAGTAAATATTTAGTAAATTTATTGTAAATATGTAAATTAATTTTATTTTTATTTTTACTATTTTATTTTGACAAAATCAATATAATTGTATATCATAAAATTATTATAAAAATATAAGGATTCAAAATGTATAATATCAGTCAATTAAAACAATTTTTAAAAGAAAAAAGCATGGATGAGAAATTTTCCTTGATATATGGAGGAGATACAAACAGCATATCAGAAGCATATGATAGACTAAATGACACTATAAAGCATTTTGAGAGTATAGAAGAAAAACAAGAAATTCATTTATTTAGCGCCTCAGGAAGAACAGAACTTTCAGGAAATCACACAGATCATAATAATGGATGCGTATTAACAGCTTCTATAAATTTGGATAAGCTGGCAATAGTTTCAAAGAGAGATGATAATAAAATATTAGTTTATACTGATTATTCTAACACCCCTGACATTATAGATATTAATGATTTGAATATAAATAAAGATGAGTATGGTAAATCTAATGCATTAACTAGAGGTGTTTGTGCTAGAATAAAAAACAAAGGCTATAATATAGGCGGATGTACAGTAACTATAAATAATAAAGTACTTATAGGAAGCGGACTCAGCAGTTCATCAAGCTTTGAATCTTTAATTGGTGAAATACAGAATGCTTTATATAATGATGAAAAAATAAGCAAAGTTGATATAGCAAAGATAGGACAATATGCTGAAAATGTATATTTTGGAAAACCTTGCGGACTTATGGATCAAATGGGATGTTCTGTAGGAGGAATTATGTCTATAGATTTTAGAGATAATGATAATCCTATAATAGAAAAAGTAGAATATGATTTTGAAAGCAAAGGGTATGCTCTTATGATAGTAGATGCCAAAGGGGATCATAGCGGTCTTACAAATGAATATGCTGCTATAAGAGAGGAAATGAATGCTATTGCAAATTATTTTGGAAAGAAAGTATGCAGAGAAATAACAAAAAATCAATTAATAGAAAATGCTTCTAAATTAAGAGCTGAAATTGGAGACAGGGCAATTATGAGGGCTTATCATTTTATAGAAGAAAATGAAAGAGTTATAAATCAGATAAATGCATTAAAAAATGATGATATAAATACATATATAAAACTTATGAATGAATCAGGACTTTCAAGTTTTATGTATTTACAAAATTGTTATTCTGTTACAAGTTCAAAAAATATGGGAGTTGCCTTAGGACTCACTCTTACAAAAGACTTCTTAAAAGGAGAAGGTGCCTGCCGTGTACATGGAGGAGGATTTGCTGGAACTATACAGGCATTAATACCTATGAATAAAGCAGAAGAATATAAAAAGTATATGAACTCCATATTCGGAGAAGGAAGTGCTGTAAAAATAAGAGTAAGACAGTCTCCTGTTTGTGAAATATAAGATATAAATAAAAAAGACAAGGTTAATACCTTGTCTTTTTTATTTATATTATTATAAAAATATTAATCACGCTTTATCTCTTTAGGAAAATCATATTCCTCTATAGGAAGTAATTTAGGAGCTTTTTCTGATATATCTCTAAGTTCTTTAGAATAGAAATATTCTGTACCAGAAATCTTTTTGGATATATATTTTCTCATACTTGATATATAAACCGTAACACCAGGAAAAAATCCTTCCATTGAAGTTATACTGCTATGAGATAATTTTTCAAATTCTACACTCATTTCATCTCTTTTAGATTCTAATTGAGCAGTTTCTCTAACAAGATTTGTAATTCTTCTTAATATATCTTTTATACCTTCTCTTTTATTAGGAGGTATTCTCTCTATAAATGCCTTAGGATTTTTGAAATATTCTGTACCTAAAAGAGACTTTATTTTGCTTATCTCTTCTTTATTAGTTTTAATAGTAGAAACTATATTCTTAAACTCAGCGTCTGCCTCGGCATCTCTTCCAACAGTAATAGTAGTTTTTGATTCACTCATAGAACCTATATTTTTAGCCCAAACTCCATTTAATGCCTTAACATTTCCTCCAATAATAACTCCCTTACCTTCAAGTACAATAACCCTATCATTTCCTGCTATTTCTGAATTAACAAGCTGCTGGGCTAATACATCTCCTTTACATACTATATTAGCATTTCTAATGAACTGTGAATACATTTTACCATTAACTTGTATTGTACTATTAGGACCTCCTATTATACCACCAGAAACAATTAAATTTCCAGCACATTCTATATCAGCATCTTCAATATTTCCATGTACTAATATATCTCCCTCTGTCTTTATACTAAAACCAGGAGCAACATTATCTCTAATAATAAGAGAACCATTAACTTCTATATTTCCTGTTGATAAATCTACTTTATCTATCTCAGCTACAGTACTTACAGATAAAGTATTATTATGATTACTTAATATTCCTCTAATACCGCTTCTAATAACAATACCATCATCATCAACTGTAACATTTTTACCTAATTTATAACAAGGATCATCATCATGATGAGCCTCCATTAAAACATCATATATATCAAGTCCGTCTATAGAAGGCTTCTCTTCCATAAAATGAGCTATTTGAACACCAGCTTCTATATTATGAATAAATCCTCTTTCTTTAAAATCTATAGCACCTGTTTCAGATTCTTTTCCGCTGTCTATAGTAAAATCATAATCAAGTATAACTTTCTGAACATTGCCGTCTATAGGCTTTCTTCCCTCTACAAATACGCACATAACTCCTTCATCATACTTAAAATTATGCTCAACTAATTCAGTTATTTTATCATAATCAACCATTAATTTTATAGGTATCTCTGATATAATAGTTTGTATTTCTTCAAGTGTAAGCTGTTTTTTCTGATGTTTTTGAGGAGGAAGAACCATAACACCTCTCCATTTATCAGCAACATTTATAACAGGTATAACAGAAACTGATTTTAATTCATCATAAAATACATAACCATAAACAGAAGTTTTATAAAGCCCTGTCATCTTATCAAATTTAACATTTTTACCAGCTTTTATTCCTTCACGTTTTGAAATAGATTTTAATATGGCATCACCAGGGCGAACATAATTTTTTAAAAGTTCCTCATATAAATTCTGATCCCCGCTGTCAACATCTACAATTTGATCATAAATTTCTCTAGTATTAATGGTATTATCATAGTAAAATTCATAATTATTAGGATCAATTGATAGTGTTGGTTTTATAATTTCTTTAGCCATATATTCTCCTTAAAACAACTCAATACATATATTTTTACTTTCGATGTTACTTTTTACATAGAAAAAGCATAACATCTCCTACATTAAATAATTTAACATATTTATCAAAAAAAGTCTTAATTATTTTATTTGGTTTTTTCTCTATAGGTATAGATCCCCAAGAAAAATCGCTGACTATGTTAAATCCAACATCTCTCATATATTTTGACAATGTAGGTTTAGAAAATAACCATAAATGCTGAGGCATTACAGCTCTCCAAGAACCCCCATATTTCTTGGCAAACATACCATCTGCATTAGGTGTTGTAATTGCCAAATATCCGCCTTTAGCAAGTATTCTGTAAATTTCCTTTAAAGTGTCTGCTGGATTTGGTACATGCTCTATAACATGTGAAAAATGTATGAATGAAAAATAATCACTTTCAAAACCTACATCAATCAAAGGTTTTTCATGTACTACTATATCATAATTCTTCCTAGCATATTCAGCTGATGATGAACATATTTCAATACCTTGAGCATTATAGCCTTTAGATTTTAAATAATTCAGCATCTTTCCTGTAGCACATCCTATATCAAGTACATTTTTATTTGGTAACTCACCCTCTATTTTTTCAAATCCTATATCTTTCATAGCTAATTTCATAAGACCGAAAAAATTATCTTGATTGGCTACTTCATACTCAAAATAATTATCGCTGTATATATCATCTATTTCCTGCTGACTCAAAACAGGATACTGATATATAAGTCCGCAATTTAAGCATTTATTGTAGCTTACTAAATCAGTCTTTATATAAACTTCTGATTCAGTACTGCCGCAAAATTCACATTCTTTCTTTTCCACTGTACAACTCTCCAATATAATATTCGGAAAAAAAGATTGTTTTCTTTATATCTTCTTATATATATTATATTAAATATAATTTTATTGCTATTGAGATTCTTTATTATTAACCGTTAATATTATTTCACTATTAACGCCAACAACTTCATCTGCAGCAGGAATTTGTGATAATACTATATTATTTTCGTACATACTATCACTAATATTAACCTTAGGAAGTAATTTAGCATTTGTCATTGTACTAAGAACCTCATTGCTTATTATAGAAACAGCTTCTTCATACTTCATACCTGTAATATCAGGCATTTTTATAAGAGCCTGTTCAGCTACATTAACAACCAAATATACTGTTCTTCCTCTTTTTACTCTGACACCGCCTTTAGGTTCTTGACTGACAATAGTGCCTAATGGATAATTATCAAAATAATGAGTTTGTACATTGAGATTCATACCCTCTTTTTCCAATAAGTTAAATGCCTGAAATACCTCTTTACCTTGAACATCAGGAAGCTCAAAAGACTCCCCTCCAGACTTCACTACTACAAAAACTATTATGCAAACTATAAATCCCTGTAAAACAAAAAGAAATAATGCAAAAAGTAATAATCTTTTAAATACCTTAAAAGATTTAGGATCATCAATTATACCATCAGGTAGGATAATTCTAATGATTTTTTTTATTTGAAGTGAAATTTTATTAAATATATTTTTCATATTATGTAATTGTACTCCGATTTTTAATTAAAATATTCTCCGATACTCAATTTATTACCGCATAAAAACTCTTTCACTGTCTGTCTTTTTTTACCTTCTCTTTGAAGTTCTTTTATGATATATATACCATTTAAAGCTTGTATATAAATACCATCATTATTAATATCTACTATTTTACCAAAATCATTATTGGTATTATTATCCTTAAGAATATATCCACTATTAAAAACTTTTATAGAAATATTTTTGTAAAAACAGTAAGCCGTAGGCCATCTTACAAAAGCTCTTGTCATATTATGCAAGCTATAGGCATCTTTTGAAAAGTCAATCTTTCCATCTTCTTTTTTAATTTTACTGCAATAAGTAGCTGATGCTTCATCTTGCTTAATCATATTAGATATATATTTATCAGTGTCTTTAAAGAACTCTTTTAATATATATACCCCGCTTTCCTTTATTTTATCATACAAATCATAAAATTTCCAATCTTTATTTATATCAAATTCATGCTGAAGTATAATATCTCCCTCATCTAATTTGAAATCCATTTTTTGTAATGTAGTACCGCTCTTTTCAAAACCATAAAGTAGAGCATGTTCCACAGGACTTGCACCTCTAAGTATAGGTAAAAGAGAACCATGAATATTGAGAGGCATTATTTTAGGTATAGCTAAAGTTCTTTTATTTAATATCTTACCATATGCAACAACTATAAAAAAATCAGGATTCATATCTACAAGAGTATCATAAAAATCATCTTTATTTATACTCTCTGGCTGAAAAAGATTAAGTTTTTTTTCTAAAGCAATTTCTACAACAGGGGAATTAATAATATTTCCCTTTCTATCTTTTTTTGTATCTATTGGAGCTATTACAGCACTTAGATTAACATTATCCAATTCCATTAATTGTAAGATACAATCTCTTGTAAAATCAGTTGAGCCTGCTACTATAACATTATACATAATAAAATGATTATATATTTTTATTATTAAAAGTCAAATACAATTATGAAAATAATATTATTCTTTAATAATATTTATACCTTTTGTATCATATAAAAATTGAATAAATAAATCAAATACTATTGGATCTATAGCTATTTTATCTTCTGTAAACATATTTTTCATAAATAATGCTACTTCTTCAGGTTTTTTATTCCTATTGCCTTGCATAAATGTCAAAGTATCATATATATCTACAACTTCAAACATTTTAGCAGGAAAATAAGCAAGACATTCTGCATTAACTATATCTTCTGGCTCAAAAGACATTAAAAAATCAACTTTATGCTTAGGATCATTAGCTTTCTTATCAACGAAGTTCTTTAATATTCCGCTGCCATAACCATAACATTCATGATGCAAACCAGCAATTAAACAAGCTTCATATTTTTGATTTAGCAAATATTTTAGGAAATAATAAGCTTTTGGTGTATGGAAATCCTTAAAATCTCCATCCTTTATAAACTCATCTGTAGGAACAAAATCTGTCATATTAAGCATAGCCATATCATGATAAAAAGCTCCTATAGCATAACTTAATATTTCTGAACTTGTAAATTTTCTTATTCCAAGCTTATAAATATTCTCTAATTTTTCTATTCCCTTCATAAGATTAAGCTTAGTTGTAATTATTTTATATTTATCTAAATATATATTTTTATAATCTTGTCTTAGTTTAGTACTTAATCCCTTATTAAATATATTATTATAATAGTATAAAAACTCTATCATAAGTATGCAAACTCTATTGCTATGGCTTAATATATTACTGTCATTAAGCATATCCATATTATCAAAAATATCTCTAAAGAAATATTCTTTTTCTAAATATGTTACTATAGAGCTCATCATATTTACAACCATAGTTTCTGTTTCTGAATTTATTTTAGCATTAACATTCTTACTTGAGCTTTTAATATATTTTAAATGTCTAATAAAATCCAATCTTCCTACAATACCCATACCTGTCAATAAACGTTCTATATTTACTGCTATTTCAGCTGTAACTTTAGGAGCTTTGGCCTCTAATTTCAATTGATCTAAATAAGGTTTTAATAAATATAATCTATTATTTGTTTTCTCACTTACTATTTTATTTAAAAGTGTATTATTAGCTGATTTTAATTTTTCATTTGAAGGCATACAATTTTTATAAATATGATAAAAATATTCATATTCACTATATTTGTTATCATCAGCTCCTTCAACTACACTATTTTCATTAGTTTGAGGATTATTTAAGTTAAAAAACTTTGTAGAAAATGACGATATATAGTATTTAGCATCTTTAAGAAGAATATTATCTTTTTGACCTAAAAGTATATCAATAGCATTTCCTGGAACAATAATACTTATACCATTAGAATTAACACAAGTCAATTCTATATCTTCCTTAATCATGATTTCTTTCATTTCTATGATTTTATCAAAATTAATTTCATAGTATTTATTCATTGCCTTAAACATAATTTATTCCCTAATTTTTATATAAAATAAATAATTAATTTTCCATTTCCTGTAAAATTTCATCTATATGCTTAAGCTGCCTATCAGCTGTTTTATTATAATCAATTTCACCAAGTGCTATTTTATAAGCCTTATCAATTAAATTATCCATTTCCAATCTGGCCTTATTTTTCATAACTTTCGATGCCAATTCTTTAGTAATAGCCCATCTTTCCTTAACCAAATTATAAAAGTATACCGCATATTCAAAACTTTTCTTTATATCCTCATCAAATTGAGAATTATAGAAATAATAGTTCTTTTTATCATAAAGTCCTGCAAGATAAATATAATTCTGTGTTATTAGATAATTAAACTGCATATGCATAAGATCTTTATATCTAGTATAAGCCTCTTCTGTTTCTATGATAGTTAGAGCTCTATTTACAAAATCAAAAGGAGCATTCAAAGCTCTTTCTAAATAATCTACATTTCTGAGCAAATCATATTCAGCATAATAAGAAGGCAGAGAATAAAGTCTATAATAATCCTCAGCATAAACTATATAACCATAATCTTTTTTTTCTATTATGGTTGATTGTTTCATATCTACTTTAGGATATAGATTCATAGTTAAAATAAAAATTAATAGTAATATTATTTTTTTCATATTAAATTATTATTAATAAATTAAGATATTACTACTATTAACGGTATAAATGGTATAATACTTTATTAATTATTATACATAAATATGCATTAGTTAGAATTCTGTTTATCTTCAGCTTCTTTAAGTATTTCAAGTATAGCATTATTATTATTATCTCTAGCTATATCAATAGGATATTTTCCACTATTATTTCTAACCATAACATCAGCACCAGATAATACAATCTCGCTTACTATATCAACATTACCAGAATTAACAGCTTTATGTAAAGGAGTATCCCCATTTTGATTTTGTATATTTAAATTAGGCTTTTTTTCTAAAATCATTCTAACAATAGGAAGTTTTGAATATTCTGAAGCTATATGCAAAGCTGTATCTCCATATTTATCAACTGCATTAATATCCACTTTTTGTGTCAATAAAATTCTAGCTATATTTTCAGCCCCGCTTTTAGCAGCTATCATTAAAGGAGTATAACTTGATATACCAGCATAATTTATATCAGCACCAGCCTCTACCAATATCTGAAGCAAATCAACATTATCATTATTTATAGCATATTCTATTAAACTCTCCCCATCTTTAGTTACAACAGAAAGATCTGCCTTATTAGCTATTAATAATTTTGTAAGCTCTGTGTCATTATTCATAACAGCTACAGTTAATGGGCTAAATCCATCACTATCTTCTATATTGATATTTGCCTTATTTTCTATTAAAAGATTTATCATATCATTTCTGCTTGATTCTATAGGGCTATTTATTGCATATAAAAGAGGTGTTTTTTCTTCATAACTTTTAGCATTGACATTTGCTTTATTTTCTACTAATACTTTAGCAAGCTCAATATCCCCATTATTAGCAGCATACATCAAAGAAGTCCAACCATCATTATCAGCAGAATTAACATCAGCTCCATTTGTAAGAAGAACTTTTACTGTATCTATATATGAATTTCCTGCCGCTATTATTAATGCATTTTTTCCA
>CALXXQ010000154.1 GCA_944392715.1 uncultured Brachyspira sp.
ACCCCAGTTCTTTTACGACCGGAGGAAGTACTGTAAGTATTGGTATAAAAGAACCTTATATCCTCGACAGGCTCAGATACGCTTCACGAAGAACTGCATTTTTAAGCTAAATTTAGGTTATATTTTACATTTAAAGTGGTGGCTTTGCGATGGGAAAAGAATAATAAAAAATAATTACTTATCTTATAATTCATTATTCTATAATGAAAATATTTTACATAAATAATTATATATAATTTAATAATTTGTTTTTTTGCAACTTTGACGAAGTCCGAAAAAAGTTGATAAAATAAAAAATTATATCAATACATAAAGCATCTTTCAAATATTTTATTATAACAAATAAAAATTAAACCTTTTATAGTTGAGACTATAAAACAATAAAAAATATATTGAATTAAATCAAAAATATAATATAGTCTTTAATCATTAAAATAATTTTTAAATATTAAAGGAATTATCATGAAAGTTTTTATTAGTGCGGATATAGAAGGAATTACTACAACTACACAATGGCCTGATACCGATGCTGGAAGTTTAACTTATAAAGAACATACTTTGCAAATGACTAAAGAAGTTAATGCAGCATGCGAGGGAGCTATTGATGCGGGGGCAAAAGAAATATTTGTAAAAGATGCTCATGACTCTGCTATGAATATAGATCAAACGGCTTTGCCTAAATGCGTGAAAATACATAGAAGATGGAGCGGAGACCCTTATTCTATGATAGAAGGTATTGATGAGAGCTTTGATGCTATAATGTTTATTGGATATCATAATGCTGCTTCTATTGGTAATAATCCGCTTTCACATACTATGAATAATAGAAATGTTTATGTGAAGCTCAATGATGTACTTGCAAGCGAGTTTATGTTTTTCAGCTATGCTGCAGCTTATAGAAAAGTACCTACAGTATTTTTGTCAGGCGACAAGGGATTATGCGAAGAGGCTTTAAAGATGAATCCTAATCACCCTAATTTAATAACGCTTTCTGTAAAAGAGGGAATTGGTTATTCTACTATTAACTATTCTCCTAATTTGATGATTAAGATGATTAAGGAAAAAACTAAAGAGGCATTAAGTCAGGATTTTAAAGGTAAATTATTAAAACTTCCTAATCATTTTAAATTAGAGGTTTGCTATAAAGAACATGGATATGCTCATAAGGTTTCATTTTACCCTGGAGCAAAAAAAATTAATGATACTACAATAATTTTTGAAAATAATGACTATTATGAAATACTAAGAGCCTTGAAATTTATATTATAAAATAATATAATATAGCAATCCGATAACTTATGAAAGCCCCCTTAATTTTTAAGGAGGCTTTTTTATTTTATAAAATATAATTATGGAAAATATTTATGTCAGAGATTTGGGATATATACGATAAGAGTAAAAATAAAACAGGACGCTTACATCAAAGAGGAATACCTTTAAATAAAGATGATTATCATATAGTTATACATGCTTGGGTGGTTAATAGTAATGATGAAGTTATAATTACAAAAAGACATAACAGTAAAAAAATATGTCCTAATATGTGGGAATGTACTGAAGGCTCTATATTAGCTGGAGAGGATAGTATTGAAGGGGCTGTCAGAGAACTTGAAGAAGAAATAGGATTATCATTCAAAAAAGAAGATGCGGTATTTTTAACTTCTTTTGTACTTGAGTTTTCAAATACTATAGTAGATTCTTATATGTTTAGAAGAGATGTTAATATAGATGATTTAATTCTTCAGGAAAATGAAGTGAGTGATGCTATGATAGTAAATAGAGAAAAATATTTAGAGATGTGTAAAAATGGAGATATTATTTCTTCTATAAGATATTTTTACGATATTTATGATAAGCTTAATTAGAGGTTTGAAAGGTAATATGAGCGGGCGAACGGAATCGAACCGTCATCTTTAGATTGGAAGTCTAAGGTAATAACCATTATACGACGCCCGCAAAATAATAATTTTAAGTTACAATATTATAACATAACAATAAAAAAAAGCAATAGCTATTATTACACTTTTTATTATATATTTATTAGTTTTATTCCATGTTCATTGGAAAGTGCTTCATATTTTTTATCACTTTGTGCATTATCTCCTATGGCACTGCAGCAATTCATCATTACATTTATAGTCTCTGTAACATCTCTGTCATTGCAATACACCTCGCAAAATTGTCTTACACTTTCATATACGCAATAATCTTTAGCTTCTCCGCATATATATATTTTATCAGAATTGCCTATATCATAAACCCAAGAAGTATCATATTCTTTTGTATATTCTGTAAGAACTTCAGGTCTTATAACCCCATACATTTCGCTAAAATTATCCTGCCCTTTTAATATTTTATTAATATACATTTTTCTAGATGCCTCAAAAAATAATAACATATTAGAAAGCTGTTTATCTATTAACCAGCCGTCTGTACCGTATATACAATGATAAGGCCATATCATTAAATTCTGGCTATTTTGCCATTTTAATTTTTTTACATAGTCTATTTGTATGCCTTCATCATAAATTGGTATTATCTCATCATTTTTTATCTTTTCTAAAGTTATTTCAGTAAAAGGAGAAACCGTATTACCATTATAATCTTCCCACATAATTGGATGAAATATAGAATCATATCTATGAGTATCTAATGTAACATAAATGCTAGAAAGTTTGCTTATATTATCATATATAAATCTTATTATTCTTTTTAAATCTTCTGTTGCCCCTTTTACAGCTAAAGCCCCTTTTTCCATATCAACAAAATCTCTTTGAGGATCCACTATGAGCAAACTAATTCCTTCATCTTTAAAATTTCCTATAATATCATTACTATATTGCTGGGCTAAACTATAAATTTCCTGCTGATTTATTGGATTAGTTTCCTTACCAATATAATCTTCATTTACTATTTTTTCATAAGGTATATTTAATGACATAATAATAATCCTAATTATTTCTTTGCAATAATAGTATATAAACTTTTCTTTTAAAGTAAATAAATTTAAAAGAAAAAAGGAGCCTTAAAATAAGACTCCTATTTTCTTAAAATATAAAGCAATATTAATAATTGCCTGATCCTTCGTTCATAATTCTTCCATTTCTATCTACATGAAGAGTTATTCCATTATTTAATTGAACTTGATATATTCCTATGTTTTCAACTGAAATATCCCATATTTGTGCATTTGGATATGCTCTATTAACAGCATCAAAAACTTTTTGAGGAACTTTGAAAGGTGTATAGAAATTTTGAGTATTCTTTTTAGTGCTATTATCAGCAGGAGCAGCATTATATTGTGCATTATTAGCAGGAACATTATTATTATTATTTTGCTGTTCATTAGCTTTTTTAGTCAATTCTTCAGCGGCCTTTATTAATTCCTCTGCTGCCAATTCATAAGGATTTTTTTCAGTACTTTCATATGCTGATGTTTGATTATTATTATCATATGAATAATCTTGAGCAGCATAATTATTTTGATAAGGATCATAATAATATTGATAAGCATTATATCCATTATTTCCACTATTATTATTCTGTGCATCAGTATTAGGACTATAATAAGGACTATTTGGATTTTTTGATTCTTTCTCAAGCATATTCATTAATTCTTCATAAGGATTTGGAATATTATTATATGTCTGATTGTTATAGTTTTGAGTATTATCATAGCCTTGAGTATTGTAATTCTGAGTATTGTCATAACCTTGATTATTATAGTTTTGAGAATAATCATAAGTATTGTTATAGTCTTGATTATAACTATTATCATAGCTTTGAGTATTATTCTGAGCATTATAATTTTGAGAAGCTAAATTCATAGCATCCATAACATCTTGATACGGATTTGAACTCATTTGAGTATTATTATTATACTGCTGAGAGAATGAAGGGCTGTAAAAAATGCTGTTAGGATCATTAGCCTCACGAGACAATACTTTCATAAACTCTTCATAATAATTATAATAATTATTCGCTGGGGCTGCTGTATTATTGTTCTGATATGCATTATTCTGAGTATTGTAATTATTATCCTGATAACCATTATTCTGATTATTATAATTATTATCCTGATAGTAGTATGGATCATAATATTGAGCGAATAACATACTTCCGGATATTGCTAAGATAGGTATTGCTTTAAAAATTGATTTTTTCATAAACATATCCTTTGTAAATATAATGTAAATTTAATATTAGCTATATTTACATTATAATATATTTATTTTTACATGTCAATTTTGTTTACAGAAAATTTTAGATAAATTTACATTTTTTACTGTTTTTATCTGTATAAACAAGAATATAATAAAAATTTAATTAAATGCTATTTAAATTAAAGTTAAAAATATAATAAAAACTAGGGCGGGTATTAACAATTCTATTAAAGCAGAAAATATGATTTAAATAAAAATAATAAATGAAGCTTTATAGAATAAAGGGCGGGGAATTAATAAAAGTTTAAAAATTTAATTACATTTGCCCACCCTTTAAATTTTTAATTATTATATGTAATTTTCAAATTATTTTTCTTTTTAACTTTACACTGTTATTTTAGCTGCCCACCCAAGATTTTTTTAAATTTGTAATATATATATCAATAAATTAAAGATTATTCTTCATCATCATTTAAATCTATAAATATAGTATATAAAGCACATATATTATCATTTTCATCATAAGCAAAATAAGAAGGATAATAACCATCACCATAACCGCTTGTGAATAATACTATATTCAAATCGCTTTCAGGAATATTCCAATTAAGCCAATCACCATATTCAGATTGATATTTAGGATTCTTTTTAGCATTATCTTCTAAAAGGTCAGCAAATAAATCGTCGTATCTGTTGTCGAAATCTCCATTAACTTCAAGTTTCTTTTCATATTCAAAATATTTTTTTGCCGCATCATAATCACAGAAACATCCCATACCAGCATCTACAGGATAGCCAAAAAACTCCCCTTCTTCAACTTCAGACAAATCTTCCTCTCCTGTTACAGCAAGTTCATATCTTTTTGGTTCATTATTTGAAAAAGATATTTTTGAAATGGCAATTCTTTCTTCATCTTTTATAATAAGAAGAGATACTTTATATTTATTAGGTTCTACTGTTTGAATGAAAGAAGATACTTGCTCTTCATATAAATATGCTAAAGGGTCGCAGGCAATTATTTTTCCTGATGATAAATTAACTTCTCCTATATCTAATATATCAAGTTCTGTATCATTAAATTTTTTATCTTTAAAAGGCTTATCCAAATCAAAACTAGGAACTAATAAATCTTTTACCTTATCGAATTGTTGTTTGAATTTTTTATCCATATAATGCTCCAAGTATTTTTCTATATGATACTATAAAAAATAAAAAAAATAAATAAAAAGGCACTCTATATTATAGAGTACCCTCATAAAATAATTTATATAAGCATTTTGAATAATAATATAATTAAACCGCCTCAACATTTCTAGTGGCAATTATATCAACACCAGCAGCATTATTAATTATAATATCCCCTATATGAACAGGAGCATTAACTTCTACAGTTTTTAAAGCTTCAAGACATTCATTAATTCTTGATTTGTCTATAGGCTCTTTAGTTTTTACAGGAAGCATTTTTAACTTTCCATTTTTTACTTTTACTATAGAAGTAACCATTCTCACAGGGCGTACAACCTCATCTCTGGCATAAGTATCACCCCTTTTGCAAGTATTACCAGTTATGCTCATAACTTCAGTTCCTTCTAAATCCACATATAAAGTACATCCCATAGGACAGCATATACAAGTTAATTCTTTTTTTTCCATAATTAATTAATCCTTATATATTTTTTATTGTTTGTTATTTATTAAATTAATTAAATAAGTCTAAATCAGACATCATATTTTTAAGCATTATTTCAACTCTTGGCATATGTTCAGCTATAGTAAAACCAACAATCTCTTTTTCTTTTGAAATATCATTTATTATTCTTACTACTTCATTTATCTTCATTCCATTAGGAGAAACACCTACAGCAGCTATTATCTCATTAGGATCAAGCACATCCAAATCAAAATGTATTAAAACCTTAGAAGCATTAGATTTTTTAATCCAATTTATTATATTTTCGCTTGAAGCTTCTTCAGGAGCAAAATGATTTATGCCGTATTCTTTCTGACGTTTTTTTATCTCATCTCTTTCCCAATCTCTAAGCCCTACAAATAATATTCTATCAGCTGAAATTCTGCTTGGAAGTATAGAGCTTATCTCTTTATCAACATTGCCCATACAAGCACTAACAGCCATAGCATGATATCCTGCATAAGTATTATCTTCCGGTAAAGTAATATCAGGATGAGCATCTATCCAAATTAAAGCAATATCATTATCATATTTTTTATTTAAATATGTGAAAGGCACTACACTTACAGAACATTCACCTCCAAAAGTGATTATTTTATCAGGATTATTTTTATTTAAAATATCTAAAGCATTTTTGGTTTGAGATACTATAAAATCATAATCTATAATTCCATTTTTTATTTCTCTGTTTTTTATATCCAAAGAAACAGGAACTTCTAAAGTTTCATGATTATTATTTTGAGGAGCAAGTATGCTTAGTAATTTTGCCCCAAGATAATAACCTCTTGAAGAATCTTCAGGCTTTAATTCCTTTATCCAATCA